>DATEPC010000080.1:0-21086 GCA_035273405.1 Pyrinomonadaceae bacterium | reverse complement strand
GCCAATTTCGCGGAACTCGCCCTTGCTTACGCGCGGGCTTCTGCCGCTGCTTCACTCCCTCACCCGGAGCCCTCTTCCAAAGGTAGAGGGGGCCGCACCTCGCCCTTCTCAAACCTTACTGACCAGCCGCGCCGAAGGCTTCCACTTCGACGATGCGTGTCCAGTTGTTGCGCGCGTTAGTGACGTGCACGCGAATCTTCGTTGTCGAAATTGCCGGGAATGTGAAGACTCGCATCGCGCGGTCGTTGCCGGTGACATTGCCGCTGGGAATCGTGACCCACTGCTGGCCATTCCAATACTGCACGTCGAAATCGAGAATGCCTTCAGCGCTGCACGAACTTGTTTCAGTCGGTTCGCCGGCGAGCGCCCAACCATTCTGCAAAGTGAAGACGCGAATTTCGCTGATGGTTTTGGCGGCACCGAACGCAACTTCCAGGTCGTCCGGATAGGCGGCACGCGTGCCATCATTCCAACCACCATTAACTGTGCCCCAGGTGTTGCCGATGCGATCTCCATTGATCGTCGCGGCTGCGAGATACAGGCCACTCGAATGTGAACTGGACGCCGTCGCAACTCCGCCGCTACTGCTTAACGCATAGTTCGTCAAGCCCGCGCCCGTGACGGTGACCGTCACCGTCGCCGTGTCACTGGTAGTGTCACAGCCTTCCGGTGCGCACATCGTGTAGGTAAAGGTGTCCTGCCCCGAGAAACTCGTGTCGGGCGTGTAGGTTATGGTCTGATCGCCATTGATGACCGCCGAGCCGTTCGGAGGATTCGAAACAGCGGTAACCGCGAGCGGATCGTTGTCCTCGTCCGTATCGTTCGCAAGCACATTGATGGTGACCGGTGTGTTCTGGGCAGTAGTCGCCGTATCGTCAACAGCCACCGGTGGCAGCGCTTCAATAACCGCGGCCAGCGCATCTATTCGACCCCAACCATAGACGTTATTAGGAACAGACGTCGCCGTGTCCGGTGGGCAAAAAGGAGACGTAGCGTATTTCCTGACCGCTGTTAGCTCGATAATGTTCTCGAGGCGATCAATCTTTCCGGCCAACCTTGGATTCGCAGAAATCAAGAGCGCGACCAGTCCAGCCACGTGCGGCCCAGCCATGCTCGTCCCGCTTAAGTTAGCGTAGGCGCTATCACTGGCGCGCTGGGCTGAACGTATCGTGCTGCCGGGCGCCGCTATGTTTGGTTTGATCTGGACTGGAGCGTCCGGCTCGCCGGTGGTCGGGCCGCGACTACTGAAGTCTGAAACGGTGTCGGTTGTGTGCGTGGTCGAGCCGACCGTAAATGCTTCGGGGTAGCGCGCCAGGGGATGATAAATTGAGCCGCACGAAACGTCGCCATCGTTACCGGCTGAGACGGCATAAAAAATACCCGCCGCGCGGCTGGCCTGAAGCGTGTTCCGCAAGGCCGGCGGCGGACAACCTTCAACGCAGCCCCATGAATTGTTAATCACATGAGGGGCTTTGGAGGGCATCGGATTTGTGCCTGCAATGTTCGTCGGCGCGATAAACCATTCCATGCACTCCATATAAGTGGGGACAGCACCCACACCCTGATTCATGTTGCGGCAGGCGATCCACTGAGCACCTGGCGCCATGCCGATCCGGTTTTGATCGCCGTCATCGCCGACCATCGTTCCGACCGTGTGCGAGCCGTGGCCGCCACCCAGGATCGCGTCATCGTCGCAGGGCTCCGGCGTTGAGTTTTGCGGAATCGCCGGTGGAACTGCGGGGCAAGGGTTCAGCGGGTCCTGCACATGAATCCCGTCATGCCAGTTGTAGTTGTGATCCGCAGTTGAGCCGTTCCAGCCACGATAATTTGGCTTAAGCGCATTGTGAGTCCATCTCACTCCGGTGTCGGCCCCGGCCACCACCACACCGTCTCCGAGAATTCCTCTCGCCCACACTTGTTCGGCATCGACTATGTTCAGGCCGGGCTCGATTGTAGTGTCTGGCGGTGCGTTGATGATGTTCGGACTGTTAGGCGAATCCGGAGAGGACGCGAGGGGCTCTTCCTGTGGCGGCAGACTTAACCGGGCGCCGCCGCTCGCATATATGTAAGCAACTTCGGGCCGCACGGCAACGGCTTGCACTACTGCCAAATTACCCTTTGCCCAGATGCCGTTTGAGACCCAAAAAGCTTTGTACTCAGCGCCGGCCAAGGCGAGCACTTGCTTGACGCCGGATTGCGTCGCGGCCGCCTTTGCCGTGAGCTGTTGGAAGACGTACTCGCCTTTCTGCTCCTTCATATCCAGCGCATCTGCGCCGCTCAGATCGGCCTGGTCGGTCATGTGGATGTAAAACTCGGCCGGCGCCAGCGCGGCCTGCGACAAAACACTCGGATCAACCTTCGACTGCCAGTTCAAATCAAGTGTTGTTCTCGGCGCCCTTTGCGCGACGGAATATGACAAGAAACTTAACCCGCCGACGATAAAGAGCATGAGGGCGACCGAAAGTGCCACTCGGTTTAGTTTGGTTGTTTTCATGATGGTTCCTCCGTCAATCGATCCCTGAGTGAATTCGGTGTTTACGGTGCGGCCGCCCCGACGGCCTCGAGCTCTACAACTCGACTCCAATTGTTCCGCGACGCGGTGATGAACAAACGCACCTTTGTCGTGGTTACCGGAGCGAAGGTGAATTGCCGCCAGGCCTTGTCGTTGCCTGTGACGCTGCCGTTGGGAATCGTTACCCACTGCTGGCCATTCCAGTACTGCACGTTGAAATCGAGAATGCCTTCGCCGGTCGCCAGCGTGTTTAGGGTCGGTTCGCCGCCATTCAGCCAACCGTTCTGCAACGTCACTACGTTGATCTCGTCAATCGTCCTGGCGCTACTAAATGTAATTTCGAGTGAGTCGGGATATCCGTTACGCGTGCCGTCGTTCCAACCACCGCTCAACGTTCCCCACCCGTTTCCGATGCGATCACCGTTAATGACCGCGCTGGCCGGGTACAAACCGCTTAGGTGCGATGATGAAGCGACGATCGAACTTCCGTTTGCCGCCAGAGCGTAATTCGTGCGCGTCTGGTTGACGGCATTGACGGTAATCGTGACAGTCCCGACGTTTGAGGTGTTCGGGCCATCGCTGGCCGTGAAGGTGAACGTGTCTGTGCCGCTGTAGTTGGCGGCCGGTGTGTAAGTTAGGTTCGGCGCGGTCCCGGACAGGCTTCCGTGATCCGGCGCGTCTTGAACATTAAAATTGAGCGCGTCGGTTTCTCCGCCCTGGTCGGCCGTCAGAGTGATCCCCGCCGGAGTGTCTTCATTTGTCGAAACCGATTGGTCGAGAGCGAGCGGCGGCGTATTGCACGACGGAGCTTCAACCAGCAGGTTCGTGAATTGAATGTCATCAACCCACCAGCCGACCGCTTCAGAAGTATTCAAATCGTCAGCGCGGAAGTTCCAGCGGAAAACCACGGTCTGTCCGGCCAAAGCGCCGACATCTATTTCGACCTTGTCCATGACTCCGTCCAGGACGCCGGGCGATGTGCCATTCCAGGCCATGCGTCCCGCCAGCGGCCCGCCTTCGGGCATTAGGGTGTTGTAAGCACCGCTGATGAAAACGCCACCAAGACTTGTCACATCTGCGTACGTGACGCCGCCGTCCGTCGAAACTTCCAGTACACCCGCGTCATAGTCGGCCTCGAGATAGAAGCGATGCCAGAAAATCAGGCGCGTCGTTGAGCTGATGTATTGCGGCGGCGAGATCAGCCGATCGGCTTTCACCGCGCCGTTGACCATCGCGTTGTCGGTGAAGAAGGAAAAGATGGGACTGTGTGCTGTCGGATCAGGGCCACGCGTCCAGGGCACACTTTGCGGGGCGTTCGCCGGCGTCGATACCGTGAAGCCATTCGCGTCGGATTCGAAGTTAGCGTTGAAGTTTCCCGTAGGTTGCGGCGGACAGAACGAGATGACCGTGATGGTCACTGTCGCTGTTGCGGTCAGTCCTCCGTCGCTAACGGTGTAATTCAACTCATCAATGCCGGAAAAGAACGGCGCCGGTGTGTAGCGAACGCGATCATCGCTGGCGTTACTCGGCGTGCCGTTGTCATCGACGACTGCAGTGCCACCTTGGTCGGTGGTTGCCTGGACGCTGCTGATCGAAAGCGAGCCGCCTTCCGGATCGCTGTCATTCGTTAAGACCGGAACGATAACCGGCGTGCGGAACGGCGTCGTGGCCACATCGTTCAGGGCAATCGGCGGCAACGGCGGCGGATTGATCATGAAATTCGCGTTCGACAGATCGAAGAAAACGTTGCCGCTTCCCATCACGCGCACGCGCGCGGTGCCGCTGGAATCAGACGGCACGGTCACGTCCTGCGACCCATCGTTGGGCACACCCGCAGCCAATACGACCGGAAACGTGAGACCACCGTCGAGTGACAGTGCGATATCAACGTTGGCCGCATTGACTGGTGCGGCGTTGGTATTCGCAACATCCCAGGTGATCGTCCGCGTCTCGCCCTGGTCCCAAATTTCGCCACCGTCCGGATAAGAAACGACAAACGGCCCGGCGTCGTCGGTGACGTTCACCTTCATCGAGTCGTAGTTAACTCCACCACCGTTCGCGCGGTTGTCGCGCACGGTTACGCGAAACTTCAACTCGCGTTCGGTGGCCGGCAGGATCTCGCCGTAGCGCGTGGTGTTGTTCAGCAAATCGCCCAGTCGCGGAAATGTGCGTGACGGACTGGCGGTTGGATTGAACGAACGCAGAATCGGCGAACTGCCGTTGTCCGTGCGCCCATCGTTGCCAGGCCCAAGGTCGAATTCTTCCCAGCAGTAAGTGATCGAGTCGCCGTCAGGATCGCTGCCACTCGCCGTAAGTGTGAACGGCGTCAGCTTCGGAATGTTGTAGTTCGTTCCAGCTTCAACAACCGGCGCGTTATTACCGGTTGAAGTCGTGACCGCGCAGGTCCCGCCATCTGAACCAATGTGATCGAGAATCTCATCGTAACTGGCGCCGTGAAAGTAGTCGTCACTATTCGGCTGCAAATTCTGCCCGGTGCAGATACCGGCGTAGGCCTGAATCGTCGAGCCGCTCCCGACTTCGTAAGCGGTGCTGGCGCCTTCGTTACCCGAGCACGAGCCACTGGTGCCGTTGAACGTGTGATTGCCGCCGAACTGATGGCCCATCTCGTGCGCGACGTAATCAACATGGAAAGGGTCGCCGGTGGGTTGCGGTAATCCGGTTACGCCGCCGGCCTTCTGCACGCTGCAAATTACGCCGAGAAACGCGACGCCGCCGCCGCCGGTCGAGACGACGTGACCGATGTCGTAATTCAGCGGGCCGATCAAGGCATCGCACGTCGCCTGGTTCGCGGCGAGCATCTGAGTGCCATTGTTATCGACGTAAGGATCGGCCGGCGTGTTGAAGAGAATCAGATCATTGTTCGCGACCAGGTTCATGTGCACGGCGACTTCGCGTTCGTAAATTGAGTTCACGCGATTGACCGTGGGAATAATCCCGTTCGCCATCACCTCAGCCTTGTCGGGAATCGTGTCGTCGCTGTGAAAATCGCAGTACTCAAAGTCCGCCGCGAGCGCGAGCCGGTAAGTCTTCAGGTTCCCGCCGTTCGGACGTGCTGCCGCAAGCGACGCCGCGCGGGAAGCGCTAAGCGGCGCCGCGGGCTGGCCGTTCTTGTCAAACACCTGACATTCGAAGGGCTCCGGGCTCAGGTTTGGATAGTCGCGCGTGAAGTAGCTGATGTGATTGACCGTGTCGCCCCGGCGGAATGGATCGATGTAGTACGTGCCTGACGGCGAAAGAACGATCGCATGGAAGCCCGACGGTGAAACGCCGAACCTGGCTGTCGCCGTGCGATCGTCGAGTCCCTGTGCGCGGTACGTCTTGATTAAAGGAAATTTGGCGGCCAGCACAGGTTCCATGACCGGAGACTCTTCGGCCGCGAACCGCGCATAGCCGCCATCGGGTTTGGGAAGAGTAATTTCCACGCGCCCGGCAACCGCGGCCGGGGTGAATTCCATCGGCGCGCGTGCCAGTGTCATCTGCAAGGCAGAAGTGTTGATTGAAACGGCGCGGTATTTCACCGGCGCCAACACTCGCGTGCCTGCCGGAGCCACCAGGCTTGCAACGCTCACCTCATTCCAAATGCGATCCGGGCTGCCCTGCGCCGCCTCGACGCCTGATGAAGACGAGAAGATAAGAATGCCCAACGTGAACGCCGAGACAATCGCGATTCCAAGAGCTGCGATTCGGATTGATTTCCGTTGGGTCATTCTTTTCCTCCTGTGTTTTGTTACGTCTTTACTGTCCAAACGCCTCGAGTTCCACGACGCGGCTCCAGTTATTCCGCGAGTTATTTATTACCAGGCGGATCTTCGTCGTCGAAACAGGTGCGAACGTGAATTGGCGCCATGCCTTGTCGTTGCCAGTGACGTTTTGAATGACCACCCAGGCGCTGCCGTTCCAGTACTCAAGGGCGAAATCGAGAATGCCTTCGCCGGTGCAGGACGAGTCCAGCGTCGGCTCGCCCGGATTGTTCTGCCAATTGTTCTGGAGTGTCACGACGTTGATTTCATCAATTGTCTTCGCACTACTGAAAGTGATTTCGAGCGTGTCGGGATATGCGCTGCGCGTCCCGTCATTCCAGCCGCCGTTGAGCGTTCCCCAGTTGTTACCCTTTCGATCTCCATTGATGACCGCGGCCACCGGGTACAACCCGCTCAGGTGCGACGACGAAGCGCTGGCAACGGCGCCATTCGCGCTAAGAGCAACGTTAATGCGGGGCACTGGGATTAGAAACTGTGTTCCGCCACGCGTGTTGTCGGAGCGTCCGGCATTGCCCGCGGCGGCAATCGATGCTGAACCACGCAGACCAGTTAACACCGAGCCGCCGGCTATTGCTGCGTTGCCCGCCGCGACAAATGGGTTGAACTTGCTGAGTGCTGCCTTGACTGTGATCGTTTTGGTCGCCAGATCAAACGATCCGCTGTCTGCCACCCCGCGGTCTGTGTAGGTCATGCCCCCATTGCCATTGCGAATAGCGGTTCCATAGCGATAAGTCTGAGCGCCCGCAGCGTCAGTTTGTGCCAACAGGTAAAACTGATCGCCACGGTCAGCAGTAGCGAAACTGAATAGACCGGTGGGACTTAATACCGAGTCAGGCGCGTTGGCAGCGAAGTTCATCCGCCAAAGTCCGCTTGGTGGCACGGCGGTCAAGTCTGTCACCTTCATCTTGCCGACAAGCACAAGGTTGTTGGTTGGTCCCTCAGTCGAGTAGGTGATTGAAGTGATGTCTACCGGCTCATTCTGGTTCAGAATCGCAGTTGAAGTACGCGCGTCCTGCGCGGGATCGATCACCTGCGAGCCATCGGTCGAAAAGGGCGGCGCCGCCGGCAATCCCGATCCTTCCACAGGGGCAGGAACACTGCCCCCGCTGACGGTTGGTCCGGAAATCTGACGCATCACGTAGGTATTGCCGTCGTAATCGTTGTGGTCGTCCGTGTAGGCAATGACGGCAGCGCCGGTCGGATCAAACGCCACCTGAAAATAGTCAATCAGGTTGCGATTTACGTCTGTCGCCGTCGGGTCGAGCCCTGAGAGCGAAATGTTTGAAGCGTGGTGAACGTGGTCGCTCGCCTTTACCTGACGGACGGTTGGGCTGCCTGTGCTTGCGCCAGTGACCTGTGCGAAGAAGACATTCCAATCGGAATCGTTGTTATTCTCCGAGGATGAAGTGCCGTACCAGACGATGCCGACAGAGCCGGGCACAGGGCCGGTTTCCATCCAGGGAAGCAGGTTCTTTGTAACCTCGGGACCATTGTTGATCTGGATGGGCGCACTCCACGTGTCGCCCTTGTCCGTCGAGGACCTAAGAAAAATGTTAGTGCTGTCAGAGTAGTTGACGTAGAGCGTGCCGTTAGGCGTGCCATCGTCAGCAACCTTGACCACGAAGAACAGGTTGGCGCCGTTTGCCGGTCCCGCCGGTTTGCAGGTGTATGACAGTGGCTCGCCCGTAAGCGCGTCAGGTTCGCCGACGCAAACCTGACCCGATGAACCGCTGATGTAGACCGTGCCGGTTGCTTTGTGCACGTCGATGTAGCCGGCTTGTCCGATTGGCCCAGCAGTGCGCGCCGGACCAAAAGTGAAACCGCCGTCGGTAGAGCGCTGAACCATCGAAACAGCTGGCGCAAGTGTCCGATAAAAGATGTAGACGGTGTTCGAGCCGACTGCCTCAAACCACTGCCGGTCGTCGCCGGGTAAGCCTCCGGTGATATTGCCTGCCGGGTTCTTCTGAAAAGTAATGCCGCGATCCGTCGACTTGGCAACTGAGATATTCGCCGCAGTCAAACTCGTGAACGCCAGCGTGGGCGGCGCATTGGAATCTTCCGTGGCGCTTGCGGGAAATGTGACTGCCAGATCAACGTCGCCGCCCCCGTCCGCGAGCAACGAAGGTTCGGCTTCACCGGTGAAAGCGTCGGGCTGGCCGCGGTAAAGCGGGTTCCGCATGTAAGGATCGTACATGGGGTTAGGTTGGCCGTTAACGGTCGGTCGCAGATCGAAATACCAGAGGTCGCAACCGGCAGGCACACCGCGAATACCAGCGACATAAGCGTTGCCGTATTTATCAACACGCAGCGACGGCTCGCCATCGCGAACTGTGGCAGGCGCGTGCAGCGGCACATTCGGACTGAAGTTAATGCCTCCTTTGAGATATGTTACCCCCGCCCCATTGGGCGTCGGCGTTGGCACTGGGTCACCCGGCGCCAGCACCGGCATGGTGACCTTGGAGTCGCAGGGACCTTGGGTGCCGGGAAGCGTACCCGGGCAGGCCGACTGCGAGTCGTAGTAAATTTTGGTGTTGTTTTGCGAGTCGATGTACACAGGGTCGACGTGGAGCACAATGTTCTGCGCCGCAATTACTTCGGGCAGGAACACTTTCGCAGAGAGCAGCTTGGGAACATTCGGAAGGTCCGGGGTTGCCCTTACCACTTCCTCGTAAGCCATGACTCCATCCGCCCATACGCGGATGGTCCAGTCGGCGTTACCCAGTCCCCCGCCGCAGGCGCCGCACGAAGCCCAAAAATCCACTGTCATCTCGCCACCAAGTCGCACCGGGCCCGAGTTCCAAATCCAGCTTGGATCGTAAATCGTGCGGTCGGCAGTACCGTCAAGCGCGGGGTTGGCAATAAACCAGCTCGCCGCCTGAGCCGTGTCCAGAGTTCCACTAGCCGTCAAAAATGGGCCATCGCAGTTAAGAAGATCTGCGCGGCCATCGCCGGTGCAGGGTGCGGGCGGCGAACCGCCAGAATCGTGACTGTTGCCATGGAAGTGCAAGACGGTCGGCGTGCCCGCATGGACCACCCTTAGCGACGTTGAAGGCGCCAGCGCAACGATCAGGCAGATCGCCGCCGCAAAGGCCACTGTGATGCCGATTCCGAACAGCGTTGAAGCAGGGCGTACTCTTCGGTGGTTTTGGAATTTCTTCGAATTCGGCGCCAGAAGTTGTCGCAGCATTTTTGAAATCTCCCTTGGAAAATCGATGTGACTATTCAAAAGTGCGCAGCAAGCGATAGGAAGTCACGTATTGCGGGTCGCTTCCAAGCGCCTCAAATACGTAGCCCGACCGCTGGCCGCGAGCCGGCACGCGCCAGATGTAGGTATGGTTCGTTCCGTCGGTTTTATGTTGTGCCTGGCTGAGGTCGCCCAGGTCGCTGTATCGCAGACGATGTTTCGCATCCGCCCGCGCAATTGCGGTGACCCAGCGCACGACGTGTGTCTTGCTGTCGAACCTTATGCCGACATGAGAGATGCGGCTGTCCTTCACCTCCCACACTTCATGTTTCATTCTCTCGGCTGTCTGCTGGCGACCGATCTTGTTCAATCGGCGGCGCGCCTCGTCCATGCTCATGTTGGGGCGAACACCGAGCACATCGCGGGACGGATCTTTAGCGACCGCAGGCAATGCGCTCACGACGGAAACCGTGAGCAGGACAACAAACCAGACCAACTTACCCTTCATAATCAATGGCTTCTCCGTTCAAGAATCTGAAAAGTGTTTCGGCCCACCACGCTTCCGTGATGGGCCGAGTTTTTGTTTGCTTAGTTGCAGCCTTTCGCTTCGACTTCGACGATGCGGCTCCAATTGTTTCTCGCCGCTGTGACCACGACGCGAATCTTCGTCGTCGTGAGCTGCGGGAACTGGAAGACGCGCATCGCTTTGTCATTACCGGTGACGCTGGCGATGTTCACCCAGGCTGAACCGTTCCAGTAATCAACGGTGAAATCGAGGATGCCCTCGGCTGACGCCGAAGTCGTTTCGGTTGGCTCCACGGCGTTTAGCCAATTGTTCTGGAGCGTGTAGACACCAATCTCGTCGATCGTTCGGCTCTGTCCGAAGTCGACTTCGAGCGTGTCCGGGTACGTATCCCGAGTGCCGTCGTTCCAGCCACCGCCGTTGTTCCAGTCGGACCCGGTGTGGTTACCGTTGATGGCGCCACCCGCCGGGTACAAGCCGCTTGAATGCGAGCTGGTGGCGCTCGCGATTGAACCCGCCGCCCCCAGTGCGATGTTCTGCACTGTGCAAACAATGTCCGTCACGGCGGTCACGACATTGCTGTACGGACTTGGAATACTGGACGGATAAGTGGTCCGGGCCCGGTAACAGCGCGTGCCGTCACTCCTGCCGCTAACCAGAAACGAGATGACATCGGCGCTGGTCAGGTCGAGCCAGCTATCGTTGGTTATCGAGATGTCATCGATGTACCAGCCGTAATGGACAAAGAAGAAGAAGTCGGATTCGCCCTGGAAATAGCGGAAGCGCAGGCGAATCGTTTGCCCACTGTAAATCGTCAGATCCAGGTCCTGCGGTGTTAATCCTTCGTCAGCGAAGGCAGTCACACCGACATCCGGCAGGTCGCCCATCGGGCGAGCGTTAGTGTAGATTGGCGTCCAACTGGTTCCGCCATTCGTCGACACCTCAACAAAGCCTCGATCGTCATCCTCGTTGAAATACCACTGAGAGAATCTCAACGTGGTGATACCGGTTGCGGGTATCTGAATCGGACTGTTGTAAGTCAGGGTAGCCGAATCGAAGCCCTGCTCGTTTGGAGTCGCCTTAAAGGCACTGTTAGGTGCGTGCTGCGGTTTGGCGCTGTCGGTCCCCCACGTCGCAGCGAACTCGTTATCCTTCGCCGCCGTCCATCCCGTAAGGCTGCTGCCATCGCTCGTCAGTAGTGGTGCGCAGACGGACGATTCCTGAAGCACGTCCGGTCCGGTTGCCCCTGCCGGGCGAGTCCAGTTGAGCGTGTAGCTGCCGTTCGGATCCGGGTTCTGATAGTCCGCCCCCAGAGAGAGGGTTGGAGCCTCAAGTAGCGCGCAGTTGTAGACACGGATGTTGTCCACGTACCAACCGTCAGTGCCGTTACAGCCATCCTGGCTCCAGTTGAAGCGAACCTTCACGGTGTCGCCGGGATTGGTTAGGTTGGCAAGGTTAACGATAGTCGTTCCCCACGAACTTCGGGGCGCCGATGCCGGCGTGCCGACGTTGGCTCCGGTCCAGGCCGCTTCACCCGGATTGGGATTGGTGTTATTGCCCGCAGGCGGCGGCAGACTGTAGGAAGTCTTGGGGTAGTTGTATACGTAGTCGGATTCCGGCACGAGCTGGAACGCCCCGCCGTTTACGCTCAGTTCCAACTGACCTCCGTCCACGCCCCCTTCGCTATCGACGTAATGGTCGAAGCTGAGTTTCACGTCATTATTCCCCGCTGGGATCGTGATGGTCGGGCTGTCGATTGAGAACTGGCCCGAATAATCTGTTCCCGCGACAGGAGTGCAATCACCGCCACCTGGTTCGCCGACGGCCGGGGCCTTAGCCGAGGCAACTTTGCCGACAACCGGGGCCGGTGGTGTCGCATCAATCGCGAAATCTCTCACCGGACGGGAAGCGTCTTCCCACTCTGGAAAAGTTCCAGCACTGTTCTTGGTCCAGCCATCCATGTTTCCGTCTTCCCAATTTTCGGTGAAGATAT
The DNA here is from genome assembly GCA_035273405.1 of Pyrinomonadaceae bacterium. Lineage (GTDB taxonomy): Bacteria > Acidobacteriota > Blastocatellia > Pyrinomonadales > Pyrinomonadaceae > UBA11740. Next base: position 9,092 of record DATEPC010000080.1, on the reverse strand, counting down.
CGGCCGCCCCGGCGCAGGCTGCCGGCGCATCGGGCTCAAGCAAAATGGTTATTGGGCACGGCGGTGGGCTGCTCATTTCTACCGCCAGCATTGCTTTCTGAACCTGCTGACAAGTGGTCGCCGTAATGACGTCGGTGGAAATCGCGCCAGTGGCCGAACTGGTCGATAGGTTCTTAAGCGGAGCACCGATCAGGTCGTTGCACGATGCCTGTAAAGCCAAAGCGTGAAACTGGAAGTCGCTGGTCGGCCCCTGATAGACCGTCATTGCGCGGTAATAGATAGCCAGCGCGCGGGTAAAGCCGATGGCTTGTACGTTCTGGCCGTTATAAGTCTTGCCGTCGACCAGCATCGCGAACGCGTGATTGGGCACGCCCGAATTAGCATGGACGCCGCCACTGTCTCCGGACCCGCACGAGTAATTTGCCGAACTGACTTTGTCCGGCTGGCCAAATCGGGTCGGGTCCCACATGTCGCGCAGAATTCCGAGCGCCGGCTGGTTGAAGCCATTCACGTCCTCGCCCATCTGCCAGCGTTGGCCATTCGGCATCGGCTGAGCGTTGTTGCTGCCGCCTTCGGCATCGACGCCGTTATGCAAATCGTGCGACTCGCCGAAGATGTCCGAGTAGGATTCATTCAGCGCGCCCGACTGGTACGAATAGATCAAGCCGTGCGTGTGTTCTGTGTAGGCATGACCCCACTCGTGCGATACCACGTCGTCGGCGTCGAAGTCAGGGCAATAGTTGGTTGAGACACTGTTCCAATAGGCGTTGGGGCATTGGTTGTTGGCAAGCAAAACGCTGTGCATCGTGTGCCCGGCACCATCGTAAGCATCACGCCCGAAGGCCGAGCTAAACATGTTGTAAGTCTCGCCGGCGAATAAGTAGAGATTGTTGATTGGATCGGCGCCAGTTGTTCCCGGGGTGTTGCCGGGCGTATACGGATCGCCTTCGTGGCGTACGGCGAACGGATCGCCATAGATTGGCGTGTAGATAATGCGATTTTTAGCGTGCGGGTTCAGGCCGATGCGATTCAGAATGTCGCCCTTCAAAGCATCGATCACGATTAAATCGCGATTCCCTTTACCGTTGGTCACCGTCACCGCATGAGCCAACCTGCTCTGGCCGCGAGCGCCTTCCAGCAAGCCGGTGCGATAAATCATCAGTTCGGAGCCGGCCACGGTGTACGGGTCCTGACCGACCTGCTGCTTCAATGCCACTTCCGCTGCTCGCGCCGCCGTGACCTTCGGGTTGGTTCCAACGTTAATCGCGGGAACGTAATCGCCGCTGACCGCGGTGATTCCGGTCGACTTCATGTGCACCACGACCTGGGCGCCGTAAACATTGAGGCCCTGATACCGCTGATCGAACTTTACGTGCGTGCCGCCGACGCCATCGTTGAAAATACGAACAAGTTGCAACGTGCTGGCTGGTCCCGATGTGGCGGCAAGCGCGCGCTCAGTTCCGGTCATGCCCAACAATCCGCCGTGGGTGCTCAGGAATGCCCGCGCACGCGTTTCTGGCGGAAGCAAAGCGTTAGCCGTCGCCAAAACGCCCGACTGCGCCCGCACCAGTGTGTACACACCGGTCTTGCGCGAGACGCGTGCGTCGATTTGGCTGTTGGCTAGCCGTAGCGTGTTGATCGCCTGCGTCGCGACTGCGGAGTCGGCTACCTCGACGGTGCCTTGTGACGCCGCGGAGGTTACTGCTCCGCTATCGGACGAAAGCAGCGTGGATCCAAAAATGGCGAGCGCGCTGGCTGCCGCGATCAATGTCGCCAGAACTATTGCGCGTGAACGTGTGAGTTTTTTCATCGGAATCATTCCCATCCTTTGTTGAATTCAGACATAGCGGAACGGCTCACGAAGGAACCGTGCAGCGTCATTGGACTCGGAGTTGTGAAATCTGTGCTTGCGATGGTGAGAGATTAATAAAGGCGGGTTGAGAAAAACTTGAGGGAATAACCGCCGGACTTGGGTCGCTTCAGCTTTTTTAAGCGGTCGTGGCGCCCGCATCCCGGCCCAGTGTTGCAACTAGCTTACGAACGCATTTCATTTTGGGGCGCGGGTGTAAGTGAGGACCGCCTGCCGTAGCGGGCGGGCCTGCCCGAATCACATGAAAGAGGGCCCGCCCGGGACCGCAGCCGGTTCTGACTGCTCCGCTCAAGTCCCGCTCAAGTATTTCTCAAGCGTTTTCAATAATCTGGGGGCCGTTCGCACAAAACTTTTTACTTACCCCAGCGACTGGCATTCGGGAGGGCAAGACAATGACAGCAGTTTTCAAAGCAGAAACGAGAACACGAAGTGCCATTCGGAACATGTTTGGGCTGGTTTCGGTGCTGCTCCTGGCAACGACGGCGTCGGCCCAAACGCCGGTCGCCAATAACAACCTCACCGCGCCAGCAAAAGTGAGCGCGGCTACCCGCTCAAGCGAACATTACCGAATCGGTCCGGGAGATGTTCTGGACGTTCGTGTCTTCAACAAGCCGCAATTTTCGCGCGACGGCGTGCGGGTGGACGGACGCGGCATGATCCGCATGCCGTTTATCGAAGGCGAAATCCAGGCGGCCTGCATGACTGAGCAGCAGTTGGCCGACGACATCGGCAGTCGCTATGTCGATTACCTGCGCAGTCCGCAGGTTGACGTTTTCATTCGCGAGTTCCAGTCGCAGCCGGTCGCCGTGCTCGGGGCCGTGCGCGCGCCCAGCCGATTTCAACTGCAGCGGCGCGTGCGTTTGCTCGAGTTGCTTTCCTTCGCCGGTGGCCCGACTGAGAACGCCGGCCGGACGATTCAGATCGTGCACACCACGACGAGCGCGGCGTGCGACGATGCCGGGCGGTTGGAAGCGAATGAGATGGAAGCAAGCGCGCTCGACAACTACAAGCTCGATGAAACTTTGAACGGCGCAGACGAAGCAAATCCGTTCGTGCGACCGGGCGACGTGGTTTCGATTGCTGAAGCCGATCAGGCGTATGTGGTCGGCAATGTGCTGCGCCCGTCCGCGATCCCGCTCAAAGAAAGCATCACCGTTTCGCGCGCAATCGCCATCAGCGGCGGCTTGATGCCGGACACGAAGACCGATCGCGTCCGCATTGTTCGCCAACCGCCCGGCAGCGCAGCTAAAACGGAAATTTTTGTTGACCTGAAAGCAATCGATCGCCGCAACGCTGAGGATGTCGTGTTGCAAGCCGGCGACATCGTCGATGTGCCCGTTTCGGGCGGCAAGCGCCTGCTGCGGAGTTTGATCAGCGCTGTCGTGCCGTCTATCGCCCAATTGCCGACCCGCGTAATTCCCTAACCGAGGACTTCGGGAGGAAACATGAACACCGATCCAAACACAAACAATTCGACGATGGCTTTGGGCAAGCGTGCTGAGGCTGTTTTAACGCCGACCTACAGCTACGATTATGACAACCCGGCCGAGGCAACCGCCGGCTATTCGCGGCTGCACGACTACATTCGTTCAGCTCGCAATCATGTCTGGCTGATCATCGGCATCGTGGTCGTCATCACCACGCTGGTCGGCTTTTACATGGTGCGCCAACCCGACGTGTACGAAGCCACGGCGCACGTGCAGGTTGATCTCGAAGCTCAGAATCCGGCGCTGGGTGCGGTCAAAAACAACGCGTTCATTCTCAACGCGCCGTCGCAGGACCCGACCTACTTCAATACCCAAATTCAGATTCTCTCGAGCGCCGGCTTGCTAAGCCGGGTCGTCAAGACGCTGGACCTGGAACACAACCGTGAGTTCTTTAGCTCCGGCTCTTCCGATTCATCCATGTGGGGCAGCGTCAAACGGACGATTGGCTTCGGCGCGACAGACAAGTCGCAAAATAAAGCCCTCGCGGAACGGGTGGCCGTGAATTCGCTCGCGCCACAAACATCGCGTGACGACATGGCCGAGATGAACCGCCTGGCGCCTTACGTGGAAATGCTGCAAAGACGATTGTCGGTCAAGCCAATCACCGAAACGCGCCTGATTGAGGTTCGCTTCAAGCACGCGGATCCGCAGGTCGCTTCAAAAGTTCTCAACGCCATCGCCGACGCATTCGTTTACTCGAACCTTGAACGAAAGACTGAGACCAGCGACAAGGCCGGCGACTTTCTGCAAAAGCGCATTGCCGAACTGCAAACCGAAATTCGCAGCGGCGAAGAACGCCTGATTAACTACGCCAAGGAAAACCAGATTCTTTCACTCGACGCCAACCAGAACACGGTCGTCGATCGGCTGTCGGGTCTGAACAAGCAACTGCTGGAAGCGGAAAACGAGCGCAAAGTTGCTGAGGCGAATTACCGCGCGAGCCTTGCGCCCGGCGCGGCGGAAGCTTTGGCCGAAGGCCAGGCGAAAGAAGCCGCTGACGCGGGGACGAAACTTACGGATCTGAAACAGAAGCGCGCTCAACTGCTGGTTGAGTACAAAGAGAAATATCCCGAAGTTCAGGAAGTCGACCAGCAAATTGCGGTGCTGGAAAAGCAAATCAAGGATTCGCGAAATCGCGCGACGACCACCGTCACGACCAATCTGGAAACGCGTTATCGCCAGGCTGCCGGGCGCGAACAGTCGCTGCGCACGGCGTTCGATCGCCAACGCGGCGAGATGCTGAGTCAAAACGAGGCCGCGGTGAACTACCGCATCATTCAGCAGGAAATCGAAACGAACAAAGGATTGCTGGACGGCCTGCTGCAACGCGCAAAAGAGAACGACGTGATGATGGCCGGCACGCCGAACAACATTCACGTTGTCGATTACGCGCCGGTGCCGAAGAGTCCGGTCGGTCCAAAGCGGGCGCAGAGCATGGCGCTCGCGGCGTTGGTCGCGCTCATCCTCGGAATCGCATTGGCGCGCTATCTCGATTATCTCGACGACACAATTCACTCTTCGGATGACGTCGAAAAATCTCTGCGTCTGCCCGCGCTGGCCGTGATTCCCGCGATCAAAGCTTCCACGCGGCTGCGACTGGCTTCGTCGATGACAGGTCTGCAATTACAAAAAAACGGCAACGTCCTCAGCAACAGCGCGCGGCCAGAGCTGCTCCTGAATGCTGACTCGACTTCGCCGCTGGCTGAGGCTTTCCGCCATCTGCGCACGTCGATTCTGCTCTCGAATGCAGGCGGCGCACCGCAGACTCTGCTCGTTACATCCAGCCAACCTTCCGAGGGGAAGACAACTACCGCCGTCAACACGGCGCTCATTCTCAAACAAACGGGCGCGAAAGTTCTGGTAATCGACGCTGACATGCGAAGGCCGCGCCTGCACTCGGTGTTCGATATGGAGAACAAAAGTGGGCTGAGCACGATTCTCGCCAGCAAGATGAGCGAAGAAGAAGCGATCGGAATGATCAAGCATGACGAAGAAAGCGGGGTGGATGTACTGACCTCAGGCAGAGTTCCGCCAAATCCCGCTGAGCTGATTGGCTCGGACGCAATGCAGCGATTGACGGCGCTCCTGAAGACGCGATACACGCACATAGTGTTCGACTCGCCGCCGATTGCGTCGTTCACCGACAGCGTTTTGATTTCGTCGCTCGTTGATGGTGTGTTGTTAGTCGTCCAGGGCGATCGCGTTTCGCGCACAATCGTGCGCCGGTCGCGTCAGGTCTTGTCGGAGGTCGGCGCGAGAATTTTCGGTGTCGTGCTCAACAACGTAAGTCTGCGCCCGAGCGATTACTACTACTACAAATATTACGGTCAGAAGTACTACAAGGTCGAAGAAGCCGCGTGATTTTTGGGCGGTACGCGCCTCCGGCGTACCGCTAAATTTTCTTGAAGCACGCCGGAGGCGTGCGTACCCAAATGAAGATCCTTTATCTCAGCGCATGCAGCCAATTCGGTGGAGCCGAGCGAGTTTTGGTCGATATGCTCGCCTCGATTCGCGCCGCGAATTCCGAAGTTTCGCTGCACGTGGTTACCACTGAGGACGGTCCGCTGATTTCGGAATGTGACGCACTCCGTGTTCAAGCAACGGTCTTGCGCTTACCGAAAGGCATAGCCCGTTTGGGTGACGCGACGTCCGCACAGAGTCTGCTGAATCTGTTGGCGGCTGCTCCTTCAATCATTGCTCACGTCCTTCGCCTGCGGCGGGTGATTCGGTCGTTCGCGCCCGATGTTATTCATACAAACGGTTTTAAGGTGCACGTGCTCGGCGTCTTCGCGAAGCCGCGCGGGGCGGCGCTCGTCTGGCACATTCATGACTTTGTTTCGTCGCGACCTTTGATGGCCAGGCTTCTGAAGCATCTTTCGCGGTTCTGTGATCTCGCGATGGCGAATTCCGGCGCGGTCGCGGCGGACGTGCGGGCCGTTTGCACAGGCATTAACGTTACGACGATTCATAACGCCGTTGATTTGCATCGATTTTCCTCGACCGGCGCCGCCATTGATGTGGACGAGTTGGCTGGCATGCGACCTTCGGTCCCCGACACAATTCGTGTGGGGTTAATCGCAACGTTAGCGCGATGGAAAGGTCACGAGACGTTTCTGCGCGCCATTTCTCTGCTTCCGCGCCACCTGCCGGTGCACGGCTACATCATCGGGGACGCAATCTACCAAACAGAAGGCAGTCAACATTCACTCGGCGAGCTGCGCGCTCTGGCGGAGAAACTCGATGTCGCGGATCGCGTCGGCTTTACCGGTTTCATCGACGACGCGGCGTTAGCGATGCGTGGGCTCGACATCATCGTGCATGCCAGCACTGAGCGCGAGCCGTTCGGGCTGGTCATCGCCGAAGCCGCCGCGTGCGGCAACTCAATCATCGCGAGTCAAGGTGCCGGGGCCACCGAGTTGATGCACGACGGGATTGACTTCGCTAGTCATGATGCAGGGGATCCACTGACGCTCGCCGTGCAAATAACGCACCTGGCTGCCGATGCAGAGTTGCGAAACCGATTGGGCGCCAGCGCTCGAGCTACCGCCGAACGCGTATTCGATCGCGCGCGTTTGGCGACTGAACTGCTGCCGCTCTATCAAACCCTGGCAACTCAAACTCTGGCGCAAACGGCCGAACCCGAAATCCGCGAACTGTGTTCGCTGACTTCTGATATTTAACTTATGCGCATTCTGTTCACACACAGCGGCAACATGTACGGCGGCGTTGAGACGATGCTGGCGACATTCGCGCGTCACGGCGGCCTCACTCCGGCAATGCAACAGCACTTTGCCCTTTGTTTCGAAGGAAGACTGCGCGACGAACTTGATGAATGCGGCGTGCCGGTGCATGAGCTTGGCTACGTTCGGATGCGCCAGCCGCTCACCGTCCGCCGCGCGCGCCAGGCTTTTACGAACCTGCTGAACGATGTCGCGTTCGATGCCGTTATTTCCCAATCAGCCTGGTCCCATGCCCTGTTTGGCCCGGTCGCGCAATCGCTCGGCGTGCCGCTCATCAACTGGATTCACGGTATTGCCGATCGCGACAGTTGGCTGGAACAATGGGCCCGCCGAACGCCTGCCGATCTAACCATCTGCAATAGCGAATTTACCGCGCAGGCTTTTCGCAAGTCGGCGCCGGCGGCCCGTCTCGAAGTTCTTCATTGTCCGGTTGCCGCGCCCGCGCAATCGTTTTCGAAAGGCAACCGGGCGCGCGTCCGCGCCGAATTGAAAACCGCAAACGATGCGATCGTAATCATCCAGGCGAGCCGCATGGAGCCGTGGAAGGGCCATCAGACGCTGCTTGACGCGCTCGCCGGTTTGCGTGACTCCGAGCGCTGGGTTTGTTGGATCGTGGGCGGGCCACAGCGGCCGAACGAAGTTGGCCACTTCAACGAACTGATTGCACGCGCTCAGGACCTGGGCATTGCCGATCGCATTCGCTTTACCGGTCAGCAAGCGCACGTCGCACGGCTGCTCGCCGCCGCAGACATCTTCTGCCAACCCAATATCGATCCCGAACCATTCGGAATTTCTTTCGTTGAAGCGCTCTACGCCGGCCTGCCGGTTGTCACGACTGAGATCGGCGGCGCTCGCGAAATCATCACGGACCGCTGCGGCGTCCTGGTTGAGCCCCGCAACGTTCAGCATTTATCACGCGTTCTCCGGCAGCTAATCGAGGATCGCACTTTGCGCTGCCGGCTCGGCTCAGCCGGACCGTGGCGAGCGACCGAGCTTTGCGATCCCGCTCAGCAAATCGAAAAACTACAACAGTTGTTGACCCGCACTGCTCTTCGCGAACTGGCAGCATGAACCGGGCGAAGGGAAAGGAACAGAAGTGATGTTAACGAGGCTGATTAAGGGCGACGGAATGAGAAAATCGCGGCTCCACAATTACCACGGTCAATTCCTTGACCCATCAGGGTTTCTTTACCTTCCGGGAAGCATTCGTACGACACTATTGTTCAAGCTGGCGAACCGCCGCCCTGAACTTCCCTGGTTAGGCTTCCGCGCCATAAATCATCTTCGAAAGCTCGTCAAACCCAATTGGTCAGTGCTCGAGTTTGGTTCCGGAATGTCAACGGTCTGGTTTGCTCGCCGGTGCGGGCTTCTGGTTTCTGTTGAGACCGATCGTTCCTGGTACGACTCCGTCAAAACCATTCTTACCCAAAAGGGTTTTCACAACGTGGACTACCGGCTCCGAGAAGAAGCTGAATACGAAGCCGTGTCCGACTATCAAGACTCAACATTTGATCTCGTGCTGGTCGATGGTTACGAACGTGATCGCGTCATGAAGACAGCCATTTCAAAGGTCAAGCCTGGCGGTTACATCTATCTCGACAACAGCGACGTTCCCTATCGAGAACATCGAACCGCAAAAGCATTGCTGATGGAAGCAGCCGGCGCTGAATCTGAAATCAGAATCTTCAACGATCTTTATCCGACGCAGTTCGGGGTTAATGAAGGAATGCTGGCGCGGGTTTTCAACAAGGCCGCGGAAGAGAGTGTGCCAATGACGCCGCCAAAGCCGGGTGGTTTTGCCGGGTGAGCAGGAATCATGGGTCTCTACGCCTGTTTAATCGCATTCACGATTTGTTACATCGCGGCACGGCGGTCGCTGATTGCCGGTCTGCTCACCACCCTAACGGTGGGATACGTTTTCGGCATCGTGAAAGCCAACGTGCCGGAGACGGCTTCGTACTTCATCTTCGATTCCGCGGTGCTGGGCCTGTACGC
>DATEPC010000079.1:0-1900 GCA_035273405.1 Pyrinomonadaceae bacterium | reverse complement strand
CGGTGGTCGCGGCATGTCTTCTGTCTTGAACCGCGGCAACAGTTCATCACGCATTGCAAGTTGATAAACCGCCCAGGCGATGGTCGCAGCGTTTTTCTTCACGTCGTCTTCGATGATGCGTTCGTAGGTGTCGAGATTCGTGTGCCAGGTGTGCGAGTTGTACTCGATTGGATCGACGCCCAGGCCGATGCCCGGCAGGCCCGCCTGATTAAACGAAGTGTTGTCTGAGCCGGCAAGGTTGCGGCTGCGCGACGCGATCGCTCCTACGACGCCGGCTTCTTTGAACGGCTTCAAGATTTCGCGCACGATGCCTGCGGCTTCGGGTGGACCGAAAACACCCGCGCCGCGGATGCGGCCGGTGCCGGTGTCGATGTTGAAGTAGCCGCCGAACTTTTCGTAACCGGGCTTGGGATTTTCAAAAGTTCCGAACGTGTCTTTCACATAAGCCTGTGAGCCCAACAGTCCTTGCTCCTCGCCGCTCCACAATGCCACGCGAATCGTTCGACGCGGGCGTAAGCCCAGAGTCTTCAGAATGCGTGCCGCTTCCATCATGATGGCGCAGCCGATCGCGTTGTCGGTGGCGCCGGTCGCCGCATGCCATGAATCCAAATGGCCGCCGAGCATGATTACTTCGTCGGCTTTATCGGTGCCGGGGATCTCTGCAATCGCGTTGTAGGAAGTCTTGCCCTCAGGATACACGCGGTTGACGATGTTGAATTCCAGAGTCACCGGTCCCCCGTCGGCGAGCAGCCGCGTGATGCGGCCGTAGTCTTCGTTTCGCATCACGACGGTGGGCACAGCCTTGCTAACGTCGAAGGTTCGATTATTGAAAGCGCGAATCTGTCCGTGCTCACGGCCGGCATCGTTCACCCGAACCAGCGCGCCATTGGCTTTCAAGAACCCATCGAGCTGCTCGTCAATTTGTCGGTTTGTTAGCGGCGTCGGCGTTCCCGGCGCCGGCGTCGGAGTTGGCGACGGTGACGGCCCGCCAAATTGCTGCGGCCGGGCGTTTGGACCGTAGCGCTGCTCCGCTTGCTCGTCCGTCATCCTTTTCGGCGGCGGATTCACATTTACCGGGACGATGGCAGCCCTCCCGACCATCACGACGCGTCCGCGCACTTTCATTTTCTCAGTGTCGAAGAAAGACGTTAGCTGCTGCTGCGTGGGTCGCGCCGGCAGAATAATCTGATAAGCATTCGCGCGCACGACGCCGCGCGTGCCGGGAGTCCACGCCAACGCTTCCGCCACCAGTGAATCTTTCACCGGCGCGATGATGTGCGCCGACAATCTTTCGTTCAGCCATCCCGGATGTTTGAAATCCCACGCGTGAAGATGCCCGTTCGAAAGTCCCCACGCGGTCATCTGCTTCACCGCCCACTCTGCCGAACGTTTGTGATTCGGCGAGCCGGTGAGCCGCGGACCATACACGTCTGAGAACATGTGCATCGTCTTCATAATCTGCGAGTTCGTCATCGCTTCTGTGCGAATTCGTTCGAGCAGTTCTTTGTCTGATTGCGACTGAGCGAAAGTCGGCAGGCAAAGCAGAGTTGAAATCAGGGCGACAGCAACAGCGCGGCGATGCAGCATCAACTTGTCTCCGAAGTATTCAGGGGTGATAAAGCAACGGAATTATACAAGGTACGAGGTCAGTACCGGGAGCGGTAGCGACCGGGTAGCGCTCTCCACTCCGCCGGCTCTGCAAGTAACAACCCGGTCGCTACCGCTCCCGGTACTGACCTCATCCCTGCCGTTGCGCGTTGCGCCCGTCAGTTCTACAATTCGTGCGTTGACAACTGAATATCGTTTCGGGGGAGTCCTGATTTTCGATCGGGACTGAGAGTCCGTTTAGGAGACCCCTTGAACCTGATGCGGTTAATACCGTCGAAGGGAGAAACAGCCA
>DATEPC010000078.1:0-10723 GCA_035273405.1 Pyrinomonadaceae bacterium | reverse complement strand
TCGACGAAACTTGATCAACCAGTTTAGGCCGGTGATGCGGCGTAATGGACTGACGGCGAGCGTGATAAGCAGAAAAACCAGCGTCAGCATGCCGGTCGTGCGCGTCACAAACTCGAGCGGATTTGCTCCGACCTGCTGACGCCAAACGTCCCAAAGCAAAAGCCCCAGCGGCACGAGGCCGTTGATGAAGAGAAGAAGTCTTGCGAAGCGTGTGTCCATGGAAAAAACGTCAGTGGTCAGTGGTCAGTCGTCAGTAAAATGAGTTTCGCCACTGAACAACTGACAACTGACCATGTCAGTAATTCACTCTCAAATCCATCCCAGCGTACAAATGCGTGACCTGTTCCGCGTAACCATTGAACAGAAGCGTCTCGCGTGAGCGGAACTCGCCAATCCGCCGCTCGTATCGTTGGCTCCAACGCGGATGGCTGACGCCCGGATTTACGTTCGAATAGAAACCGTACTCGTTCGGCGACTGAATGTTCCAGGTAGTGGGCGGCTCATCGGCGACCAAAGTAATCTTTACGACTGACTTGATGCTCTTAAACCCGTATTTCCAGGGCACCACCAAACGAATTGGCGCGCCATCCTGCGGCGGCAGCGTCTCGCCATACAGCCCGGTCGCCAGAATCGTCAGCGGATGCATAGCTTCATCGAGCCGCAATCCCTCAACGTACGGCCAGTCGAGCACGCCCGTGTTCTGATTCGGCATGCGTCTGGGATCCAGCAGCGTCTGGAAGGCCACGTATTTGGCAGCAGAGAGCGGTTCAACCTGTTTCAGCACCGCGTTCAACGGAAACCCGACCCAGGGGATCACCATCGACCACCCTTCAACGCAACGCAGCCGGTAAACCCTCTCTTCTTGCGGCGCCAATTTCACCAAATCGCCCAGGTCAAAGGTTCTTGGCTTGTTGACCAGACCTCCAACCTCAACCGCCCACGGCCGGGTAACAAAACCACGCGCGGCCGAAGCAACTTCTTCCTTAACAGTCGAGAACTCGTAAAAGTTGTTGTAGTTGGTAATGTCTTCCAGCGAGGTCCACGGTTCGTTCGTCTTAAAGGCGTTGCGAATTGCTTCGTCGGTCGGCGCGGTTATCACGCCTTCAATCTTCTCACGCGACTCGACGACTGGCGCAGAGGGATTCAACTTGCGGTAAATCAAACCGGTCGCGGCAGCCGAGCCGGCGAGAATCGCGCCGCGCATGAACAAGCGCCGGTTGAGATACACTTTTTGATCAGTGATCTCGCTTGACTGGATGTCAGAAGGCTTCTTAATCAGCATCCTTGTTTATTAGTTGCGAAATTTGCCAAGCGCGTATGCCAGAAGCACAAACATCTTGAACGTCGGAGCTTTCACAGTTTAGTATCGCCCCGTTTTTTTGTCGGTCAAAGTTCCCCGGGCAACCGGTGCAGGAACGCGGAGTGAAAGTAAAACTTTAATGGCTGGATATTCAGGGACACCACTGGCTAAGAAACTTGGTATCAAAGAAGGTTTCAACCTTCGGTTCGTAAACGCACCGGCCGAACTCGACAAAGAGTTGGATCTGCCGCCGAACGTCACCATTAACTCACGCGCGCGCAAACCGATTGATCTCGTGTTGCTGTTCGTTACAACCGAACGCGAATTAGAGCGAACGTTTTCTGGTTACGCAGCGAGGTTACGTCCGACCGGCATGCTTTGGATTTGCTGGCCTAAGAAAACGTCCGGAGTCGCATCTGATCTCAGTGACAATGTTGTGAGAGAACTTGGTTTGGCAAAGGGGATGGTCGACGTGAAAGTCTGCGCGATCGATGAAGTCTGGGCGGGTTTGAAATTTGTCATTCGGTTGAAAGATCGGCCGCAAAAATGAGCCTCGCGAGCTATTCACAAGCTTCCACAGGCGCTGTGTAAAACCTGTGGACGCAGTCGCACCCAGCGACAAAACCGTCGAAGTCACAACAACTTAGAGCATTTTGCACAACGCGGCAGCATTCACAGTCTTCCCACTCGCGACACGCCCGGGCAGTGGCCCAACCGTCAGGAAGGGCGTGATGTTTTCGCGCAGAACGACGCCCTCCCTGACGGTGGGGCTACTGCCCCGAGACAGCCAGCGGTGAGACAAGAATGGATCTCATCGATCGATCTCCCGCACGAGAGGCGCCACTCCGCAGTGCTTGATCGAAATTTCATCATTATGTCTACGCGGGTTCGTGACGTGTCGATTTAACCGCCAACTAATAGTAGGCCCAAGCCGGTTTCAGCCGCAGGGGTTGCGCGAAACATACGGCGAACGATTTATGTGTCGTAGTCAATGCAATGAATTCATTAGCAATCTTCTTGTTGTCGTTCGAAGAGAATCAACACAGATCGAAGATTTACTAGTTGTTCCGTTGAATCAATCGTTCTTCTAACTGTCACCACTGCACATGTTGCGAAGGTGAGAACAAATTCTTAAGTCGTTCGCAACACTGAATTGATCGTGTTCGACGATTTGATCGCACTAAATCAATTTGGAAGTTGCAAAAAAAATCTTCCTACATATAATTCCAGTCCCTTGCTGGTTAACGATGAACGTCGGAGATCGAGTTGACGAAACGATTTGCAGTTTTAACGCACTTATTTTTTTTACCTCGCAAGTAACCGTCAGTCATTTCGCGATTAACTCGAAACGCTTTGCGTTTGTGACTTGCGATTCCGATTAGCAACATCTTTCGGATCGTAATCAGAGTTGCGAGAATTCAACTCCTCCGATAGCTCATCGCCAAGTTTCACACCGACGGGGTTCGATCGAACCAGGGCGCAAGCAGCTTCGATTGTCATCGGGGCTGGAGTGGTCAGTTGGAATCGTGTTGTTCGAAATAGTGTCGGAGCGGCGGAAGATGACGAATGCAGCAGAAGTAATTGGCCTTGAATTGAAGCGGTGCCCCCGTTGCGAAGAATCGTTGCCGGTGTCAGAGTTTGGTGTCTGCCGTGCACGTAAGGACGGACTGAATCTCTACTGCAAGCGATGCATCAGACAAAAGATCGCTTTAAGTCGTCAGGCGTTGCGTGAATACAAGAGCGCGCGCACCAAAGCCGGGACCACTTCCACCAAGACAAAAGTAACGCTCGATCCGAAGTCAGGGTTTTCATCGCGTCGCATTGCGCGAATGCTGCGTAAACTTTCGCCCGCCGATCGTGTGCGCGAAGCAATCCGCTGTGGCGCTAAGACGCAAAAGGAAATCGCTCTTGTCACCAAACTTCCGAAGGATGAAGTTTGCGACGCGCTGGCGAATTTGCTGCTGTGGACGCGCGAAATCCGCACCCAAATAGTGAATCACCAGCGACTGTATTTTGTGAACGAGGCCCTCGAAGAACTGCAGAAAACTGCCGCAAATAAGGTGAAACGCGGGCTTTCACCGTCATTCAGCTCGGTCGGAGTGTTGATGCCGGGGCGTAAGCCGTCGGCCAAAGGAAAAAAACGCTCTGCCAGGGTTGCCGCCCCGAAAACTAAAGCCGCCTCGTCCTGAGATCGTCCGCGGGGCAGTAGCCCGGCCGTGAGGAAGGGCTCTTCGCTAATCCTCAAACGCCGCCAGAACTTCTTCCGCGTGTTCGTCCGGTTTCACTTTCTCGTAAACTTTCTTAATTTTACCTTTCTCGTCGATCAGAAAAGTCATCCGGTGATTGCCCATGTACTTGCGACCCATGAATTTCTTTTCGCCGTAGGTGCCGTACGCGTCTGAGATTTTTCTTTCAGTGTCGGCGAGAAGCCGAAACGGCAAGTCGTACTTCTGCGCAAACTTCTGGTGCGATTTCTCACTGTCGAGCGACACGCCCAGTACTTCAATGCCGCGTTTCTTGAACTTAGAAAATGAGTCGCGAAACGCACACGCTTCTTTTGTGCATCCCGGTGTGTCGTCCTTCGGATAAAAATAGAGCACGACTTTCGTGCCGCGTAGATCTTTCAAACGAACAGTCTTTCCTTCGCCGTCCGGCACGGCGAAGTCCGGCGCCTTGTCACCTTCTTTGAGTTTAGTTGTCACTTGGTTGATCCTCTGTTTGGAAATTAGGATTAGAATTCTAGCCAACGATTTCAAAAATCAAAACTGAGAGACGATTGCGATGAAGTCAGCCAGGAAAGAAAGCCAGGGACACTGGCTCGTGAAGCAGGAGCCGGAAGATTATTCGTGGGACGATTTAGAGCGCGACGGCAGTACGCAGTGGAGCGGCGTGCGAAATTTTCAGGCGCGGAACAACTTGCGGCAAATGAAACTCGGCGACGAGGTTTTCTTTTATCACTCAGGAAAAGAAAAGCGTGTCGTCGGCATCGCGAGTGTGTCGAAAGCCGCGTATCCCGATCCTACGGCGAAGGAAGAAGGATGGATCGCCGTAGATATCAAGCCGCTTAAGAAGTTGCCTAACCCAGTTTCGCTAACTGATATCAAGGCGAACGCAAAGTTGAGCGACTTGTTACTCGTGCGCCAATCGCGTTTATCAGTTATGCCGGTTGGTGAAGCTGAGTTTGAAGAGATTGTGAGGATGGGAAAGTAGCATAGGACTTAGCGCCCGGTGCCGCACAGGCCGTTGTTAACTCTACGCTCGCCGGATAAATTTTGCGGCCAGCCACCCCACCGGAACCAGAAGCACGAGGTTAATCCAGTCATAACCTCCCGTTGTCGTGCCGCCGAAATGGCTGCTCAGCATGAGGATAACCAGGGGCACTGCTGTGAAGGTGTTCTGTTTTGAACGAAGCTTAGCCTGCGCGGCCAGGTTCTCATCCGGTTTTTTGCCGGCTTTAATGGCCTCGATCATCTTTCGCTGCGCCGGCAGAATGCGCATCCAAACGTTCGCAGCCATGATTGTCCCGAAGATTCCGCCGAGATGAATGTAGGCGCCCCGGCCACTGAAAACGCGCGTCAGCCCGTATGAAGCAGCGACAATCAACGCGTAAGCAATAACCGCAAACAGCTTTTCGTTACGGCCAAGCGGAGAAATCATCAGCAGGTCGTAAATCAACCAGCCGACAATCAGAGCGCCGATGCCGATACCCACGGCGGTTGCGAGACCGATATCAGCGACGTCGCGGTCGATTAGCGCTCCACCGCCGAGGTAATAAACGATGATGAGCAGCGCAAAGCCGCTCAGCCAGGTGGTGCCCGCTTCCCATTTGAACCAATGCAGCTTCCGCGAAAGCTCGTCGGGTACCTTCCGTTTCTCGACGGCGTAGAAGCCGCCGCTATGCACCATCCAAATCTGTGCTGAATGACCGGTGTTCGCCATCGCTTTTTCTTCTTCCGTCAGACGGGCGTCCAGCCAGGTGAAGTAATACGTAGTCCCCACCCACATGATGCCCGCAAACACGTGGATCCAGCGGGCGATGAAGTTAAGCCATTCTGAAATGGTTGGATCGATGTTCATCTTGTGATTTTAGGTCTTAGGTTTTAGATCTTTGGTCTTTGGTTTGGAACGCGTCGAATTCCAAAGGCCAAAGACCTAACTTCCTCGATACGTCGAATATCCAAACGGACTAATCAGGAGCGGAACATGATAGTGCTCGGCGCCGGGCTCGATTAGGAAAGCGACGGACACTTCCGGATAAAAGCTCTGCTGACTCAGTTCCTTGAAATACTCTCCAACTGAGAAAACGAGCCGATAAGTACCGGGCCCGAGATTCGGCTCAGCCAGTACGAAGTGCTTAACTCGGCCATCGTCGTCAGTCGCGGCTTCCGACAATGGAGTCCAGCCTTCACCCGCGTTCAGTCTTTCCAAACTGATTGTGAGGCCAGACGCCGGGCGGCCTCGCGATGTGTCCAGCACGTGCGTTGTGAGCGTGGCCATTTCTCGTCGTCAATTCTCCAAAAGCTTCTGTAACCTTAGTTGAGTAATCTTTCGCTGTTCCTCGGCCGCCGCGCGTATTTCGGTTTCCCGATCGTTATTCAAGCGGCCATTCAGCGCCGCAAGCATCTCTTCCGCGGATCTCCCAGTGGCGCAAATAATGAAGATAAAGCCAAATCGCAGTTCATATTCGCGATTTCCTTCCGCCAGCGCGGCTTTCGTTTCGGCTGCCGCTCGCTCGCTTTCCGATTGCTCCTGCGCCGACCACGCGGCGGCCTCGGCGGATTGAGCGGCCGCGGCTTTCTTTTCCCCGATTTTTGGGTGGGCGCGAAACGCCTCGAGCCAATCTTCCTCGTCTAAGTTCCACCAAATCTCATCGCCTTTAGCCGAGAGCTCGTCCGAATTCGAAAACGGCCGAGCGTCGCTCATTTGCTTTGTCCATTGGCCTGAACCGCAGCATTTGAGAAACTCCTCTTCGGCTGCCATTGACGTGAGCGAATTGAGCTCTTCCAAAGTCATCGCAAAGTGTCAGTACCGGGAGCGGTAGCGACTCGATCATCGATCAACGTTGAGTGTGCGATCCGGTCGCATCCACCACCCCACGCGGGCTGCCCGCGCGGGAACCCCGGTCCGCTCCCGGTACTGACAGGCCCCTGACATCACTCAATCGTCGCGTAGACGCGCAATCTGCTGACGCCGCCGTCCGGAAAGATGTTGAAGCGAATGTGCGACGCCGTGCCCGTCTCCATCACTTCGTCAAAGAAATGGCGGGTATGCGCCTGCAGTTTCGTGCGCGCCAGCACCGGCTTCCAGTTGAACGCCGGATCCTGCAACGTTTCGAGCGCCACGTCCGGGGCGTTACAGCTTTCCAGCGAGCAGCTCTCGGGGAAATTTCCTTTAAACCAGGACGTATCTACTTCCAGACGTCGAATGCGACCCGCTGTGCCGAGCTTGATGATCGTCCAGTCATGACCCGGGCCGCGCCTTCGCTTGGTTTCCCAACCGTCGCTCATGTTAGCCGAACGTCCCGGCATGATTAGATTGTGCCGGTGACCAAAGAACATGTCGCTGCAAGTGAGCACCATTCCCCCATGCTCGACGGCCGCGAGATCGACATCCCCACCGATTTGCCGCAAGCGGTTCCACTGGGGCGCTACCTCGCCGTACACGCGCAGACGCGCCACCCCGCCGTCCGGGTGGATGTTGAATCGCAGGTGCGTCCAACGTTCGTCGCTGTTGATCGGGAAGGGGTTCTGGGAATCGCCGTTCAGATTTACTCGCGGCAGAATCCCGGTCCATTGTTGCGAACCGTCGATCAGTTGTTCGGTGGTGGGCAGGCCATCGACCGCGCATGCTTCAATCGAGCACTGCTCAGGATAATTGCCTTTGAAGTGGGCTGTATCGACTACAACTCCACGGATTACGCCGGCAAGTCCCAAACGAATGATGCACCAGTCGAATCCCGGCGTGCGCCGGCGCCGCGACTCCCAGCCGTCCATCCATTTGCCGAGGTCGGTGTACTTGCCTTCAATGAAAACAGGAACCGAAGCTTTCAGCAGATTCTCTTTCGGGGCAAAGAATTCGTCGTTGGCGTACAGCACCGTGCCACCGAGCCGTTCGGATGCAAGGTCGATTAGTTCAGTGAAGTCCATAGGAACTTGGCGGCCGAACGCCGTGAGGTCAGTATCCCGAGGCGTCGGGATAGCGACCTGGTAACGTCATTGCAAACTCGACCGTTCCGATGCCTGAGACCCGGTCGCTACCGCTCCGGGTACTGGCTTCGCTGCCGCAGAAGGGGACGACCGTACGGCCCGAAAAATCGCCCGTCATCATAAACCATCTGCCCCCGCAGGAAAGTTTTTTCTACAACGCCGCGCAGAACTTCGCCATTGTACGGAGTCAGCTTGTGCCGGTGATGCAGCATCGTGGGCTCTACTTTGAATTCCCGATCCGGATTCCAGATGACGATGTCAGCGTCAAAGCCCTCTTTGATCGCGCCTTTAATTTTGAGACCAACCTGGCGCGCCGGTTCGCGGCATAACCATCGAACCATCTCTTCAATCGTGAAGCCGCGCGCGCCGGCCTCGGTCCACATAATCGGCAGACGCAGCTGAAGAGACGAGATCCCGCCCCAGGCATTCATGAAATCGCCTTCATCGGGCAGCTTCATGTCAGGCGGACAAGGCGAATGGTCCGAAACGACGAAATCGATTGTGCCGTCGCGGAGGGCCTCCCACAGGTGCTCGCTGTTTTCACGTTCGCGAATCGGCGGGCAACATTTGAATTCAGTCGCTCCATCAGGAATTTCTTCGGCGGCAAAGTGCAGATAGTGAGGACAAGTCTCTGCCGTAATCGGTAGCCCGAAACTCTTCGCCTGGCGCAGCATTGGCAAAGCATCCGCCGACGAATGATGCACGACGTGGATACGACAGCCGGTTTCACGGCACAAGCGAATCATCGTCGCGATAGCTTCGTTTTCCGCTTCCCGCGGCCGCGAACGCAGGAAAGTTTCATACGATCGAGCAGGCGCTTCGGATGCCGACCGGCAGCATGCTTCAACCGGCCCCGGCACTTCAGCATGAACAATCAGACGCGCGCCGAGCCTCGCCAACTCAGGCATGGCCTCGCGCAAATTTTCTTCAGTGACATTCGGAAACTCGTCAACGCCGGAATGAATCAGAAAGCACTTGAAGCCGACAACGCCGGCATCCCAAAGTTTTGCCAATTCGCTCGTGTTTCCCGGCACTACGCCTCCCCAGAACGCCGTGTCCGCGTGCAGCTTGCCTGTCGCGGCTTTTAACTTCGCGTCGAAAGCATCGGGCGTTGTCGTTGCCGGGATCGAATTCAGAGGCATGTCCACGATCGTGGTGACGCCTCCGGCGGCGGCCGCCCGCGTCGCCGTCTCGAATCCTTCCCAATCCGTGCGCCCAGGTTCGTTGACGTGTACGTGGGTATCGACCAGGCCGGGCATCACGATCGAATCGAATGCTTCGACCAGATCGGCGCCGTCGGGAACATCTTCGAAAATCGAAATGGAAGAGATGTAGCCGCGCGTTATATGCACTGACGCCGGGCCGACTCGATGTTCGGTAACGACCCGGCGTCCGCGAATTACCAGTTCCGGCGGGTGCATCGTTAGGCGGCCCAGCTTCCGGGTGGCGGTGGCGGAGCGGGACCACCAACCGAACCGTTTTCAGGAAAAACCCTGCGATAGGCCACGGCGTAGGCCGCGAAACTGATTGGCATCACAAAGAAAACGCCCACGTAACAGGCCAGCACACCGAGGATCCCCATGCCGGCCAGCAGCAGAATTAACCCAACGATGCCGCTGAGGTTTTGCAGCGCGGCGCGGTAACTAAGCTTGATTGCGTCCAAGCCGGAAAGTTTGCGATCAACAATCAGCGGGTAGGCGAACAGAAACAGAGAGTGGATTACCAAGCTGACGATCATTGCGAACAGGATGAATATCGCCAGTCCAACGAAGAACACTGCGGGCATCGCCTCGCCCCGCCGCGTCGGCATAATGATCATCGTGAAGGCCACGAAGATAACCTGCCCCACCGCCATAATCAGGATTATTGGCAGAGTCTGAATCGCGGCTGCCACCAAACCCTGCACAAAATAGTCGAAGCCTTTGAAGAGCATTGCGAACTCGACCGGTTCGCCACGCATCTTTGCAAACAGGCACAGGTAGAGTCCGCATGTCATCGCGCCGATGAGCACGACAGGAACGGCGCCGCCTACGAGCATCGCGACAAGAGTGAGCCCCAGGAAAAGCCAGTACTGATCCTTGATCAGCTGCCAGCCTTCCTTCACGCATTCCATCGGCGAGATGACCCCCCTGCGAAATTCCATCGGATTTGGATTCATCAATGACTCCTCTCAAGATTGCGGCCCAGATTTATCACCGCAGAAGGCTGGGTGCAATGGAAATTCTTATTGCGAGTGGCACGGGCGTCCCGCCCGTGACATCACGTGCAAGATCCGCTTTCCCGTCACACTCAGGGACCTGCGGGCGCGCCGGTGGCCGTCGCACGAAGCCAACCGGGATTGCGGAGCAAAGTTTTCAGCTGATCTTTGATCGCCTCGGCGTACAAGACGGCTCCTTTGCGGTTGGGGTGCGCGATTGCGGCAAGCCGGCAAACCATTAATCGATCTTTGCGCGATCTCTTCTCGGCTTCGCTTTCGCCCCGCACGCTCTTGTAAAAGTCGCGGCAGGCGGCCGAGCGCAGACTGCTCACCTCGTCATTGGTTCGCAGGTCGACTTTACCTAACGTCAGGAGCACCAGCAGCTTTCTCAGAAAAGATGCGTCGAATCCCCATAATTGCGACTTGCGTGCAGAAAAAGCATGTTCAGGTTCGAAGGCAACCTTGGCGAATAACACGCGTTGACGCGTCCCGCGCGTCACCAAACGCGCATTTGTCCGGGCGACCGCATCATTCAACGTACTGTTTGAGGCTGCGTACCAGGCCGCGGAAATGATTGTCAGTTGCGCCAGCATTTCTCGGGAATTGATTTTCGGCCCGTTGGGAATCAAGGCCGCATAGAACCTTTTCGCCAGCGCCCGCATGAAGAAATCGCGCGGCGTCTGGTCAGAGAACACGGGGTAGTAACCACTGATGATGATGTGTGCGTTGGGAAAGGTCGAGGCGATTCTTATCAGCAACTCTTCGACGGGTGCGCCGCACTTTTCCTGCGCCAGCGCCTGAATTGCTTCGGGCGTGTTGCCCGCGTTCAGAAACCGGCGCGCATTTACGTCATTGATGCAGCCATCGACCAGCACCAGATCGACGTGCGACGGATCGACGTACGAACGGGCGGCGATATCGATCTGATCATGAAGGGTCGGATAAGCGTTGGCTATCTCGCCGTGGACGGTTAGCGACTTCGGCACCCCCGCACCCGGAGTCCCGATCATGGCTCCGGCA
>DATEPC010000077.1:0-50133 GCA_035273405.1 Pyrinomonadaceae bacterium | reverse complement strand
TCGAGCGGGCTCAGGACGCGCACGCCAAAAACGATTACAAAACGGCGATTGAGTTTTACGATGCAGCGATTCGGCTGAAGCCTGAGTTTCCCGAAGCCGAATTTCAACGAGCCCTGGCTCTGCTCTTCACGAATCGCAAGGACGAAGCGTTGGCCGGTTTTAATCGCGCAGTTGAGTTGCGACCCGAATGGGGGTTCGCTCATGCACGATTCGGCTCGCTCTTGTCCTCTTATTACAACGATGACCGAAATAGTGAGCCGATTCTGCGGCGGGGGATTGAACTGGAAAGCCAAAATGTGGAAGCACTCGTGGCGCTGGCTGACCTGCGTACTCGGGCGGGGGATCTCACCGAAGCTCTTGCCTTGAGCAAGCGCGCGACCGCCTCAAAGGAGGCGAAGTCCTCAACCTGGCGCAAGCGCTCATTCATTGAATCACGCGCGGGTGACAAAATTGCCGCGCTCGCGAGTCTCGACAAAGCTTTAATAATTGATTCAGGCGATCTGGGCGCGCGTCATGATCGAGCGAAGCTGCGACTCGACGCCGGCGACAAAGTGGGTGCGCTCGAAGACATTCGCGTTCTCGATCGGGCAAGCCATGGGAGCGATGTCGCAGGCTCTTTTGAATTGGCCCAGTTATACGATCGTGCCGGCGCGCGTGATGACGCATTGCGCATACTCGACGCGCTGCCGGAAAAAGATCGACAGATTCCAGAGGTGATTGCGTTGCGAGCTGAGATTGCCGGCGGCGATGGTTCGACGGCTGAACAGCGCGCGGCACTTGAGCAATTGCTTGAGCGCGATCCGAAAAATGCTTCGCTGCTCGCGCGACTCGGAGCGACATACCGGCGCATCGATCCGTTGAAGTCGCAGGACTACTATTACCGAGCGCTCAAACTCGAGCCGGCGAATTCCAGGTTTGCGATAGGCTATGCCGCGGCGCTGATTCAGGGTCGCCGCTTCGCTGAGGCGGTGCCGATCCTGCGCGAAGTTATCGCGCGGACGCCGGCTGAGTATCTTGCGCATGCTAACCTCGCGCTCGCGTTGTACGAGCTGAAAGATTTCCGCGCTGCGATTACAGAGTACGAATGGATTGCGACGACG
Organism: Pyrinomonadaceae bacterium; assembly: GCA_035273405.1. GTDB lineage: Bacteria > Acidobacteriota > Blastocatellia > Pyrinomonadales > Pyrinomonadaceae > UBA11740. The sequence continues at coordinate 49,033 of DATEPC010000077.1, read as the reverse complement.
CGCCCGGAACTGGCGCCAACTTACTTTTTCCTGGCCACGGCGCATGATAATCTCCAGCAGTACCCAGAAGCGCTCGCCGCATATGAGAAGTTTCTCGCGCGCGCCGATGCAACCAGCAACCAGCTCGAAATCGACAAGGTCAATTTGCGGCTCCCCGTTCTGCGAGAGCAAATCAAGCGAGGCCAGGGAAGACGCAAAGCCGGGTAGACAGCAAATCCCAACGCCAGAACGAATGCGAACTACATTCGCCAAAACTTTCTCGGTTCTATTCGTTGCACTCGCCAGTCCTCTGCTCTCTTGCGAAGTCTTCGCCCAACCCCTGACGCCGCAACTGCCGACTCCCCCGCCCATGCGCTTCGTCGCTCGCGCCGACAGATCGCAACTCACGACCACCACCAGGGACGCCAAGGCACGCGTCAAGCTCACCATTGAATTAGCTGATGCGCGTTTAGGGCACATCGAATCGTTGACGTCGCAAAAGGACTTCGAGAAAGCTTCCGAAGCCCTGGGCACCTATCTCGGGTTGATTGAAGACGTGATGCGATTCATCGGTGGCATGCCACGCGAGAAAACCAGCACCCGCGACCTTTACCGGCGGCTCGACATCGCTTTGCGCGCGCAAATCCCGCGGCTGGCAGTAATGCGCCGCGACACGCCGTCGGATTATGCGATCCACCTGAAAACCGCGGAGGAGTTTGCGCGCAACACGCGCACTGAGGCGCTGGAGTCTTTCTACGGCAACACGGTGCTCCGCGAAGATCCGGAAACAAAGGCGGACGCCCACAAGGCTACACCGCAGGACAACAAGCGTCCCTAATTTCGTGATGCGTCTTTACCCGCGAATCCCTGGCCGGCTAATTTTTCTCGCTGTCATCTCGCTTTCGTTTGCGGCAATCTCGAACGCCCAGCCGCGCGACCACTTGACGGATCAGGAAACCGATCTGATTCGGTTTCATCAGCAGCTCGACAAGCGAGTCGATGTATTCATTAAAGCGATAGATCGACGATTCGCGATCATCAACGGCCTCGAACAAGCGAAGACGAAAAAGATCGACAGAGAAGAGCCTGAATGGGGCGACCTGCCAAAAGGTTCGCGCGCGCAACTGTTGGGCGACATCGCTTCCATTCTGGACGAAGCTATTACCAACATCGACGATGTCAGCCGCCGGGACGAAAAGAGCCCGCTAATCTCGCGCTCGCTGCGAAAGCTTTCCGCGGCGACAAATGGCTATGTGACGCAAGTAAAGTCCATCGCCAGTCAAACTAAAAATGCCGACGAACTCTCGGCAATCGAACGCGTTGTGCAACACGCCGAGCAAATTATTGAAGTCGGCAACCAACTTCCACCGCCTTCGACTGATAAGAAGAAAAAGAACAATCCGTGAGGCACACTCCACGCACTGTGCTCTCTGTATATCTTTGTGAATTCTCGGTGTCTCTGTGGTGAATCTTTTTGAAGAGTACAACCACAGAGACATGGAGCACGCACAGGGACACACGGAGACACCTTGTCTGATGGCCAGCGCGCAAGTGTAATTTCTTGAACTATCGCTGACAGCTTCACGTAAACTGGTCGAGGAGATCAACGAAATGGAAAGCCGCTACTATCCCGGGGTCGAAGCTGACACGATCAAGTTGATGACCGAGCTGCGCGACCTGTTCGACGAAAATTTCGATCTGCAGACGATGCAGGTCTCTTCGACCGCAATCCTGCAAGCGCGCAAGTCCAGCACCTTGCGCGACATCACCGGACTTTCAGCGGCACTCACCATCAAAGTTACACCTGAGAGCGGCGGCACGCGCGTCGAAATCGGCATGCAAAAGTGGTTCGACAAAGCGGCGGTTGCCGCCGTCGCCCTGGCGCTGTCCGCCGGTCTCTTGCTGGCGCTGCCCGCGCTCGGGGCCTACTGGCAATACAAACTCACGGAAGACGCGTGGAAGAAAATTGAGGCGCACATCACGCGCAAAGCCGGCGGCTATGTACCGCCCATGCCCGGCCGTTGCGGCACCTGCGGCGCGGCCGCGAGTGCCGGCTCGGCGTATTGCTCCGGCTGCGGCGCCAACCTCCGAGTGGGACTCTCTTGTCCGCACTGCAACGCGATGCAAAAAGATTCCACTGCAAAATTTTGCAACTCTTGCGGTAAATCGTTGACAAACTAAACGCTAGACCCTATTAGAAGCGGCATGCGACCTCATCGTGGTTCAACCGTGCTGGTTTACGGAATCCTTGGCATCGTGGTGTGCCAACTCCTCGCGATTGCGGCGTGGAGAATGGGCACCGACGACTTGAGAGACATGGAGTTTGGTCAGATGGATCCGTCCGGGCGGGACTTAACTAACGCGGGCCGGGTTTTGGGTATGGTGGGCACAGGTATTCTGATCTTTCAGCTGGCCATCATGCTGATCGTTTTTGGGGCAATGTTACTTGCGCCTGGGCGCTAGTCATGTCGGCGTTAGTCATGTCTTAGTGCCCTCACCGGATCGATCCGCGCCGCGCGCGCAGCGGGGTACAGCGCTGCGAGAATTGAAACCAGTAACGCAAACAGGATCGCGCCCAGCCAGAGGTAAGGTGGCATCGAAAAGAAATCGACGAACGAAGCGTTTTGCGGCTTGAGCACGAAGCGATAGGCCAGACGGTTCGCGATGCCTTCGATCGCCCACGCGGCCAGCACCCCCATCACTCCTCCCGTTAATCCGATTACGGCGGCTTCGAAAAAGAAGATAAGTTTGATCTCGCGGTCTTCCGCTCCGATGGCTTTCATGATGCCGATTTCGCGCGTGCGCTCGAGAATCGACATGATCATAGTGTTCGCGATGCCGAAACTAGCCACCAGCAGAGAAATCCCGCCAAGCAGTCCCAGCACTGAATCGATGATCAGAAACACCGTGCGAATTTGATCGAGTTGGTCGACAATCGAGAAACTGCCAAACCCCTTGTCGTGAATCCGTTTGCGAACTTCAGTCAGAGCCACTGGATCATTGACCCTCACTACCGCCGAGCCATAGCCTTCACTTTGAGTTTCGTTAAGTTGCCCACTCTGTCGCACCAAAGCCAGCGCCGTTTCGCGCATTGGGTCTCGGTGTTTTGCCGACCAGTCCCGCGCGATCGGCAGCGGCACATACATGCCCGCGTTCAGCATTAGTCCGCCTGCGCCGCCTTGTGCTGCGCCCTCGCGCTTTTCCCGGCTAAGCACTCCTGCGATGGTCAGTCGCCTCGCGACGATCGAATTCGCCGGCGCCCCTTCTCCGCCCTCCAGCGGCAGCCCAAAGAAGCTGAATCCTCCTTCATCGCCCTCATCAGTCTTGGTTGCGGAGGACTTATCGTCGGATGATTCGCTTCGCGTTGATAAGAATTCAATTGTCTGACCGATGGCATCTTCAGGTTTGGCGTAGCCGCACGTTTCGGCCCTCACATCGTCAATGACGATTTCGTTCGCGTCCGAGCTGCTAATCATTTTGCCGGCAGCAAAAATTCGGAAGCGCGATGCGGCATTCGGCACTGAGGTGCCGGCAACCTGTGCCGGAGAAACCTGGCCGTTGCAACGAACGTACACAGTGAAGTTAATGTCGGGTTCGACATAGGCGACGCCCGGGATGTTTTGGATCTCGGCGATCGCCGCGTCGTCCAGGATCCGCGTGGGTTCCTGATTTGGTCGAAACGACGGTCCGCGCCGATCGCCCGGCCGCGGGTCTCGGCCCAATTTCGGATCGACACTCATCGCCATAGTGAAAACGCTCTTGCCCATCACGCGAATCTCGTTGAAGAGATCAAGCGCGCGAAACCGCGAGAGCATGTTGCGCTGTAAGCCGAGCCCGAACGAAACCATCGTCACGATCACGGCGACGCCGACGATCACACCCATCGAAGTGAGCGTCGCGCGCAGTTTTGCTTCACGAAGATTTCGAAGCGCCAAGCGAAGAATGTCGAAGAAAGACATGTTGTGATCTGGCGAATACGCGATTGAGATTAACTTATTTTTCAATCACAACAAACGGTACGCAGGCCGCTCCTGCGCTGAAGCACGCGCACCCGAAGTTTAGATACAACTATGAACCAATTCCATGAATCCTAACCTCGTCCGCGGAGTAACTTCCTGGTCGTGGAAATCCCTTAAATTGGAGATTAAGAAATGAAAACACCCAGACATACTTTGACCAGAATTACGGCAGCCATTGCGCTGCTCGCCGCCATCGCCACGGTGGCTATTTCAAAAGGTAATTCAGACAGCGCTTTTCCGAACGTAAAGATTAGCAACTTCGGTCAGATGGATGAACGCTTCTATCGCGGCGCCCGGCCGAAGCAGAGAGATTTTCAAGCTCTGAAAGATTTAGGCATTAAAACAGTCATTGATTTAACGGACAACACGCCGCGGGAAAAAGGCTACGTCGAAGCGCTCGGCATGACGTACGTGAACATTGCGATTCCTGACAAGAAGGATCCTAGTGATGAGCAAATCGCTCAGTTCCTGAAGCTCGTGAATGACCCTGCGACCGGAAAATTCTATGTGCACTGCGCCGGTGGGCGTCACCGCACCGGCGTGATGGGCGCGGTCTATCGCTTCAACAACTATCAGTGGCACTTCGATCAGGTGTACGCCGAAATGCAGAACTTCGACTTCTACACCTCGAACGGCCATGGCGGCCAGAAGCGTTTCGTTGAGAGTTACGCGCAGCGAATTCAGTCCGAAATTGCTACACAGGCTGCGACACAAGGATCCAAGTAAAGCTCCGGCAGCCCTCTGTCCAACAACATGGGAGCCGTCAGTTGGACGGCTTTCGTGCTTTTAGAGGTCTTAGTAGTTCCAGTCTTGCGAGACTGTGAAACTTGTGTTGCGAAGTGCGTTCGCCCCTGCCTGAGTCACAGCGTTTGCTGTTCGTGGGAGCGCAATCCCCCGCGTCACAGCCGCGCCGGCTGAAGTCACCGTCCACGCTCTCCTTGAATCGAGGCCAACTATGCAATCCCTGGGGAAGAACCGCGTACTCGCGTTAATAGCTTGTTTTTTGATCGTCGTTGCGTCGCTCGAAGTTTATTCACTCGTCAAACTTGAAAAAGATAACGACAAGGCTGCGAAGCAAGACAAGGGCAAGAAGAACAAGGACAAGGGCACGCCGATCCTATGGCGCAATCCTGGCGACATGCGCAAACGCGATTTGTATTACGGAGCCGGATCGAAGGCTTTGGCGCCCACGCCGCCGTTCAAGTTTGTCAAAGAGGACAAGAGCGGGAAGTCGCCTAAGTTCGAGGTCGTCGACGCGCGCGGCGTGAAATGGAAAGTAAAGCTCGGCCCGGAAGCGCAGGCGGAAACCGTGGCGAACCGTCTGGTTTGGGCCGCTGGTTACAACGCTGAAGAGACTTACTATCTCGATCGCGCTCAGATTGATGGGCTGAAGAAACTATCGCGCGGACAGAACTTCGTGAACGGCCAATCGGTGCGGGGCGCGCGGTTCGAATCGCGACGCGAGAATGTGGATCGCGGCAAGCACTGGGACTGGTCAAAGAACCCGTTCAAGGGCACGCGCGAATTGAATGGCCTGAAGACGATGATGGTGTTCCTGAATAACTGGGACGTGAGAAAGAACAACGGCGTTCTTTACGTGAAAGACCCGAAGACAAATCGGGTTGAAGCTCGATACGTGGTCAGTGATTTGGGCGCCACGCTCGGTGCGGTCGGCGCGATCGGTGGCCGCCCACGATCGAAGAACAACGTGCAGGACTACACGCGCGCGCGTTTGGTTAAGAAGGTCGACGATAAAGGAAACGCGAAGTTCGACTACGACATCAAGCCGAGAGGCGTCGGCTTGCTGACAATCTTCAATCCCAAGTACTTCTTCGGCCAGCGCCGTGCCAGCAGCCAGATGAGCAAAGTACCGGCGCGAGACGCCGCCTGGATCGGTCAGAAGCTGGCGCAACTTTCAGATGAGCAACTGCGCGACGCGTTTCGCGCCGCCCAATACGATCCAAACGCTCGGGAAGCATACGTGCGGTCGATGCGACAACGAATCAATCAGCTAGCGCGTTTGGCTGACGCAGGAATTGCGACGACGCGGCAGAGAAGAGTTAAGTAACGGTGCAGTAGCCCGACCGTAAGGGAGGGCGCCCGGCTATGCCGGCTGATGTGCGAAAAGGCTCTGTCTTTCCGGCCGCAATGGATAGCAATCGGGGCTGCGCCCCAGTCAGGCGTAGCCCTTTACTTATTTTGAGAACCGACGGAAGGCCAGAGGCCTTCCGCACCTCAGGCGGCAAAGCCGCGTGCAATAGGATCTCCAGATCTGACACAACGCCCTCCTCACGGTCGGGCTACTGCCCCGCCAACGGCGCGGCCATTCTTATCGATAACGAAGAGAGACCCTAAAACCCGCCTGAACTAAACGTGTCGCCCTGCTTCACATCTCCGGTCTCGAAACCTTTACGAAACCATTGCGCGCGTTGCGCCGACGTTCCGTGCGTGAACGAATCGGGAACCACGTAACCCTGCCCGCGCTGCTGCAGACGATCGTCGCCGACAGCGCTGGCGGCACCTAAAGCTTCTTCAATGTCGCCCGGCTCGACGATCCCACTATTGCGGGCGTAGTGGGCCCACACGCCGGCATAAAAATCTGCCTGCAACTCAACCCGCACCGATAATTGATTCGCCTGCCCTTCGCTCAAACGACGCCGTGCCGAGTTCACTTCATTCATCGTGCCGAGCAGGTTCTGCACGTGATGCCCGACTTCATGGGCCACTACGTACGCGATGGCAAAGTCGCCCGGTGCGCCTAGTTTTGTTCGCAGTTCCTGGAAAAACGAAAGGTCGATGTAAAGCTTCTCGTCGCCGGGACAGTAAAATGGTCCCACGGCAGCGCCCGCGACACCGCAAGCAGACTCGACACGATCCGTGAAAAGCACGAGCGTCGGTTTGCGATACGTCCTGCCGATCTTCTGAAAAACATCCGTCCAGGCGTCTTCGGTTTCCGCCAGTACGACCCCGACAAATTTCCTGAGTTCCTCTTCCTGAGGATTCGTGGGTCGCGTCGCCGGAGCACCGCCGCCACCAGTGGCAGGCAACTGCTCGAGTAGCTGACGCGGGTCAGCGCCAAACAGCAGCGCCAGCAAGAGCACGACGATCGTGCCGCATCCCCCCAGGCCGCCGAGGGCCAACTTGCCGCCGCCTGACATTCCGCGGCGATCCTCGATGTTGGTGCTTTCCCTTCGATCTCTCCAGCGCATGCGTCCTCCCAGAATAATCAACACTGCGAATTCACAAACCTGGAATCTGCAATTCACAGTCGTCTTTGTACGAGGGAAACTTGGGGCCAGTATCGAGGGGGTAATCCGGCGTTGTCAGTGGCCGCAGCGAGGCCAAATGTCTACAGCCATGAGGTGCACCAATGCAGTTCAATGCCGGAGGACGCGGAATGTTTTCGGTTCCCGTGTACATTTCGCTCCTCCGGAGCTTTGACAGGTTTCCCAAATACAGAGGCTATAAACATTTCGTCCCTCCGGGACTCAAAGGCCTAACCCGGGAGATTCACCAGTTGATTGATGCGCGCACGCGTCGCTGTCACCAACATCTGAATTTCTTCCGCTGAGAAATTGCCGGCGCGAAAAGCATCTGCCAACTGGTTGTCGCTCAACTGTGAAAGCAGGCCGCCAATCCAACGCGCGTCTGCGACGGTAATGCCGCGCATCAACACTTGCTCTTTTCCGCTGTAGGACAGTTTCACTTCACCGCCGTTAACTCCTTCGACGAATTTCGCCTTGACGTAGTCTTCAGGCTCGTTGCGGCTGCGGCTGAGGAATCCACCTGTCTTGCCGAACGTCGCTCCCAGATCACTGATGATGTAACGAAGCTCCGGTTGGCCGGCGTCATTATTAACAAGCAGAATCTTGTTGTTGCTGTCTTTCAGGTCCCAGTTGTTCAGAAGCGACATTAAAACAAGCAAGCCCTTGAGTTCTTTGGTGCCCGCGAAGGGATTGCTCTGCCAGGCCCACTCGTCCAACCGCTTAACGTTTTCAGGTCGCGCCTCGAATCGAACATTCGCGTGACCATTGTTCGCGCATTCATATTCTTTTTTGTGCGGTTTGGGCGCGCCCACAATCTGGACACAGGGATAGAGGTAATTCACTTCCGTCGCGTAACCAACAGCCCAAGCGAGGCGAACCGCTGCGGTCTCAGGGCGCGCTTCCTGACCAACCTTCACCACCCAGGTCCGGCCTGATCCGTCTTTCACGCGATACTTCGTCGAAAAGCCGCCAGTCTCGACTTTTACGAAAGTAACCCGCGATAGATCGGGTTTCATCGCGGCGCCGCCGGGCCCAAGAAACAGATCGCGCGAAGATATGTTGCCCGGATCGCTCCAGAGAACACGCGTAGCGTTCGCTGGAATTTGCTTGTCCTTCTTATCGGACTTATCGGATCTGGTTTGCGCAAAGACACTGCCACAACTCAGGATCATCAAGCTGATCACGAGCACGAACGTCCGTCGATTGTCTCTTGAAAACATTTTGATTCCCTTCCGAAATATATTGGTGTTTAGCCCCGCATGGTTTCACAAATGAGGGCGAGTGCCAAGCTGCAGGCAAGATACGCACGCGTCCTCGCGTGCCTGCACGCCAGCGGCGTGCGTACCTAACCGTTCAGATCAAAGCCTTCAAAGTACATCTGGCTGTCGAATGGCTCGACGCCGTCAACCGGGGCGATCCGCGCGTACGAACCATCAGGCTGTAGCTCGCGCGCATTCACGTTGTCGCGCAGGTAAGCCTGAAGGACGTCTTCCTTCAAATACTTTTTGAAGCCCGGATCTTCGACCGGCGTGACTACCTCGACGCGACGATCCAGATTGCGCACCATCCAGTCGGCACTGCCGAGATAAATCTCTTCGTTCCCGTCATTCAGGAAATACATCAGGCGACTGTGCTCGAGAAAGCGACCGACGACACTGCGTACGCGGATGTTTTCCGACAAGCCCGGCACGCCGGGACGCAGCATGCAGATGCCGCGAACGATCAGATCGATCGACACGCCGGCCTCGGATGCTTCGTACAGACGCTCGATGAGGTGCGCGTCCGCGATCCGATTCATCTTCGCGATGATTCGGCCGGGGCGCCCCGCCTTGGCATGAGCTGTCTCACGCTCGATAAGTTCATTTAGCTGTTCGCGCAGATTCACCGGCGACACCAGAAGCTTTCGGTATTCCTTCTGGTTGGAATGACCGGTCAGATAGTTAAAGAACTCAGTCGCATCCTGGCCAATTTCTTCGTCCGCTGTGAACACACCAAAATCCGTGAAATTCGATGACGACGTCGGATTGTAGTTACCCGTTGCGATGTGGACGTAGCGTCGCAACGTCTCACCTTCGCGCCGCACGACCAAACCAATTTTACTGTGGGTCTTCAATCCCACCAGACCGTAGACGACGTGCACCCCGGAGCGCTCAAGGCGCTGCGCCCATTCGATGTTGTTCTCTTCATCGAAACGGGCTTTCAGTTCGATCAGCGCCGTGACTTGCTTGCCCATCTCGCCGGCTTGTCGCAGCACTTCCCCAATTTCCGATTGTGCGCCGGTGCGATACAGACAAATTTTGATGGCTACCACATTGGGATCGAGTGCAGCCGCCCGCAGGAAATCGATCACAACCGAATAGTCGGTGTACGGGTGATGCAGCATCACATCCCGTCGTTTGATTGCGTCAAAGATCGATTTCTGTTCCTTGAGCGGTGCAGGAATAGTCGTGCGCAAAGGGGGATACTTCAGATCGGGGCGGTCGAGATCACAAAGCTTTTCGTAATCCTGGATGTTCAACGGCCCGTCGACGACGTAAACGTCGTGCGGCTCGACGCCAATCGACTCCATCAGGTAAGCCGCCATTTCGTTAGGCATGCCAGCTTCGATCTCCAGGCGCACCGGTGATCCAAAGCGGCGCTTGCGCAGTCCCTTCTGCAAAGCGCGCAGCAGGTCCTCGGCCTCGTCTTCACGAATGTCGATGTCGGCATCGCGCGTCACGCGAAACATGTGCGCGTTGACCACGGTCATGCCGGGAAAAAGCGAACCAAGGTTCGCCGCGATGACGTCACTCAACGGTATGAATTTGGGCTCGTCGAATAGTTGGATTGAGCCCGGCAACACCGGCGGCACTTTCAGCCGCACGAACGATCCTCTTTCGTCGGCTGAGCCGGCAGCCTTGACCGTGATTCCGAAATTGAGACTCAAACCCGATATGTAAGGAAACGGGTGCGCCGGGTCGACCGCGAGCGGCGTCAGCACCGGAAACACGTGTTGCGCGAAATAGTCATCTGCGCGCTCGCGCTCAACTCTGGACAGGGAAGCGTGAGTCGCGACCACAATTCCCTGCTGCTCGAGCTGTGGCAAAACCTCTTCCCGCAGGGCTAGCATCTGCGCGGTGAACATTGGTTCCAGCCGGGTACGAATTTCTTCCAACTGCTGGGCGGCCGTTAACCCGTCGGGCGACGGATGAACATAGCCATGCTCGACCTCTTCTTTCAGGCCCGACACGCGCACCATGAAGAATTCGTCGACGATGCTTGAAAAGATGGTGAGGAAACGAAGCCGCTCCAGCAGCCGATTTCGCTCGTCGCGTGCTTCCTCCAGCACCTGGCGAAAGAACTCGATGAGGCTCAACTCGCGATTCAGCAGTCGCTGTTCAGGCGCGAGCGCGAGACTCAGCTTCGGCCGCGCAGGCTCGGCCGCTGCTAACCGATCCTTCAATGAAACGTTGGTGTTGGATTGCATAGTTTGAATGCCGCGTCTGATGCTGCTGGGGTGTCTGGATCACAACCCGACCACAGCAACGGCCCTGATTGTTCAGCAAATAGTATTCCGAGAGTTACCTTGAGAAGGCGCGACCTGGTGAATCGCTGTTTATTTGGAGTGGATAGGTGGGCTGGAAACAGAGTCAGAAAGGAGGCGCAACCGAATCGTATTATTTCGCGCCACGGCACCAGCGATTTCGGACTAAGTTTAGTCCATCGAGTGTCTTAAGCTGCGCCAAATGGAGCAGTGGCACGCGCATCCTGCGCGTGAATCACGGGCGGGACGCCCCTGCCACTGAACCGTCAAAAACGTGCTTCACCGCATCTGTGTTCCAGTCGGCAAGACTCGCCGTCACGACGTCGGCTCCGGCCGCGCGAAGCAGCGGCGCGGCTACAGTATTCGTCACGCCCAGTGTTCGCATTCCGGCCCCGCGTCCGGCTTGGACTCCCGGCGGGGCATCTTCGATCACCAGACATTCCTTCGCCAGCAGCGGCAGTTCTCTATCGGTCCGGCGCTTCGCATTCAGCAACCCAAGCCCCCGAAGATAGCAATCGGGCGCCGGCTTGTGATTCAGACCCGGTTGCGCAGTTACGATAACGGAAAAGTGCTGAAGCAAATGTGCCGGGCCGAGCACGTGTTCGATCTCAGCTAACTCGGCCATGCTGACAATCCCAAGCTGAAACTTCCGTGCAGCCTCTTTGATGAATGTGACAATGCCGCCGGCGAAAGGAACTTCGGCTTCAATGATCGAGCGGTGCAGCTCGTGCTCTCGATCGATAATGTCGCGCGTCGTCCGGTCGTCAACTTCGCGGCCGGCACGCGTGAACGCGGCGCGGGTGAACGCGACGTCATCCATCCCGAGGCATTGAAAGTAGTCTTCTTCTTTGAGCTCGACGTCGTGCGCTTGCAGCACTTCCCGATAAGCGCGCAAGTGAATGCGCTCGTCATCGATGATCACGCCGTTAAAGTCGAATAGGATTGCTTGGATCATGGGCTTGTCAGTTCCCTTCTCGCTCTGGGAGAAGGATTAGGGATGAGGGTTCTAGTGCTCCCAGACTGCATTTAAGGATCCCGCGACTTCCAAATCGGATTTGGAGAGTCGCGGGATAGATTCAATAATGTTTACTCTCTGAGCCCTCACCCTGACCCTCTCCCAGAGGGAGAGGGGAAAAACTAAATTAATCAGCGTTGGTAGACTTTACCGACGCGTTCTTAACCTCCCCCAGCCGCTCATTTTGTTCCGCGAACAAAAGCGGCAGACGCTCGCTCTCGAGCACGTCGAGTCTTCTCAACACTTCAGATAAAGCAAGTTCATTCTTCAGATTCACCTGATAGTCCAAATCGGCGCGCAGGCGATCCTTCGAGCCCTGCCGATTCTGCGACATCATGATTATCGGCGCCTGCAAACCCGCAATCACTGCGAGCACCAGATTGAGCATGGCGAAGGGCCTCGGGTCGAAGCCGCGCAATAGAAAGTAAGAATTCAGCGCGATCCAAAAGACAATCAGAAACAGCGAGACGCCGATGAATTTCCAGCTACCGCCGAACTCTGCCAGGAGATCAGCGGCGCGATCCGCAAGCGTCATCCGCTTTGCCTGTTCTTCGTTAACGTTCCGCGAAACGCGCTGCTGCAACATCCGGTCGGTGTGACGCAAGCGTTGGAAGACGGCGCTGAGCATCTCAAGCGCGACTCCCGGATGCGTATTGATGTAACGCAGAAAATTCTCTCGGGACAAGACCGACAACTGCGCGTCCTCGATCACGTGAGCATCGGCCGAGCGTTGCTTGCCATCGATGAGCGACATCTCGCCAAAGAAATCTCCCTGCGCGAGTTCGGCCAAAACGATTTGTTGGCCCTCGGAATCGTCAACCGCGATACGCACGCGACCACTCTGGATCAAGTACATCGCGTCGCCGGTTTCACCCGCGTGAAACAGCACCGTGCCTGCCGGAACCGGACGACTGTGAAGCAGGGTTACTAATTCCTCAGCCTCTTCGTCACGCAGGGACGCAAACAGCGTCACCGAACGGATGGCCTCGACAGTCATTGGTTGGGGGGTGTTCATGAATTACCTCATTGATCCATTGATTCATTGACTCATTCTGCTTTACTAAAGGGTCAGTGAATCAACTACAAAATGAATCAATCAACTACCTTTCCATCCTTCATCATGACTATTCGATCGGCAAAGCTGCCGGCCAGTTCGTGATCGTGCGTGACCAGCAAAACCGTGAGCCGTTCGCTCGCGACCATCTCACGCAATAGAGAAAGCAATTCGTGCGCGCGTGTCGAGTCTAGATTTCCGGTCGGCTCATCCGCAAGCAGAAGGCGGGGACGATTTGCCAGCGCGCGCGCGATCGCCACCCGCTGCTGTTCGCCGCCTGAGAGTTCTGCCGGCCGGTGCTCCATGCGATCTGCAAGCCCCACCCTTGCCAACAGTTCCGCGGCGCGCTTACGTCGTTCGCCACCGCGAACTCCGCCAAACGCCAACGCGAGCCAGACGTTTTCAGCCGCCGTCATCGTCGGAATCAAATTAAAGTTTTGAAAAATCATCCCGACTGAGAAGCGACGGTAACGCGCCATCTGTTTTTTCGTCAGCGGCCCGAGCGGCTTCGAATCGAACAAGACCTCGCCACTAGTCGGCCGATCGAGCCCGCCCAGCAGATTCAGCAGCGTGGACTTCCCCGAACCCGACGTGCCGCGAATAGCCACGAACTCGCCTTCCTCAATTCCCACCGTCACGCGATCCAAGGCAACGACTTCGTTCGCGCCCATCTGGTAGAGCCGCGTGACCTCGTGAGTTTCGATTAACATTCGCTATTCAACGTTCGGACGGAGGATTTGTTTTCTTATAGCGTCAATCGTTTAGAAGGAGGACTTGTCCTCCTGCCGCGGCCGGACAAGTCCGGCCGCTAAACGGTCACCGTTGGTTTATAAACGATCGCCGTTTGTCATGAACGATAGCCGTCGGTTTATAAGCGATCGCCGTTGGGTAAAGCGCTTCCGCGCATCACGCGCCACAATTCAAACCGTTCTTCAGAGAAACCCTTCAACCTCATCTCCAGCGGCTGTGCAACCAGTTGGTTCATCGGGTTGATTAACAGCTCGCTGACTTCCGGGTCCGTGTACACAATATTCGAGATCACCACGTCGTTGCCATTCGATTGGCCTTCCAGGCGCGCGGCCAGGTTCACGGTCGAACCAAAATAGTCGAGCCGCTCGTTCAACGTTACCGCGATGCACGGCCCGGTATGCAGCCCGCCTTTCAACGTCAACGGCAGCATCCCGTCCGGCGGCGCGGCTAATCGCTGCTGCGCCTCGATCATAGCGCGCAGAGCATTTGCCGGTCGTCGAAACACCGCCATCACGGCATCACCGATGGTTTTGACGAGTGCGCCGTCCTCGGCGGCAATTGCTTGCTTCAGCACATCGAAGTGATTCATCACGCGGCCGAATGCCGTCGCGTCGCCGATCTCCCGATACAACTGAGTCGAGTTTTTTAGATCCGTAAACAGCACAGTCAGCGTTCCGACTGAAATTTGTTCGCCCGGTCTGAGCGCTTCGCGCGCGAAGAGATCGCGAAACGTTTGCAGTGCCGTCACCTCAGCGGCCGTCGCCGCTTCATCCGACCACGCGGTCCGCTCCAACACGAAAAGCTGCTCATCGTCGAGAGCGTTCGCAAGCTCCAGGCTGCAGCTCTTCGACAACTCAACTTCACCGTTCGTCCAGCCCTCCGGCGACGCGCACAGCGATGCTCCACACAGGCCGCTGTCCGTCACCGAGATGTGTTGCCATCCCGGCAGGCCGCTCGTGCGCAGGCGATAGCGGCCCTCCTCGAGCTGGATGTCTATCGAGCGACGCGACTGCGGTTTGAGAAATTGCTGCGCGACGATGTGGGGCGTGACCTGCGGCCCACCGACGCAAAATGTTTGGACGCTGATTTGTCTGATCGAAGGATTCGGACGGAAAGTCAGCTCGATCGACTGCTCAAAGTTCACGTTGAAATCGATGTTGCAGCCGTCGCAGTGCACTTTTGAAGAGAGTTCCGCGAGCGAATCTTTCGCTTCGCCCCCGCGACACATTGGGCAGATAAGGTTCCATTGCAAATCGAGCATGCCCGCCCGCGTGGCCTGCAAACACGCCTCAAGCATCTGGCGCCGCGGCTGGCCGCGCTCGTCGGCGAGTCGATACGGCCTCATGCGTGAAAGCGCGAATTCATCTGCGTTCTCGACCTGATCGACAAGCGCAGCGACAGTCTGTTCGGCGATGCCTTCGCTCACCAGTTTCCCGGCAAGCGCGATTAGCCGCGCGCGACCGCCGGGAGTAAATTCAACCTCGGCAGGCGACGCGATCTCGGGCGAGCGTACGGCCTGCGCTGTGTTGTCATACTCGCGAAAGGTGCGCGCGAAGTTGCGTGCGCTGATGATTCCGATTTGAAGTGGTATGGCGATCGCGCCCAGGAGGTTCTTTGGCCTGGCCCAGAGTTCGTAAACTAATTTCGTGCCGCCATTAAGCGGCTCGAGCTCAGCCCGCACCCGCAATTCTTCCATCGGCCCTTTGCTGTAGCGACGGACAACGCCAAAGCGTTGCGGCCGCACCCATTCGAACGGTTGCTCTTCCCACTCGATCGGAATTCCTAAGCTGGTCAGACGCAAACGCCGTCCGTTCTCACTTCCCTCTCCGACTGTCTTCACCGCTGGCACACCGGTATCGCGATTGAACCGATTCGTATCAGCAATCAGCGGCCAGAGTTTTTCCGGGGACGATTGCAGGTCGAACTCCCAGCGATAGTGAAATTCCTTGAAAGCCATGGCTGCCGTAGCTCCGTTAGGAGCGCGATATTTATAGCACCGATTTGTCTAGTAAATAACGCTCGGCGCAACATCATCGATGTTGCGCCGAGCGCAGAAGGGTCAAAGCCTGGTGAGTTCTATAAACATGTCGCTCCTAACGGAGCGAAAGCCTACGCTGTCGCCGCGCTAAACTACTTTGTACTCTGAATCTACGTCCTCATCTGAAAACGCCACGCGATAATTCTTCGACTGCACCTGCTTGGTGATTAGGAGGTCGTCTTTGGTCTTCAGCAGGTCAGCGCGGTTGTAAACGGAAAGTTCGAAGTTGTAGCCGTGCGTGATCGCGTCCTTCGGACACGCCTCAACGCAGAAACCGCAAAAGATACAGCGGCCGTAATCGATGTTGTAAATCTTGGCGTAGCGCTCGTCGACACCGATGCGTGCGTCCGCTGCCCGAGGATCGTCGTCGGCTTCGATGTAAATGCATTCGGACGGGCAGGCCGCGGCGCACAGAAAACAGGCGACGCATTTTTCGCGGCCCAGCTCGTCCACGTGCAAAAGGTGCTGACCGCGATAACGCGGCTGCACTGTGATCGGCTCGTCCGGATATTCGACCGTCTGTTTTCGTTTGGGAATATAGGACAACGTCACCGCCATCCCCTGAATGATGGCTTTGGTCGATTGGATTACTTCCGTGATTAATGACATCGGTTTGACCTTTGGACTTTGAACTTTGGTCTTTGTACTTTGTTCTTAGTACTTTGTGCTTTGTTCTCTACTCAACCCTGCTCGACCCTGCTCGACCAACACAACGATCGCATTACGACAAAGTACAAAGACCAACGTTCAAAGATCTTCTTCATCTTACACGAGTGGTGCGCGACGCCGTAGCCTGCCAGCGGCCATCCCTCCAAACGAATTCGTCGGTGAAGCTATAGACTTCTGTGCCGCGAGTCGTTTCCTGACGTAAGTAGCCATCCAGCGTTGCTCGGTCGCCCTCCAGGCCAAGGTGCAGGTCCTGGAACTCCCACGACTTCACAGTTGAATCCGGTCTAATCCCGTCCAGGTACTGCTGCTTGTTGTGAGAAGGATTACCGCCGCGATAATCATCGGCGAGGATCTGGTCGAGCGTGGCCTTGTTGGCCTCCAGATTCGCAACGGTCCACTGCTTCTCGAGTTCAGTCAACTGTGACAATACGACGTTCTCGTCGGTCGGGGCGCCGGTGGCCGAACTTGGCTCGGACGGTGTCCGTGTATCGGCGGAAGAGGACGGCGATTCTGTCGCCACGGCAGGATCTGGCCGGTTGATCATTTTGGGAATCGCAATGACGGCCACGATCACGATTCCGAAAAGCAACAGGATTGCGAGCCCCGCAACCACCCAGGGCCAGACCTTACGCTTCGCACGAGTCGCGGCGTAAGGCGGCAAACCCGGCAAGTCCGCGATCGAGCCACTGACAGTCGGTTGGCCGCCAGGCTTACCCAACTGAGTTGTCGGAATGTCGCGATCACCTGTCGATGGAGTAACTGGTGTCTCATCTGAAGCCGGCCGCGCTTCAGTCACTAACGGAGTACCATCGTCCAGGCAGTACGTGATCGAATCTTCAAACTCGCGTTTGCATGTCGGACAACGCTTCATAGCCATTCCCTCAAAGATTGCCGACGACGATCATAAAGACGTAGAAAATCATGATGCCGATGACAGCTACGCTTCCAGTAATCACGCCAGTCCAAGCCATCTGCGTTCCGCCGACACGGTCAGGCGTTTTCTTGATTTGTGAGAGGGCCACGGCGCCCAGAACAATCGCAGCAATTGCGAAAAGCGGCCCCATACACAGCCAACCTACTGTGACGCTGATGATACCGAGAATCATTGAAGCCGTCGCCAGGCTCTTGTTCTGAGGTTGAGCGTAATTCGGTGGCGGAGGCGGTTTCCACTCCGGCACGGCGCGTTGCGGCGGTCGCCATTCTGGAGCAGACGGAGGCAGCTCGGCTGAAGGTGTATTCCCCGCCGGCGCGTCAGGCTGGGCTGGCGCCATGGTGGCCGGCGGCGGTTCGCTGGACGCCGGATATTCTTCTATTAGCGTCGTGCCGTCCTGGGTGCAGAAGCTGAGCCAGTCTTCTTCAAATGTCAGATTGCACGTGGGGCAACGCTTCATGTCTTCGGCCGGTCCTGCCTGGCTATTGGCTTAGACTTCCCATAAAGATCGCCATTCCGTAGAGCATGAAAATCAGGAACCAAACCACAATATAAAAACCACTCAACGCGATTCCGATAATGGACAGGGGTTTTCCCGTGTTGGTGACCGGATCGTTCTTAATTTGAACAAGAGAGATAATCCCCAGAACAACTCCTACCGGAGCTGAAAGCAAACCAATGCTGCAACACCAGCCGATGGTTATGCTACAGATCCCCAGAATCAGAGCGGCCACAGCCAAACCCTGCTTCTGACCGGTTCCCTGTCGCATGGGCGGCGGCGGTGGCGGCTGCCACGCGGGCGCAACTGGTTGCGGCGGATTATAACTGCCCGGCAAATCAAACGGCTTCGGCGCTTCGGGATTTGTGTCTTTGGAGGGCGGAATAAAAACCGTCGGCGGTGGTTCACTTAATGACGACGGAACGTTTTCGATTAAGGTGGTTCCGTCCTCGGTGCAGTAAGCCAGCCACTCTTCATCGAAAGTGCGATTGCATTTTGGGCAGAGTTTCATGATCAGAGGGTCAGTTGTCAGTGGTCAGTGGTCAGTGGTCAGTGGTCAGTGGTCAGTTGTCAGTGGTCAGTTGTCAGTTGTCAGTAGACTTAAGACAGCGTGCACATATGCAACTGACAACGGACTACGGACGACTGACGGATTTCAAACTATCTCCAAACGACTGAAGAAGTAAGCAGTCTCGATCGCTGCATTCTCGTCCGAATCGGAACCATGAGTGGCGTTCTCTCCAACCGACGATCCGAATTCCTTGCGGATGGTTCCTTCGTCCGCCTTCGCGGGATCGGTTGCGCCCATCAGATCGCGCCAGGCTTTCACGGCGCCTTCCTTCTCCAAAACCATGACGACACAAGGGCCGCTCGACATGAATTCCGTCAGGCCTTCGTAGAAAGGCTTGCCGCGATGCACTTCGTAGAAGCCTTCAGATTGTTTCCGCGTCTGCTGAATCAGTTTCATTCCGCGGATACGAAAGCCGCCGCCGATGATCCGATCGATAATCTTTCCGGTGTTGCCGGCCGCAATGGCGTCGGGCTTGATGATTGCGAAGGTTAAGTTACTTGAGTCTCCCATTGCTCTCCTACTGACTGCAAAATTATGGATTGCTTAATTTCTGATGGCTGAAATACAACACGTATGTGGCGAGCGACCCGTCACACTCGCCATTAAATAACACATCCCCGGGTCGGCCGCATTGTACGCACCAGGACGGATCCACGTAAATGCCTGGCAATTGGAATTCTTGACGCAGTCGGCCTCACATAGGGCAAAACTAGGCCGCGGATAGTAAGTGATCCGCGAGCCTTCGAGGGTCATGTTGTCGATTTGTGAAAACATTGGCGTAGGGTCCGGAGTCGCTTGCGGCGTTGAAGATACAACCGACGCGGTAGGCCGCGGAGTCGGCGAGGAGTTGCCGCTCGGAGTATCACGATTTCCGTTCGTGACGATCCAGGCGATCACAACTCCGAATAAACCAACCACGAAAACAATTGCGAGTATCCACGGCAACGGACTACGCCGCGGACGTTCTGTGGCCGACTCGGACGCAGTCTGACGACCGGGAAAGTGAAACTGTTCGGGCCGGCCGGTAATGGTCGATTGCGCCGGAGTAGCCGGAGGACTAAATCCGGTTGGCCCTGGCTGAGTTGCCGCCGCCGGCGGAATGACTAGCGTCGCGTTTGTGTCAGCGTCGGACGTCGAGTTAAGCCTCGATCCATCCTGAAGACAAAAAACAAGCGTGTCGTCTTCATAGTGACGGCCACATGCGGGGCAGGTTTTCATTCGTCAGGTGAATAAGCAGGTCGAGATCTAGAAACCAACCGAAACTCCCAACGCTTCCATCATCGCCGTGCCAATGTCTGCCGGGGATTTAACGACATGAATGCCCGCGTCTTCGAGCGCAGCCATTTTCTCGGCCGCGGTTCCCTTCCCGCCTGCGATGATTGCGCCGGCGTGTCCCATGCGCCGTCCCGGCGGCGCGGTCTGGCCGGCGATGAACGCCACAACGGGCTTCGTGACATGCTCTTTCGCAAAGGCGGCGGCTTCTTCTTCGGCAGTACCACCGATCTCGCCAATCATTACGATGCCGTCAGTCTCTTCGTCGTCCTGAAAAAGTCTCAAGGCATCGACGTGTGTGGTGCCGACAATCGGATCGCCCCCGATGCCAATCGCCGTCGATTGCCCCAGGCCGAGGGACGTAAGTTGCCCCACCGCTTCGTAGGTCAATGTTCCGGAACGCGAGACAACGCCCACACGCCCTTCGCGATGAATGTGACCGGGCATGATTCCAATTTTGCATTTGCCGGGGCTGATAATTCCCGGACAGTTCGGACCAATCAGCCGCGTCTGTTTGTCGCGCAGGTACTCTCTAACCTTCACCATGTCGAGCGTCGGAATGCCTTCGGTAATGCAGACCACTACCGGAATGCCCGCGTCCGCGGCCTCCATGATCGCGTCAGCCGCGAATGCCGGCGGAACATAAATCACTGACGCATTCGCGCCCGCCTCTTTTACCGAATCGGCGACAGTGTTGAAAACAGGGATGTCTTCATGCTTCGTTCCGCCTTTACCGGGCGTCACGCCGGCAACGACATTCGTTCCATACTCAACCATCTGCTTCGTATGGAAGGTTCCTTCTTTGCCGGTGATGCCTTGCACGACCAGACGCGTTGATTTATCGACAAGTACGCTCATTTTAAGACAGAGATCAGATGTCAGAGGTCAGATATCGGAAAAACTTAAGTTCAAAAGCGAGCGCGCAGTATAACATCATGAGGTCAGTACCGGGAGCGGTAGCGACCGGGTAGAAGTTGAGGAAACGATTCAGTTTCACCACGAATTTTACCCGGTCGCTACCGCTCCCGGTACTAACCTCTCCGAGCCGCAACAGTTCTTAATCAGGCAAGTTCAACTCGTGCGCCGTACTGCGGCACTTCAGTGTTCCAGCCGAATCGTTCACGGATTTTATTTGCCATCGCTGCCGCCGCGTCCGGTTCGCCGTGCGTGAGAAACACCTTCCTGGGGGCGGCCATGCCGTCAAACCAACGCAGAACTTCTTTCCAGTCCGCGTGGGCTGAGAAGCCTCCGATCTTTTCAATCTGAGCGCGCACAGCGATCCATTGACCCAGGACCTTCACCTGCTTTTCACCGTCGGCGACGCGACGGCCCAGAGTGCCCGCCGCTTGATAACCGACAAACACGACGGTCGCATTTTCGTCAGGCAGAATTCGCAACGCATGATGCAAAACGCGTCCGCCATTCATCATGCCGGAGGCCGCAACGACGACCTTAGCGCCTTCCATGTTGTTGATGCGCTTTGAATCATCGCGGGTCTTGCAGGCAAGCATGTTGCGGGTCTGCAACGGAGTCGGATCGGTCTTCAACGCGAGCTTGTATTCTTCGTCGTGTTCTTCGGTGCGTGCGGCATACGCGCGTGTGGTTGCGTCCGCCATCGGCGAATCTACGCAAACGGGCAACACCGGAATTCGGTTTTCGTTCTCTAACTCGCGAATGAAATAAACGATTTCCTGCGCCCGGCCCACCGCGAACGAAGGAATTAGCACCGGCCCGTTGTGCGCCGCCGCCGCATTGATGATGCGCTCTAGGGCGTCCTTCGGATGTTCCGTGGCGTGCGCGCGATCGCCGTAGGTAGATTCAACGACGACGTAGTCACAAGCCGGTGGCGGCTCAGGATCGCGAATGATTGGCTGGTCATATTTGCCGAGGTCGCCTGAAAAAAGCACGCGCCGCTCCTCGCCTCCGCTCGCGATTCTAACCAGCACCTGACTGGAACCAAGTATGTGACCGGCAATACGAAACTCGGCGTGAATATCCTTCGCGACGCGAACCGGCGTTCCGTCGTTCGACACCACCTCAAGCAGCTTCAAAGCCTCACGCGCGTCTTGTTCGGTGTAAAGCGGGAGCGCCGGCGTGTGCTTCGTGATCTTGTGCCGATTGCGATAGTCGGCTTCTTCTTCCTGCAAACGCGCGGAGTCCGGCAAAAGTATTCTGGCCAGGTCAGCAGTTCCGCGCGAGCAATACACGGGTCCGCGAAAACCATGACGCACCAAACGCGGCAGGTAACCGGTGTGATCGATGTGCGCGTGCGTAAGCAACACTGCGTCAACTGAAGCAGCATTGAAAGGCGGCTCTTGCCAATTGCGTTCGCGTAACTCGCGCCCGCCCTGGAAAAGGCCGGCATCAATCAGCACCCGTCCGCGATCCGATTCGATCAGGTACTTCGAGCCGGTAACTGTGCCGGCCGCGCCCCAAAATGTAAGTGATGGCATTAAGGGAGATGGTAGCCGATCCTTGACTCTCTATGAAGCTTGGGCTCGCATGAGGTGGCGGTCTCATTCACACCGGGCTTCAGCCAGGTGATCAAGCCAGCTCTCGCTGAAACCGTTTAAACGGTTTCCATTCTGTCGCCCAATCGCAATCGCCGGGCTAAAGCCACGGCGTGAATGAGAAGCAAGACGAGGCCTTTTCATGAACCGCTTGCTCGCTTATCATGCCACGCTATCAAAAGGTTTCCGGGAGCTTATCAATGAAAACTTTTTCCCTTCGCTTAACTACCGCTTTTCTTCTTTCTGTTTTTGCAGTGACGTGTCTCGTCACATCACCACCAGCGACGGCTGAACGCTCGACGACGCCAGTCAAAACGTCTGCCGCCCAGTACGGCGACCCCTATTTGAATTTCCGCAACGTGCGTTATACGAACGCCGGATTGCTGAACGAGCGCGATGAAATCAAGCTCGGCACCCAACTCCATCGACAGGCGACGAAGAAGTTTCGTCTTACCGACGTCGGTCTTGATCGCGTCGAAAGGGTTGGCCAGCGTGTCGCGCGAGTCAGTGCGCGGCCCAACCTGCTTTACAAATTCCACGTGATCGAGAGCCGCGAGATCAACGGCTTTGCTCTGCCGGGCGGACATATCTACATCACCACCGGTCTTTTAAAGATCGCGAACGACAGCGAACTCGCTTCGGTGCTGGCGCACGAGGTCGGTCACATTGCCGCGCGTCATAGCTTGAAAACTTTGAAAAAGCGGCAGGAGTACAACGACATCGCGAAATCAATCGGCGAGCTGACCGGCGTCGCCGGAAACATCGGCCGGGATCTAGGCGTCAGCCTCAGTCAAATGCTCGCCGAAGGGATTCTCACCATTTACTCGCGCGACGAGGAACGCGAGGCAGATTATCTGGGCGTGCGCGGTATGGCGAAGGCGGGATTGGATCCGCAGGGCATGGTCACAATGTTTCAGAAGCTACAACGAGTCCAGGGACAAACGCCGGATCTGATCAGCAGCCTGCTTTCCGATCATCCCGACGTTCAAGAGCGAATCGATAACACTCGTTATGAGATTGCGAGGATGAGACGGTAAGAATCCCGATTAATCGGGATAGCGGGCGGGCCGTATCCTCAGCGCGTGTCAGAAGCCCGACCGTCAGGGAGGGCAACTCTAAACAACGTCGCCCTCGCTGACGCGCGAGCTTCTGACACGTGGGTAGCCGAAGAAAACAATTAACACCGGAACCAGGAACCCAAGATTCCGCAGCGCAGTCTTCACTCCCAACTGGCTGCCGATGATGTTGCCAAAGCAACCGCACTCCAGTGCTTCTCCCTGCAGGCCGTACGTGTAGTAAAGCGCGAATCCGCTGAAGCCAATCAGCAAGAGTCCCGCCGCCACTGCTCCCAATCGAACTGTTCGCGGCAAAAGCAACAGCCCGGCGATGACAATTTCAAGCACGATCACCGCGATTGTCGCCGGCCATTGCCAACGTTCGTAATTGAACTTCATTGAGCTGAGCAGCTCGGCAACCTTGCCGACAAATTCGGTGAGAATCCAAAGCTTCGCGCCGGCCGTAAAAAGGAAAAGAGCCGCCAGGCCGAAGCGGCTAATGTGAACGAGAATCTTGAGTATCTTTGTTCGCACTACTCAATCGCGGCTTGCCGCAGCACATTGCGGTACGCAATTCTAGAAACAGTCGGCTGCCGGAGCTTCAGACTCAATCAATCGTAATCGGCGCTCGCCGCCTGGGCTTCCGCAACCGCCGGCTGAACGGTCTGAGTTATTTTGTTGTAAAGGTCAGGTCTGCGATCTTTCACGCGATCCACCTCGTACGCTCCGGCGACATTCACGATACGGTTATTGTTCGCTTCCTGCAGTTCAACCGACACCACGAGCAACTCCTCAGCGTCCGGGCCGGCTTCAGCCAGCGTGTCGCCGTTACAATCGATGACTTTGCTGCCACCGATAAACTGCCAGCCACGCTCAGTTCCGACGCGATCGACGGCGGCATAGAACAGGTGATTTTCCAGAGCTCGGGTGTTCGCCACGAACGCGGGCGAGCGCCAGGCCGCCGTGGGCCAGTTCGTGATAAGCGCGATCAACTCAGCGCCCAAAAGTTTCAAAACACGCGCGGACTCAGGAAAGCTTATGTCGTAGCAAATGTTGACTCCCGCCTTGCCGAACGGAAGGTCGAAAACCTGAAACGGCCGATCACCGGGAGTCAGAAACCGATCGATGCCGATGAATGGCAGATGTACCTTGCGGTAACTTCCCACCAATCCATCGGGCCCAACGAGCATCGCCGCGTTGTAAAACTTGTCGCCGTCCGCTTCGATGAAACCGGCGATCGCGTAGGTTCCCGTTTCGCGGCAGGCATCGGCGATAGCTTGGGAAGACGGGCCGTCAGGTTTTTCAGCGAAAGGAATAGCCTCTTCAAGGGAATTGAATGCATAACCTGTTAACGCGCACTCGGGAAAGATGACAAGTTGAGCTTCGCGCGCGGCGGCCGCGCGGATGGATGCGATGATCTTGTTTCGATTCGTGGCCGGCTCGCCCAACGCGCAGTCGATTTGGGCGCACGCGATATTCGTCTTTGCCAATTAAGACCTCTCAAATGAGTCAGTACCATCTGCGTCAGCGGATGGGTCGGATGCTCAACTTTCTTGAGCGCTTCACCCACCTGCTTACGCAGCTGGTACTGACCTACCAGAAGCACCAACGCCTTCGGCGTTACTGACCTTCCAGGCTACGCGGCTAACGCGACCACCTTCTCCGCCGCGTCCTTCATTCCATTCGCGACGGTGAAGTTCATTCCTGACTCGCGAATTACCCTTTGGCCTTCTTCGACATTGGTGCCTTCGAGCCGTACGACGACCGGGATCTTCAGGTCCAAACTCTTCGCGGCGCCGACCACGCCACGCGCTACCATGTCGCAGCGCACAATGCCGCCGAAAATGTTTACGAGCACTGCGCGCACGTGTTCGTCGGCAAGCAGAATTTTGAAAGCCGCTTCGACACGTTCCTGCGAAGCACCGCCGCCAACGTCGAGAAAGTTTGCCGGCTCTCCACCGGCGAGTTTAATGATGTCCATTGTGGCCATTGCCAGGCCCGCGCCGTTGACCATGCAGCCGATGTTACCGTCGAGCTTGATGTAATTCAGATCGAACTTCGAAGCTTCGATCTCCAGCGGTTCTTCTTCATTCAAGTCACGCAGTTCTTTGTAGTCCGGGTGACGGAACATTGCGTTGTCGTCGAAGTTCACCTTCGCGTCGAGTGCAATCAGCCGATTATCTTTTGTCAATAGAAACGGATTGATTTCGAGGAGTGACGCGTCCATCGCTTCGGAGGCGGTGTAGAGCGACTGCATGAACTTGGCGGCCGGCGAAATCAATTCACCTGGAAGGCCGAGCGCGAACGCCAGCTTCCTCGCCTGAAACGATCGAAAGCCAACCGACGGATCGATCGTCTCTTTGAAAATCTTTTCAGGCGTGTTCGCCGCGACTTCTTCGATGTCCATACCGCCGGCGGCTGAGGCCATGAATACCGGCCGGCCAGTCGCGCGATCCAAAACGATTCCGAGATAGAACTCTCGATCGATCGGTAAGCCTTCTTCGATCAGAAGCACGCGCACCTCACGGCCTTCCGGTCCGGTCTGGTGTGTCACCAACTTCATGCCGAGCATTTTCTGCGCGATGTCGCGTGCTTCCTCAGGAGTCTTCGCCAGCTTTACGCCACCGCCCTTCCCGCGCCCCCCCGCATGAATCTGTGCTTTCACGACGACGGGCGTCGTAGCCAGTTCCTGCGCCGCCGCGAACGCTTCATCGGCCGTGCGCGCGACAATGCTGCGCGGCACCGGCACACCGAATTTTTTTAGTAACTCTTTGCCCTGGTACTCGTGTATCTTCATTTGCCTAGACAGCCCAATGGTCGGTAGTCGCCGGCGATTTTGCCGGCGCTCGTTTCGATCCGAAAGCGTAACCGAGTGTACCGATCACTCAACTGAGCCGCAAGCGACTGTTTAGTGAGTTGGGACTGTATAGATCGCGCCCATGCTTGACCGCCGCTCGTTCATTCGCAACGCAACGATGTCTGTGCTTGCGCTACCCCTTGCCGCCAAAGCGCAAACCCTTGTCGATCGCGGCCTATTCGACGAAGCAGACGTTCCTTTTATTCGCGATCACCTGCTGAACCTGGTGAATCTTACGCGACTAAGGGCCGGCATAAACGATTTGCAACTTGACGAGTTAGCGGGCGAGGTCGCCACTCGGCACGCCATCGATATGGCTACGGGCCGTTTCATCAGTCATTGGGGAAGCGACGGACGCAAACCTTTTTATCGGTATGCAATGGCGGGCGGCACCGACGCAATTCAGGAGAACGCATCTTCCGCCGACAACATCCAGTCGCTCAAGGCGGCCGGCGTTCTTAACGACTTGTACGACATGCATAATTCGATGATGGCTGAGCTGCCGCCGAATGATGGCCATCGCAAGACGATTCTCGATCCGTATCACACGCACGTGGGATTTGGCATTGCTTTGCGCGAGCGCAGTCTCAGGCTGGATGAATTGTTTCTCGCTCGATATATCCGGTTTGAGCGTTTCGTTAACTCAGCCAAGCCAAAATCTTCGGTGGCGATCGAGGGACGCCTGCTTAACCCGAGTCATTTTTTGAATCAGGTCGATGTTTATTACGAACCGTTTCCAACTCCACCAACAATCGAATGGTTACGGGTGCCTCGTTCTGTGTCGCTTCCGCAAGAGCGCCGCATACTGCGGCCTTACCTTGCTGCCCCCATAAGATATACGGACGGCAGCCAGGGCGACTTTGATTGGGCACGCGACGGCAAATTCCGATTGAAGGTGAAACTGTTTCGGGCAGAGCCTGGGATTTACACAGCCTTGTTCTGGGTCAGGCGCGTACCGGCTGAAAAGGGTTTTCCGGGCGGCCAGGTTTGCATCGTGAGCCAGTGACGCGGCACCCGCGCTTCACCCGGCACGTGCAAAGCGCGTCCACATCGAACCGAGGGAAAGGAAGTCTTATGAGCGATGTCACTGTTACATCTCTGGGCAATTTGCGAAATGAAGTGACGTATGGCGACGGGCATTCATTAATAACGGACGAGCCCGTTACTGCTGGAGGCGACGACGCGGGACCCGATCCGTACACGCTTCTGCTTGCCGCTCTCGGCAGTTGTATTTCGATGACCGTGACGCTTTACGCGCGGCGCAAGGGCTGGCCGGTCGAGAGCGTGACGGTGCGTCTGCGGCAACAAAGAATTCACGGCAAGGACTGCGCGGAATGTGAAGAAAAGCCCGAAGGCTACGTTCAGCGAATTGAGCGAAGCGTGACTGTCAACGGAAAGCTGACCGACGAACAACAGGCGCGGCTTCAGGAGATTGCCCACAAATGTCCTGTACACAAGACTCTGACCTCGCCAATTATCATCGCTGAGATGAAGTCAGTACCCGGAGCGGTAGCGACGGGGTAAGAAAGGACATCTGTCGCTACTAGAGTCAGTAGCGGCTCGCTGATTAGATGAAGACTGTAATCGCCAAATTCATATTCGCCGGCGTGGCTCTGATTCTTTTTGCGTCCGCATCGTTCGCAGCACAGCGCCCAACGAATCGACGCGCGCTCGCCGCCCAGGTCCGCGCAGAGTTCCTGCACGCCTGGAACGGCTATAAGAAATACTGCGGGGGACACGACGAACTGAAGCCGATCAGTAAAACTTGTCGCGACTGGTATGACACCTCGCTTCTGATGACGCCGGTCGATTCGCTCGACACGATGATCCTGATGGGTCTGAATGACGAAGCGAAGACAACCCGCGAATACATCGCAACTCATCTTTCGTTCGACAAAGACATTTACGTTCAGAACTTTGAGATCACGATTCGCCTTCTGGGTGGGTTGCTCACCGGTTATGAGATGACCGGCGATAAGCGTTTATTGACGCTCGCGGATGACTTGGGAAGACGCCTGTTGCCGGTTTTCGAATCTCCGACAGGCTTGCCCTATCGCTATGTGAATCTGAAAACCGGAAAGGTTCGTGGCGAAGTCACTAATCCCGCCGAATCCGGCACGCTCCTGATCGAATTCGGCACGCTCTCCAAGCACACAGGCAAACGCGTCTATTTCGATAAAGCCAAACGCGCTTTGGTCGAAACCTATAATCGCCGCTCGCGAATTGGGTTGGTGGGAACGTGGATCAATGTCGAGACAGGACAATGGACGAACACTGACAGTCATATCAGCGGCGCGATCGACAGCTACTACGAATATCTTTTGAAGTGCGCGATCCTTTTCAATGACAAAGACTGCCGGCGGATGTGGAATGAAAGTATCGTTGCAATCAATCGGTACCTGTCTGAGGAGAAATGGACTCAGTCTGATCGAAAACTTTTCCCTCCCCGCGTGCGGGGAGGGGTTGGGGGTGGGGTTGGGCCGCGCAGACCCTCTCCCCCTAACCCCCTCTCCGCGCGCGGAGAGGGGGGAGGCCAGACGCACAAGGAGCTTTGGTGCGGTCACGCCGACATGAATACCGGCAAACGTACCGCTACGACCTACGGCGCGCTCGACGCGTTCTTCCCGGCAGTGCTCGCATTGTCTGGCGATTTGTATCGCGCGCGACGGCTTCAACTATCGTCATTCGCGATGTGGAACGAACATGACATCGAGCCCGAAGAGTTCGACTACTCGAAAGGTGAAGTCGTCAGCGCCGGTTACCCTCTGCGACCGGAGATCGTTGAATCAACTTACTTTCTTTATCACTTCACGCGCGACCCGGCTTATCTCCGAATGGGAGAGAAGATGTGGAAGGATTTCGTGAGGCACTGCCGCACCGACGACGCTTATGCTGCGCTAAAGAGCGTAGTCACGAAAGAAAAGAACGATTCCATGCAGAGTTTTCTTTTCGCCGAGACGTTCAAGTATTTCTACCTGCTGTTCGAACCACGAACGAAATTGAACTTTGATAAAGTCATCTTCAACACCGAAGCTCATCCGGTGCGCAGAAAGTGAACATGACCGGCGCCGGCGATAACCGTCAGAAACTCATCGCAATTCTTCAACTGGCGTACTCAGGCGAGTTAGCCGCGGCTTATGCCTATCGCGGCCATTGGCACTCTTTGAGCGCCGCAGATGAGCGTGAATCGATTCGCACGATTGAAGAAGATGAATGGCGGCACCGTAAGCTCGTGGGCGAAATGTTGACTGCTCTCGGCGGCGCGCCGAACAAAACACGCGAGACACGAGCGACAATCATCGGGCGCGCCCTGGGGTTTCTGTGTCACGTGACGGGGTGGCTCGCACCGATGTACGGCGCGGGCAAACTGGAGAGCCGGAACATCCTTGAGTACGAAACCGCGGCGCGTTATGCGCGCGACTCCGGTCAAAACGAATTGATCGATTGCCTGCTCGAGATGGCTGAAGTCGAGTGGGATCACGAAAAGTATTTTCGTTCGCAGGTATTGCGTCACGCAGTCGGGCGGCGTTTACCGATTTGGCCCGAGCCACCACCGAAGGAATCGATTCGACAATCGTTTGAAGACGAAAAACGGTTTTGGACTGCGGCGGCTTGACGCCGCTTTATTCGGAGGTTTCCTGACCGAGCGCATCAGGGCAGTGCACCAGGTTTCGCTTCTCTCTGTGCCTCAGTGAAGTCTCCGTGCCTCTGCGGTGGGTCTTTGCGTGGAGATTTTTACCACTGAGACACTGAGCTTTCACAGAGTCACAGAGAAGGCTTCAATTAAGACTACGCACCTAAATTCTCTACCGCCTAACACATGACGACAATCCAACAATCAAAAAGCACGGTCGTTGCGGCCGCAGTTCTGTTTCTGCTCTTCTTTAGGCTACCGGCCTTCGCCCAGCAACCAAGCTTCTCACGCGAGTCACTGATTTCAGCCGCGCGTGAAATCATGACCACCACGCGCTATTGCGCACTGATAACGACCGGCCGCAACGGTCGCGCCCACGCGCGAACGATGGACGCTTTCGCGCCCGAAGCAGACATGACTGTCTGGCTCGCCACGAATCCACGCAGTCGCAAAGCCGCTGAAATCCGCCGCAATCCAAAGGTGACGCTTTATTACTTCGATCGTGAGAGTGCGGCTTACGTCACGATTTACGGAACCGCTCGACTGGTAACCGAAAAGGCGGAAAAGGCGCGCCGATGGAAAGATGACTGGAAAGCTTTCTATCCGGATCGCGACAAGAGTTATCTGCTGATCAAAGTTACGCCGGAAAGGCTCGAAGTAGTGAACATTAACAAAGGGATCGTCGGCACTTCGCCAACGTGGCAACCACTGTCCGTCAATTTCTCGCGGCATTGACTCTGCACTGCTTTTCCCGTACAAAGCGCCTGCGCAAACCCTTCGCCTGCGCCCGTTCGCTGTATCCAGCTTCTTTGGGAGAAAAAACATGTCCCGTCACCCTTCACGTCGTCCCTTCACTTCGCTCTTTTTAGCAGTCAGCGTCATCGCATTGTCGCTTTCCGGTTGTAGCAAAGGCGGCGGCAACAGCCTGCACGTTAAGTCTTCGGCCGCCGGCGAAAAGGATCTCGCCGTCAAATCGGCGTACGCGTTTGCGGTCACCAAGTCATTTACCGACATCAATCAGAAAATCACCACCGCCGTGGTCTACAACGTCTCTACAGCGAATTACGATCTCGACGCGACTAATTTCGGGATGACGCTGGAGAAACCGATGGCGTCGGAAGATCAGATGCGCATCGTCTTTAGCCTGGTCGGCGAAGAAGGCACAAAGGAGCCCGCACCGCTCAAGGCTGGCACCTATTCCGCCAAAGCCGACAAGTACATGAAAGTCGAAACGGTCGGCATCGTTACGCGAAAAGGCAGCGCCGATACGAAAACCTGGCTCGACCGAAGCACTCTGACCGGACAAGTAACCGTAACCTCTGTGGCGGACGATTCGATCTCCGGAGACATTGATGTGACGGCGGGTGACAGTGTGATCAAGGGTCCGTTCACCGCGAAGATTCTCAAACGTAAGTAAAAGAAACCGCCAGTCCCTTTTTCCCGCTTCGGTAGCATTGCACGGCTATGCCGTCTGATGTGCGGAAGGCCTTCGGCCTTCCGGAAAGTGAGCTAACATCTCGGGCTACGCCCGAGTAATCAGGCGAAGCCAACTCAAACTACCAGCTTAACGGAAGCGCAGAGCGCTTCCGCACATCAATCGGATAGCCGACTGCACACTCAAACTGTAGTCCAGTCCAAAGAAAAACGCCGTGGCGATTTCTGGGCGCCTCGTTTACAATCGGCGCATGGCCGAGGTCGCGGCCGTTACCGAACGGCGCCAGACAATCAGTGAAGAGATCGCTAACAGCATCAGCCATGGAATTGGTCTGCTGCTGGCGATTGCTGCGGCGCCGTTCTTGATCCTTACCGCCGCGCGCGCGGGAAGCATCTGGAACATCGTGGGCGTCAGCGTGTTCGCGACTTCGATGATGCTGCTTTACCTCGCTTCGACTCTCTATCACGCAATTCCCTACGAACGCGCTAAGCGAGTTTTCCGCCTCCTCGATCACGGGGCAATCTTTATCTTGATCGCCGGCACGTACACGCCGTTCACGCTGGGAGTGATGCGCGGACCCTGGGGCTGGATGTTGTTTGGTTTGGTTTGGTCGCTGGCCGTTTTCGGCTTAACCATGAAAGCCATCTTTGGGACCCAGCATCGTTGGCTGACCGTTCCGCTTTACCTCTTGATGGGCTGGCTCGCGGTCATCGCCGCACCGCATATTCTTTTCAGCATGCCGTGGGCGGCGCTGATTTGGATACTGGCGGGCGGTCTTGCTTACACCGCCGGCACCATCTGCTTCAGAGCGCACTCAATTCGCTATAGCCATTTCGCCTGGCACCTTTTTGTGATTGCGGGAACTGTCTGTCACTTCTTCGCGGTGCTCTGGTATTCGGCTTGATCAGAAACCCGACCGTCAGGGAGGGCTTCGATTGCGGTCTTGATGAGCCCTCCCTAACGGTCGGGCTACTGCCCGATTCGTGATATCATCCGCCCACTGAAAATGTTTCAAGGTTCAATTCATCTGAGACCTCTCGACAACCGCGTCAACCTCTTCGCGGACTAGTACTCATCCATCAACATCTCGTTCGAAACGGCACTTCCCGAAAAGTGTCAAACCGAGGCTTTCCGTTCCAGGAGTAAAGAGATGATGGCAACTGCATTTGCTGTAAAAAGACCTGACATTAAAACTGAACTGCCGGGTCCAAAGGGGCGAAAGATTATCGCCGCCGATGCGCGATACGTGAATCCCGCATATCCGCGTCCCGATTTCAAACTCGTCGCCGAGCGCGCCCAGGGCGTGTGGGTCGAAGACGTTGACGGCAATATCTTTCTCGATTGCAATGCCGGCGTGGCCGTGTGTGCTACCGGACATTGTCATCCTGAAGTCGTCAAAGCGATTCAGGATCAAGCGGCGCAACTGATCCACATCTGCGGCACGGATTATTACTACCGATTGATGCCGGACTTAGCAGAAGCTCTGGATGCAATCACGCCGGTGCCGAGTCCTACCCGCACCCACTTTGCCAACAGTGGAACTGAGGCGGTCGAAACCGCTTTGAAGCTCGCCATGCATGCGACCGGACGCGAGAAATTCATCGCATTCTTTGGCAGCTTTCACGGCCGAACGTTGGGATCGCTGTCGCTGACGTCGTCAAAGGCGGCGCAGCGATCAGGTTTCAAGCGGCAAGCGCTCGACGTCGTCCATGTGCCTTATCCGAACGACTATCGCAATCCGTTCAGTGCTGAAGATTGCGGCGCCGGCGGTTCGGCCCAGGGCGCGCTCAATTGGATAGAAGATCGTCTGTTCAAAACGACCACGCCGCCTGAAGAAGTTGCCGCCATTGTCGTGGAGCCGATTCAGGGTGAAGGCGGCTATGTGCCTGCGCCGAAAGGTTTTCTGAAAGGCCTGCGCCGGATTTGCGATGAACACGGAATCCTGCTCGTCTTTGACGAAGTTCAAAGCGGCATGGGCCGCACCGGCAAAATGTTCGCTTGCGAGCACGACGAAGTGCAGCCCGATATCATCTGCATCGCGAAAGGCATCGCTTCCGGGCTGCCGCTCGGCGCGTGCGTCGCGCGGGCGGACTTGATGGATTGGCAAAAGGGAGCGCATGCATCGACGTTCGGCGGAAATCCGGTGGCGATTGCGGCGGCGATGAAGACGATTGAGTTGCTTGAGCGTGAGCTGGTCACGAACGCCGCCGAAGTCGGCGATTACCTGAAACGCGGTTTAAAAAAGCTGATGGCAAAGCATGAGTGCATCGGCGACGTGCGCGGCCGGGGCTTCATGCTCGGCGTCGAATTCGTGAAAGACAAGACCAGCCGCACACCCGATCCGGAACTACGCGATCGCGTGGAAATGGCCGTGTTCGAACGCGGATTGATTTTGCTGGGCTGCGGAGCCAACACGATTCGCTGGTCGCCGCCGTTGATCTTAACGAAAGAGAACGTTGACGTGGCATTGGAGATTTTTGACGACGCGATTGCGGCGTCGATCTAGGTGCGCACGCCTCCGGCGTGCAGCCCCGTTTAGAGGCGGTAGTCAATATCGAATCCGTTTAGAGTTGGCACTTGTGCCAACAAGCCGGACAAGTCCGGCTTCTAAACATAATTATCAGGAGAAACTCGCGGATGTTCGAAGGCAAAGTAATTTCAATCAACATCACACCGAAGGCGGAAGCGCCGATGCAATCTGTCGAAGAAGTGCGCGCCATTCCCGGACGCGGACTGGAAGGCGACCGCTACTTCGACAACAAAGGACGCGCGCCGGAAGTTAAGCGCGAATTGACGCTGATAGAGGCTGAAGCCATTGAAGCGTTCAAGAGCGAACTCAACGTCGATTACGGTTTGGGCGACAGCCGCCGCAACGTTGTGACGCGCGGTGTGCCGCTAAATCACCTGGTCGGAAAAGAGTTCTGGGTTGGCGAAGTAAAAGCGCGCGGCATCATGCTGTGCGAGCCATGCGCACATCTGCAAAAGCTTACCGTCAAACAGGTTCTGCCCGGTTTGATTCATCGCGCCGGCCTGCGCGCGCAGATTTTGACGGAAGGCACTATTCGCGTCGGTGCAACTGTGTCAGAGGCCTGACCGTAAGCCCGTCAGTGGTCCTTAGTCAGTGGTCAGATCTACGTCGTTTAGAGAGTGTGGCACGCGCATCTTGCGCGTGGTTCACGGGCGGGACGTCGTCGTTTTGGTACTTTGTACTTTGAGCTTGGTACTTTGATGTGAAATCAAAGCAGAGCCTAAATCCTGAAATCGTTTCTTGGGTTGGACATCAAAGTACAAAGCACGAAGTACAAAGTACGAAACGGACCATTGACCACTGACACCTACAATCGATACCGCACACGCTTCCGCAACTCCGCATCTTCCACTTCGATATTCTGAAGCCGCATCATTACGTCGGCATTCAAATCCCAGCCGGCGCGTTCGCCGGATTGCAGCTTCACCGCGCCGGCCGCCGCGATCATCGCCGCGTTGTCCGTCGAGAGATGCGGCGAAGGAAAGTAGACTGGCACTCCCAATCGGCCTGCGGCGTCACTGCACGCTTCGCGCAAAGCACGATTGCACGCCACGCCACCGGCAACAATCAAAGTTCTGGGCCGATACTCTTGAGCGACTTTCTCCATCGTCGAAACCAGCGAACGAATCACCGTGCTTTGAAAACTCGCCGCGAGATCCTTGATTCCCTGTGAAGGTTCGCCGCCGTTAGTCACGGGTTGCAGACCCGATTCACGCACGTACTTTTGTACGGCTGTCTTCAATCCGCTGAAGCTGAAATCCGGACGATTGTCGCCCATCCGCGGAATCGCGAACTTAACCGCTTTTGGATTTCCTTCTCTCGCCAGCCGTTCGATGACGGGGCCCCCGGGATAACCCAGCCCGAGCAGCTTCGCCACCTTGTCAAATGCTTCGCCGGCCGCATCGTCGCGGGTGCGCCCGACGACTTTGTATTTGCCTGGTTCGGGCACGAAGAAAACATTCGTGTGCCCGCCGGAAACGATTAGCGCCAACGCGGGGTGTTCCACCGGCGGATTTTCGAAACAGACTGAATAGATGTGTCCTTCGATGTGATTCACGCCTACCAGAGGCTTGTTCAGCGCGTAAGCCATCGCTTTCGCGTACGAGACACCGACCAGCAGGGACCCGATCAACCCGGGCCCGTTCGTCACAGCGATGCCATCGATTTGCTCTCTCGTCGTTTTAGCACGCGCCAGGGCTTCTTCAACAATCGGCACGATCTTGTCGAGGTGTTCGCGTGAAGCCAGCTCCGGCACGACTCCGCCAAATCTCTCGTGGGTCTTGATTTGCGAGGCGATTACGGATGAAACGATCTCGCGGCCGTCGCGGATAACCGCCGCGGCAGTTTCATCACAAGAGGTTTCAATTCCGAGAACGAGCATTGAAAGGATTCTACTGAAGTGATGAGGTCAGTACCACCTGCGTCAGCGGGTGGGATATATCTCTGCGAGAGAATGAGCGGCGGCTCTGCCGTCTGATGTGCGGTAAGGCTCTGCCTTACCGGACCCCGCCCTTGATTCTCCGCGCGGCGAGGGCTCAGCCTCGCCGCGAGAATTTTAAGACTCCGAGCTGCCGGAAGGCCGTAGGCCTTCCGCACATCAGGCGGCAAAGCCGCGAACTAGGCGTCACTCGATTCTCTTGAAGAAACTCAGCACCGAATCGCCTTGCTTCAAGGTGCGGTAACACTTCAGCGAACCGAACTCGGCCGGCAACTCTTTCTTCTTGTAATGTTCGACGACCACAATGCCTTCGTCGGACAGTAGTGGGGCCCTGTACTCAGAAACGAAACTCAACACCGCCTCGTAATCCCCCGCATAAGGTGGATCGAAGAAGATAATGTCGAACGGTCCCGGAAGTCGGGGCATTAGCCCGGCCGTCAGGGAGGGCTTAATTTGTTTAGCGAACTTCTTAAGACACGCCGTCGCGTCGGCACCGACAACGTCCACGTTTTCTGATTCGATCTTTAAAGCGTCAAGATTCGCTTCAATCAATCCGCACATCTTTCGCGACTTATCGACGAACGTCACGTGTTCGGCTCCCCGCGATAACGCTTCAATTCCGACCGCGCCCGTGCCGGCGCACAGGTCGAGAAACCGCGCGCCTTCAATTCGCGGAGCGAGCACATTAAACAGCGTCTCCCGCAAACGATCCGAAGTGGGCCGCGTCTGTGCAGACGGCGGACCCTTCAACTGCCGACCTCGATATTTGCCGGAAATGACTCGCATGAACTTCGGCTCCACCGACTGATGTGCGGTAAGGCTCTGCCTTACCGAATCGCGCTAAGATTTGATCGGGCTATGCCCAGACTAGTTGGAGGGCGCAGCCCCCAATTCGGAGAACCGCACGACGGAAAGGCATAGCCTTTCCGCACATCGGGCGGCAGAGCCGTCGCTGGGAGTCTCATCCAACGGCCGCCAGCTTTAACCGCGCATCTTTCTGAACTCGCTTCATTAATTCCGCGGTCGCCGGCGAATTTGATCGTTGAGAAACGTAAAGCTCTGCTTCCTTCCGCGCAGCTTGCAGAATATCGAGATCCCGCACGAGGTTCGCGATGCGGAACTCAGGCAAACCCGCCTGGCGCGTGCCCATGATCTCGCCCGGGCCGCGAATCTCCAGATCCTTCTCGGCGATTTTGAACCCGTCGTTAGTTTCTTCCATGATGCCCAGACGTTCACGCGCGACTTCGGTTTGCTTGTCTGAAGCCAGCAGCACGCAATAACTCTGTTCCGCGCCGCGACCGACACGACCGCGCAATTGATGCAGCTGCGACAAGCCAAAGCGCTCCGCATGCTCGATCACCATCACTGATGCGTTCGGCACATCGACGCCAACCTCAATGACTGTCGTCGAAACCAGAATCTGAATTTCGCCACTACCAAACCCGCGCATCACCTGCTCTTTTTCTTCCGGCTTCATCCGGCCGTGCAGCAAACCGACTGAGAATTTGGGAAAGACCTGGTCGCGCAGATATTCGAATCGCCGCGTCGCGTCGCGCAGGTCGAGCTTCTCGGATTCCTCGACCAGTGGATAAACCACGTACACTTGCCGGCCTGAGCGGAGCTCCTGCGTCAACAGGCGCTTCACATCTTTTCGATCGTCGGCATTGTCCGCGAACACTTTGGTCACAATCGGCGTGCGACCGGGCGGCATTTCATCGATGATCGAAACATCGAGATCGCCGTAGACAGTCATCGCCAGCGAACGCGGAATCGGCGTGGCCGTCATGACGAGCACGTCGGGGTTCAAGCCGCGCTCGCGCAGCTCGGCGCGTTGCATGACCCCGAAGCGATGCTGCTCATCAATAACCGCCAGCCCGAAGTTCTTGAACCGGACGTTTTCCTGAATCAGCGCGTGCGTGCCTATGCACGCATGGACATCGCCGGCCGCAATGGCGGCGTGCAGCCCGCGTTTCTCGCCGGTTTTCAGAGAGCCAGTGAGCACTTCGACGCGGTAAGGCGACTTCGCCAGGATGCGTTTGATATTTCGCGCATGCTGTTCGGCGAGAATTTCAGTCGGCACCATGAGCCCGGTTTGATAGCCATTCTCCATCGCCGTCAGCATCGAAATCAGCGCGACGATTGTTTTGCCGCTGCCGACGTCGCCCTGAAGTAGCCGGTTCATCGGCGCGTCAGATTTCATGTCGCGAAAGATTTCTTTGACGACTTTCCGTTGCGCTTCGGTGAGACTGAACGGCAGGACCGATTTGATGCGGCGTTTGATTACGTCGTCGATCTTAAACTTCGCGCCTTTCCTCTCTTTTGTGCGATGACCGCGCTTTACCGACAACGCGAGTGAAAGCCAAAAGAGTTCCTCAAATATCAGGCGGTGGTGGGCCGGGCTGCGCGCGCGCTCGTACTCATCAAGCGATGCTTCGCCCGGTGGAAAATGAATTTGGCGCAAAGCCACGGCGCGCCCGGTTAGCTTTTGTCGCTGGCGCAAATCGCCGGGCAGATTTTCCTTGATGGCGTCGTCGGGCAGATCGGCAAGCACGCGATGAAGAATCTCGCGGAGCTGCTTCGGACGGACATCGCCGATTTTTCGATATACGGGAACGCAACGGCCGACATGAATTGCGGAGAGTAACGAATCGCCGTCTCCTTCATCACTTGAAATGACCTCGAGCTCATCGGGCTTGTGCACTTTCAGACAGAAGGTACCCAGTTTATCGAGCTGCCACTTTCCGAATGCGATGAAGCGCGTTCCGCGCACGAATCTCTTTGTGTAGAACTCGACAATCTGTCTGGCGCGTTGGCCGGAGATAAACCATTCGATCAAGACCTGAGGTCCGGTATTGTTCTGGTCGCTTGCGGAAACCGAGAAGATAAATCGCGACCGGCCAATGTAGCGGGGTTTCGCGATACGCACTGTCAGATCAAGCGACGCTTCTTGTTCGTTCTGCAGCTCACGAATTTCAAGCATGCGCGAACGATCTTCATGACGCGTCGGAAGGTAGAGCAGAAGATCTTCGACGGTGACTGAGTTGATGTCTTTTCCGCGAGAAAGTTCGGCCAGGCCGAGCGCAAGTTTCCGCGCCCCCTCCGGGCCAAGCCGCGCAATATTTGGGGGCAAATCCAGGATGCGTGTGTCGAGGGAGATAGAAGATCTGAGCGCCATCGGCGCGATCATAGCACAAGGGTCTTGCCACTATTGGCGCACGAAAAACCGCCGCGGCAAGCGGGATCGGCGCGGCGGAATGTTGTTTTCACAACGTTTACGGCTATGTAAAAAAACCTTTTCTGTGGCCCAGCCGTAAACGGCTGGGCTACAGAAAACCGCTGCGCGTCTAGCCATCGTTAACGCCTCTAGATTAAAGGCTTGAAACAGCAGACTTCAGGCTGGATCCGCGCAGTGTTGCTCGAAAGCTTTGATCAAATCTG
Organism: Pyrinomonadaceae bacterium; assembly: GCA_035273405.1. GTDB lineage: Bacteria > Acidobacteriota > Blastocatellia > Pyrinomonadales > Pyrinomonadaceae > UBA11740. Next base: position 10,052 of record DATEPC010000077.1, on the reverse strand, counting down.
AAGAGATGTCGGCGGGGCCCTTACCTTCAATTTGCCAACGCTCCATCATGTAAACCAACTTCCCGTCTTTCAAAATCCCGATTGACGGAGACGAGGGTGCATAACCGGTAAAGTAGCTGCGCGCTCTGGCCGTGGCTTCCAAGTCGCCGCCGGCGAAAACTGTCGCTACTCGATCCGGCTTTATTTCGTGCTTCAAAGCCTGCGCCACCCCTGGGCGCGCCTTGCCCGCGGCACATCCGCAAATTGAGTTAACCACGATCATAAGCGTCCCGGCCGATTGCTGGACTGCCGCATCAACCGCTTCGGACGTTCGCAACTCTTCGACACCAAGCCGGGTCAATTCTTCCCGGAACGGCTTAATAAACTCTTCTGGATATTGCATTATTAATTTCTCCTTAGCAGCTATTCTAGTTCATTTATTGAAATCTTACGCGGCGCGTCACCATCACCAGTGATTAAAATGCTCCAAGCCGCGGGGGGTAATGGATATCTGCCCATTCGTTCAGCCCATTCGATGATTGTCACCGCCTCTTCATCTGAAAGCAGTTCGTCGAGATCCACCGCGTGGGCGGCAGACGCGCCTTCATCGAGGCGATAGAGATCGATGTGATAGAGAAGCCGTCGCCCCCGGTAGGGATTGACCAGCGTGAACGAAGGGCTGCTGACGTCGTCTTCATCGACGTCCAGCGCCTGCGCGATACCTTTGACGAAAACAGTCTTCCCTGCCCCCAGCGAGCCGTTAAGGAGAAGGATCTCTCCACCGTGAAGTTGCCGACCGATGCGCACGCCGAGGTCAAAGGTCTCCTGCTCGTTGTTCGAAATGAACTCGCCTGTTGGAATAGCTTGAGTCGCGGCTGTCATCTCGGTTGTTCTCCACGCGGATCGATCGAACAGACAGCAGCGCTCAGGTGCTCACGGATATCTGATGCGACCATGCAGCGCATGCCAAGTTCACGCGCGGCTAAATCGCCGGCGAGGCCGCTGACATAAAGCGCTGCGATCACTGTATCGAGCGCACTGACCCTTTCACTACTCTTCGCCTGCGCCAGGAATCCCGCGACCACGCCAGTTAAAGTGTCGCCTGCACCTGCCGTCCCCAAGCCGGCGTTGCCGGTTGAGTTCAGGAAAACGCGGCCGTCGGGTGCAGCGACCAGTGACCGGCCACCCTTCAGCAAAAGAACCACTTCGTGTTGAGTCGCTAACTTGCGTGCCGCCGCGATTCGATCGTTTAAGGCGCTCTTATCGGAAGTTCCCATCAACCGAAGCATCTCGCCCGGATGCGGGGTCAAGACAATCGGTAGCTCTGCCGAGCCGCGCAAATCGCCCGGCCAGGGAGACAGACAATTCAAACCGTCGGCGTCTACTACGACAGGGGTCCGCCTGTTTTCGACGACTCGCCGAACGAACTTTCGCGTACGATCGTCTTCAGACGAGAGTCCGGGTCCAATCGCGATCACGTCAGCTTTCTCGCTGAATTTTGAAAAGAAACCAGACGCATCGTCGCTCACTGCTCCGCGATCTGTTTCCGCCAATGCCGCCGTCATAACCTCCGCCATCACCTGCGTTGCGACTAGCGGCTGTGCCGACGCCGGTGTCGCGACCGTCACCAGCCCTGCTCCAGCATTCATCGCCGCATTGGCGCATAACCCCGCGGCGCCGGTGAAGCCGCGCGCGCCGGCAACTATGATGGCGTGCCCGTGAGTGTTCTTGTAAGAGTCCGGGGTGTAGCGCGTTTCAACGAGCCAACGTCGCGCGTCGGTTTCTTCGGTGAGAAACAGATCGGTCGCTGCTTTCGAGATGAACTCCGCGGGCGAGCCGATGTCGGCAACGATTAGCCGGCCGTTGTAGTTTGAAGCCGGCGGAAGAACGTTCGCGATCTTCGGGGCCGTCATCGTCACGGTGAGATCCGCTTGAACGGCTTCGCCAATCGGTTCTGGCGAGTCGGCATTCAACCCGGAAGGAACATCGATCGAAACAACCAGCGGGTTAGTGCTCGCAAAATTCCGCAACGCGTTGACGCGTCGAACGGTTTCAGCATGAACTCCCTGAAGCGGACGCGTCAGACCCGTACCGAACAGCGCATCTACGATTACATCGGGCGACTCACTTAGTCTCTCATTGACTGAGCTTTGGTAATCATTGTCGCTCGTACACTCGATCAGTCGAACCACTCCCTTCGCTGCTGAGCTGTCCCCGGCCAGGCTCGTCAAGGCTTCGAAGTTTGTGCGTGCATCCCCTTTCGTGTCCGCGATGTTGCCGAACAGAATCGCAGTCACATTTGCGCCGGCGTGCGCCAGCAACCGGGCGGCAGCCGCACCGTCACCTCCGTTGTTCCCTCGGCCACACAACACGAGCACTGATCTGTTCGCGATGTCGCTTGGGAAACTTGCGGCTATAACTCGCGCGGTTGCGGCGGCGGCGTTCTCCATTAACACGAGCGAAGGGATCCCGTAACGCTCAGTCACGCGGTCGATTTCGCGCATCTGCGATGAACTAAGAACAGGTTGCACGCGGCGATGATAAGGAGAAGGTTAGAGGAGGGTCAATTAGAGGACATCCATCGCGGTAGCCTGCGGAGCTCGCTCGGGCATTAGCCCGACCGTTAGGGACGGCTCATTTGAGTAACGTACTTGGAGCCCTCCCTGACGGTCCGGCTAATGTCCCGCTCGGTCGCCGCCCTATCCGAACTTTGCGGGCAGGGATGCCCGCGCTCTCAGAACCCAAATACAAAACGAGCGGCCAGGGGTTTTCCCCGCCGCTTGCCGCTGCACCAACCAATCCGTCTTTCCGGGATGCCTAACTAAAGAAACAATGCCGGCTCTTCTCCAAAAAATATTTCCGTAGCGCCTCGTTTTCTCGTGGAATCCGTCGGTCAGACTGAAAAAAAGCTCTCAAGCTGACCGAATTGACTGATCTGCCAAAGGCCCGAATTCTACGAAAACCGCCCAAAAACGCACTTTCGCTCATGGCACGCGCCTTGGTTTACAGCCTGGTGCGGGAATTCTGCATTCCGCGCTGTAGAAGACGAAAAAAGCGGAGAGACGCTTCGAAATGAGACACACAAACAAATCCCCCAACCTCTGGCGGTCGCTGACAGCGGCGACGATAGCCGTTTCCCTCTTGCTGGGAATCCTGGTCAGCGACAGCGCCCAGGCACAGGTTAACGAGCCAGCCGCCCCCAGCCCCCTCGCGCGATACACCCGCGACATTACTGCCGCCGCCGAGCAGGGCAAATTCGATTCGTTTAGCGACCAGGCTAAAGAGACCAGCCGCGCGCTAGCGATTCTGGCCGAGCAAAACAATCCTTTGTTGCTGACCGACTCGCAGGCTGAGCGCAATGTCGTAATCGCCAGCGTTGCCCGTCAGATTGCTCGCGGACAAGGACCGGAAGAATTGATGGGCCGGCGCGTCTTGAAACTCGACCTGGACAAACTGTTCCGCGACACAAAAACTGCAGAACAACTGAAAACGACGCTTACGGCGGTTCTCTCCGAAATCGAAAATTCAGATTCCAAAGTCATCCTCGTTATTGATCCAATTCACACGCTCGTGGGAACGTCAGCCGCGTTCGACGCGACTGTTTCCGAATTTGTGCGCGAAGCAATCGCGGCCGGCAAATTCCAGTGCATCGGCGCTTCGGCGCAGGGCACATTCCAGGACGCGATAGCCGGCGACGAGAAGCTGGCGTCGCTATTTACCACAATTGAAGTCACGGACGCGACCGCTGCTAACGAAACGAACAACGAAGAAGCTAACGCCGAAACCGCCGACACTGAAGAGTTCACCGGCGAAAAACTATCGGACGAGTTGCGCGAGGTAATTGAGGCTCCCGGCGCGCCGGCCACCGTAAAAGTGATCCTTCAGGTCAGTGACCTGAACAACCCAGAGCTTCGCGCCAAGATGACCGAGTGGGGTGTCACAGCCAGCACCGAAATCGCTCGCTTCAAGACGCTGACAGTTGAAGTTCCGACCTCCGCAGTTTCCGAAATCGCGTCAAGTGACTGGGCAAAGTACGTTTCGCTCGATCGGCCGCTTAAAGGCCTGGGCCACGTAGAGACCACGATTGGTGAACAGGCCATGCTGGCGAATCCGCGCAATGTGGGTATGGATGGAACCGGCATTGGTGTCGCAGTTCTTGATTCAGGTATCTCGCCGAGGCAGAAGAGTCTGGCCGGCCGCATCGTTTACAGCCGTGACTTTACCGGCGAAGGCACTACAGAAGATCGTTACGGCCATGGCACCTTCGTGGCGTCGATGATTGCCGCGCCGAATGGCCCGTACGGCGGCATCGCCGGCGGCGCGAACTTGCTAAACTTTCGCGTGCTGAACTCGCAGGGTATCGGTTCGACATCGGGCTTGCTTCAGGCCCTCTATGCCGTTTGGTATTACCGGAACACATATAACATCCGCGTCGTGAATCTCAGCCTTGGCGCCGTGGCCGTAGATTCGTATAAGAACGATCCTGTATGTCGCATGGTTCGCTGGCTCGCGAACTCCGGCATCGTGGTAGTCGCGGCCGCCGGAAATGACGGCAAAGACGCTACGCACTCAAAATTGTACGGCCGGATTCACTCGCCCGGTAACGAACCGTCAGCGATCACCGTCGGTGCAGTGAACACGTTCGGCAGTGATGCTCGCAGCGACGATGCAATCGCCACGTTCAGTTCGAGAGGCCCAACGCGCAGCTACTGGACAGACACTCAAGGCGTTAAGCATTACGACAACCTAATCAAGCCTGACGTTGCCGCGCCTGGTAACAAGATTATTGGAGCGGCCGCGCCGGCGAATAGGCTGGTATCGGCTAATCCCGAACTTTGTGTTGCGGACTGCAGTTCGCAAAGCGGCAAAGGCACCATGCGTCTGAGCGGCACCTCGGTCTCAACTCCGATAGTTGCCGGCGCAGTGGCGGTGATGCTCGAGGCCAATCCGCGTCTGACGCCGAACATGGTGAAGATGATCCTCATGTACACGGCGCAGTCTTTGAACGGCTACAACATGTTGGAACAGGGCGCCGGCGAGGTGAACCTGGAAGGCGCGGTCCGACTGGCGAAAGCCGTCCGGACAGATTTGTCGAGCACCACTACAGTCGGTTCACCACTTTTGACCAGCTCAATGCCGGCCACGACGACGACCATCGCCGGCCAGCCGTTTAACTGGTCGCAGGGAGTTATCTTCAATCACAACTGGGCCACAGGCGCGGCGCTCATCACGAAATACCAGGCCGTTTACGGTCAAGGCGTTCTTTTGTCGGATGGAGTGCTGATCTCTGATGGCGTGCTGTTGAGCGACAACACGATGCTGTCGAGCGGTGTACTGCTCAGCGACAACATCATGGTGAGCAAAGGCCTCACGATGAGCGACGGCTTTGTCCTCATGACGAATGGCGTCCTTCTCAGTGACGGCGTGCTGCTCAGCGACGGTGTCCTGATTGGCGATGGCGTGCTGATCGGCGACGGCGTTCTCTTGTCAGATGGCACTCTGTTAGCCGACGGCCGCGGCGTGCTCGTTGCGGACGGCCGCGGCGTACTCGTTGCGGACGGCGTACTTATCGCCGATGGCGTACTCATTGCCGATGTCGCACGCGATGTCCGGGGTGACAATACCAGATGCATGGCAGCGGAATAGTCACTGCCGCAACAGCGCTGGCTTGTAAGGCTCCACTCCGGTGGAGCCTTTTTATTTTGCGTTACGACTTCAATCGCAGCGTGGACAGACTTCGATTGATGACGGCGGCCGCTTCTGGAACGCGCCATACCCACGCGAGCCCAAAGTAGACGAGGCCGTAAGGGATTAACACAAGTGAAGCGACAATCGCCGGGTGCCGCGGGCCGATGAGAAGCTTGATTCCCCATCCGAGCGCGGCGCCGCCGATTGCCGAAACCCAAAGCTTCGCCATGTATCCGGCAGGCAGCCCCGTGCGGCCGATTCTTTTATTCAGCGTGCGACGCAGCAGGATAAATTCAATCCAGCCCGCGATGCCCGACGCGGCCGTCAAACCGGCTGCGCCCCATTTCTGATCGATGCCGATCCAGTCCGGCCCGTACAACGCAATCACGTATCCGAGCGCAATGCCCGTGGACACGCGCAGCGCCGCGTAAAGCAGTGGCGTGCGCGTGTCGTGCAGCGCGTAATAAGTTGACGCATACAAGCGGCCCAACGTCGAAGCTAACAAACCGATCGTCGAACCGGCGAGGATTCCCCAGACATAGATCGACGCGCTGCGATCAAACCTGCCGGTTTGATACAACACCGCCGTCATGATGTCGCCCAACGTCAACATCGCTACGACCGATGGCACGATGAACAGAGCGATGCGTCGCAGTCCTGCATTAAGCCGCTTGCGCAAAGTCGCCGCGACTTCTTCGCTGGTTCCGACCGCGCTCGACATCTCAGGCAGCTCAGCCGCTGAAACGGACATTCCAAACAGGCTCACCGGCAGCGTGTAGAGACTCTGCGCGTACATCAATGCGGCGACCGCCTGCGGACTAATTAAGCTGGCGAGCATCGAATCGACGAACGCGCTGATTTGCACGACGCCGCGGCTGACAAAGACCGGGAAGAAATTCTTGATGACCTGCCGCACATTCGCGCTGACCACGTCGAGTACCGGGCGCACGCGCTTGATTAATCTGAAAACCGTCGGCAGCTGCACTCCGAACTGAAGCGCACTGCCCACCACTGACCCCCAGGCAGCTACTACAGCCAATCTCGCCTGATCCGAGGTGCTGCCGAACCAGACGAGCGTCGCAATGATGGCCAGGTTCCAAACGACGGGCGCGGTGTAGGAAAGAAAGAAGCGCCGATGACTGTTGAGAACGCCGAGACACCAGGCCGACAAAACCAGCAGGCCCGCGCCGGGAAAAAAGATTCGGACCAGTTGAATCGTCAGCTCGCGCGTCGATCCGGTGAATCCGGGCGCAATGACCGTGATGATTTGCGGCGTAATCAAAACACCGACAACCACAATCACTGAGGTCGCCAGCGCCAGCAGCGTGAAGATCGCGTCAGCTACTCGCGAAGCTTCTTCTTCGTCTTTGGTCGCGAGCAGCTTTGCGTAAACCGGAATGAACGAGGCGGAAAGTGCGCCTTCGCCGAAGATGTTCTGAAGAAAGTTTGGAATGCGAAACGCCGCGTTGAATGCGCCGGCTGAGTCCGAGATGCCCAGGTAATGTCCAAAAACGCGTTGCCGGATAACGCCTATGATGCGGCTCAGCAGGATGCCGGCGCCGACCATCAGCGCCGATCTTCCGCTATCGCGTCTGGACGGTTCAGTTGCAGGCTGGCGCGGAAACGCGCCGGTGCTCGCGCCCACGACTCCAGTCGTCTCGCCCGCGATTTCGCCGGCGTTGCGACCGGATTTGAGACCTTCGTTTTCCTTTGCCAACACCGGTGTGTTTTCGGACTTTGGACTTTGGACTTTGGACTTTGGGCTTTGCTTCGGCGGGTCACTCATTGTGAGTCAAAGATTGTACTCCTTAATCTTCATCAAGAGCGTTTTGTAACTCACCCCGAGCACTTCGGCAGTGGCCGTCTTGTTTTCATTGTGAGCCGCGAGAGCTTCTTTGATCTTTTGTCGCTCAACCAGTCTCACCGCTCGATCTGCGGCCTCGCCCAGAGTTCCAGAGGTGTCGAAGCCCAACGTTTTTACATCCCAGGATTGCTCGCTCCCGAATCCGAGATCAGTCGGCTCGAGGCTGGCGCTATCCGCAAGGATGCACGCTCGCTCGATCGCATTCTCGAGCTCGCGAACGTTTCCGGGCCATGCGTGCGCGCGCATGGCTGCCAGGCTCCGCTCGCCGAGCGTCGCTTCCCTGCCCCGTAATTCTTTTCCGAGCTGGGCCGCAAAGTGGTGAGCGAGCAAAACGACATCTTCACCACGATCGCGCAAGGGTGGAATCTCGATCGGAAACACTGCGAGGCGGAAAAAGAGGTCGCCGCGGAACTCCGACTTGTCGACCGCCGCGCGCAAGTCCTTGTTTGTCGCCGCCACGATGCGCACATCGACAGGAATCGGGGCTTTGCCGCCGATGCGATCTACCGACTTCTCTTCAATCGCGCGCAGAAGTTTTCCCTGCACGGCGAGTGGCAGCTCGCCAATCTCATCGAGAAACACCGTTCCGCCGGCGGCTAATTCAAATTTGCCGAGCCGTCGCTCGCCGGCGCCGGTGAATGCGCCGCGCTCGTGACCGAACAATTCGTTCTCGATTAGCGTCTCGGGAATTGCCGCGCAGTTGATCGCCACGAATGGTTTGTCGCGGCGGTTGGAAAGATGGTGCACCGCGCGCGCGAACAGCTCTTTGCCTGTGCCCGACTCGCCCAACAGCAAAACGGTGGCGTCAGTTGTCGCTACGCGCTGAGTCCCACCAACTGCGCGCTTAATCGCCTCCGACTCGCCGATGATGCGTGGAAAGCCATAACGCTTCGACCACTCTTCACGCAGCAGAAGGTTCTCAGTTCGCAAACGCGATTGCTCGAGCGCCCGCTCAACCAGGAGCAGCAGGTGATTGGAATCGACAGGTTTTTGCAGAAAGTCGTGCGCGCCGTCCTTCATCGCCTGCACGGCCTCATCGATCGAGCCGTACGCCGTCATCACAATTACCGGCACGTCACTGTCGGCATTCTTTGAGGCGTGCAGCACGTCAATGCCTGAGCCGTTCGGCATGCGCAAATCAGTCAAGACAATTTTGTGAGGAACGCGTCCGATCTCGTTGATGGCCTCGCGCGCATCCGCGGCCTCGGTCACAGAGTAGCCCGCATTTTCCAGGGTCATGCGCAAGACGCGCCGCAGGCTCTCTTTGTCTTCGACGAGAAGGATGTCAGGCATGAAGGCGGCAGTCAGTTGTCAGTTGTCAGTTGTTGTAGCCCTCAGAATGTAAACGGTAAGTGCTATGGCGTAAAGCGCGGAACAACTGACGACTGACTACTGACAACTGACCAGCAACTACTGGTTTTGTGGTTCGTATTCGCCCGCGGCCTTTGCGGCTTCGTAATTTGAATTCGCGAGTCTTATTGAAAGACCCACCGGACGATAAGCAAATGGCGCCGGCCCGCCGAGTGTGTTTTGAATCGCGGCCACGATCGCATCCTGATTGTAGCGGAACCGCACGACGCTGCCGCGCTGGTTCATGATAACGAACAGAACAACGCGGCCGCTCTTCGTATTCATTTGTCCGACCAGCGAGCTGGCGCCGCCATCAGTGCTGATTAGCGTTCCGGTTTTTGCGATGACGCTGCCACGCGTGAACGCATCGGTGTAGCGATCTTCAAGCGTGCCCGGGTCGATCCCCCCCACCGGCATGATGTCGGACAATTTCAGATTGTTTTTGCGCAGCTCGTCGCGCAGGCCACGCAGAATCGCCATCATCGCGCGCGGCGTGACGCGATTGACGCCAAGGCCGCTCGCCGTAGCTAACCACACTTCATCCGGATTCAGCTTGAGCCAATCGATCAGAAGCATGCGCAGGGCTTCGGGACCGCCGAATGTCTCGCCCAGGCGATCGGCCATGAAGTTATTCGAGTAGCACAGCAACGCTTTGAGAATGTCGACCAGCTTGCTCGATCTGCGGGTGACAAGAGCTTTCGCTCGCGGCGGGGCCGACCCAATAACGATCTCTCCGCCGATCACCACACTCGGCACTGAGCTGAGACTCTGCTTGTCACCGGTCAGTAATCGATCGTCCAGCCACGCCCGGGTCGCGGCGCCGGAACGCGTCGCCGAATCAACTGAGTCGGCGAATTCTTCACCTGATCGTTTGGCCGACCAGTCAAAATTCATCGTAAAGGTTGGCGCGACAATCAGATTTCCCGTGACCCTCTTAATCCCCAGTTCGTTCAACTGCCGCGCCAGCATCACCGCGTGTTCGTAACGGAATGACGGGTCGCGGCCGCTGATCACGAGATCGCCATTCAACGTCCCGGTGGCGCGATCAATTGTGCCGGCCGCCCACAGCGATGTGACAAAGCGATGATTCGGTCCGAGACTTCTCAGCGCTGCCAGGGCCGTTCCCAGCTTGATCGCAGACGCCGGATTAAATTTGTTCTCGACTGCTTGA
>DATEPC010000076.1:0-13910 GCA_035273405.1 Pyrinomonadaceae bacterium | reverse complement strand
ATTGACGCTTAATCCATTCAGTACGATCAACCATTGCGTACCTCAGTCGCTGTATCGGGGCAGTAGCCCGACCGTTAGGGAGGGCTCATTTAAGCTCTGTTGGAGCCCTCCCTCACGGTCGGGCTAGTGCCCCGCTCTTCTCAAGGCGATCCAAAGCGCCGTCAAGCCGGCGCACTCCAAAGGCGCACTCCAACTCACGCCAGCGGCACCGCTTGTCCCGCCTGCACGTACGCGTGCTCGTAAAGCATCATTCCAATCATGGCCAAAGGTGCACCGGCCACGCCCATCGAGGCTTCCACGTAAGCCAGAATCGCCAGCAAGGGGAGCGCTCCCCCTGCGACCGACAACGCCACTCCCGCCCAGAACACGTTCTGGTACCGGCCGCTCTTCATTTCCCAAATTGCCAGACGTGCATGTGAAGTCGAATGCGTGAGCGACACCTCACCCCAAATCATTAAGAGGTGAAGCAAACTCGAAACAAACACAATCCAATGCCAGAAGTTGAGATCTGGCGCTATCGCTCCGAACTGACGAGCGGAGAGATATGTCCATCGCGTCAATGCTGCGAACAACAACATCACTGCAGAGCCCAGCAACAAAGCCTGAACCAGCAGGTGCGGCGGCAGCAAAGGATTCTGCCAAAGGTCGCGCGCCTTTGCCTGCGCGAAAAGGTAAGCGGTGTAGATCGCGGTGAGTGTGGCCAGCGGAATCCCGGGAACTATCAACCAGAAATGCAGTCGATCAGTCCATGGCGGGGCACAATAAGCGCAGTCCAGAGTCGTGGGACGGTTAAATCCCAAGGTACTAAAAACAAAATGTAACGCGAGAACAATGGAATATCCCGCAATAATGAACGCGCCTTTCACCAACCAACTTCGCCACTGCGCTTTAGTAAAGATCATGTAGAACCGCGCGGGATGCTCCAGGTCCCAAATCAATAGCAGTCCGGTGATGCCCAGAAACGCGCCCGAAACAATCGGCGCCACCCATAACCAGAGCGGATCGTAAGGCGGCATGAATCCAAACAGTACGAGCAGCGCTGCAACCAAATAGACGCCACTCGCAATTCCCTTCGTCCACGTGTACAAACTGACGCGCCAGTCCCAGGGAATTGAATGCGCCACGTCGTAACTCAATAAAGCTGCAGCCGAGCTGTTGTTGTACGTCGGATTACCAGAGACAACATGATCTGGCGACTGCTGCTGTTCACTCCACATGAAGAGGCCGGCTTCCGGGCGTCGCGCCGCCAGGGGATCGAGCGTCGCCTGATGCGCGCCTTTGTAGAAAAGCTTAGGCAGCGTTTCTTTCTCAGGCCGGCGGACGTTTACCGCTTCGCGATTCACAATCTGCGCGACGTATGAAGACTGATCGTTTATGTCCCCGACCAGAATTGCCTGCGTGGGACATACGACCACGCAGGCCGGCTCGAGCCCCACATCGATGCGATGCGCGCAGAAGTTACATTTCTCGGCTGAGTGATCTTCGGGATTGATGAAGATAGCGTCGTACGGGCAGGCAGCCATGCAGGCTTTGCAGCCGATGCAGATCGATTTGTCGAAATCGACGATGCCGTCGGCGCGTTTGAACATCGCGGCCGTCGGGCACGCCGTCACACATGGCGCGTGCGCACACTGGTTGCAGCGCGTTACCTGGTGCGCGCGGCGCACTTGCGGCCAGACGCCGACGTCAACGTGCTTTACGTAAGTTCGCGTGACGCCGACCGGAACAATGTTCTCGGACTTACAGGCTGTCGTGCACGCGTGACATCCAATGCAGCGAGTGTGGTCGATTACCTTCGCCCACTGCACGCGATCGGTGTGAGCTGTTTCTGGCTCAATCATGTTTGCGAGGCGCCGAATATAACAGAACGGCAGCGGCGAGTCAGTACCATCCGCGTTAGCGGATGGGGCAAGGATGAATGCTCGTTGACGCCAGAGACCCATTCGCTCACGCGCATGGTACTGACTTCGCCGCGGATCAGCCGTGTTTTTAGACACAATAACAATTTCGTTGACCGGCTTCGAAGCGAACCGCTAAGATGGTTCAGGTCCCGCTCCAAGGCGCTCTCGCCTGACCGATTCAGTCCAGTTCTTGCCCATACCTCTCCGAAGTTAACCGAAACCCTCGGCAAGGATTAATAAAGCTATATGTCTGTCAAAATTGACGATTTGCTCGTCACCGCTACCGCGCACTTCGCTTCTGACCTGCACTTAAAAGCGGGTTCGTTCCCCATCATGCGCATCGGCGGTGAACTTTATCCCGTCGCCGACGCGCCGAAGCTTTGTCCCGAAGACACGCTCGACATGGCGTTCTCGATGATGTCGAACCGCCAGAAACAGAAGCTGAAGGAAGTTTCTGAAGTCGACATCGCTTACAGCGTCAAAGGGCTGGGGCGTTTTCGCGCGAACATTTTTCAACAGCGCGGCACGGTGAGTATCGTTCTGCGCGTGATTCCCGATCAGAGCAAGACGTCAGCGGCGCTGGGCTTGCCAGGGGTAATTGATCGAATCGCCGAAGAGCGACGCGGCTTGATTCTCGTGACCGGCGCAACCGGCTCAGGCAAATCGACGACCCTGGCGGCGATGATCGATCGCATCAACACGACGCGGTCTGGTCATATCGTAACCATTGAGGATCCGATTGAGTTTCTACATCGCGACAAGGTGGCCTTTGTCACCCAGCGCGAGGTCGACGTTGATACGCGTTCGTTCGCGGAAGCTTTGCGCGGCGCGCTCCGTCAGGATCCGGACGTGATCCTGGTCGGTGAGATGCGCGACCTGGAAACGATCAGCACCGCCCTGACCGCGGCTGAGACCGGACATCTCGTGTTATCGACGTTGCACACACTCGACGCGACCGAAACGATCATGCGCATCGTTTCATCGTTCCCATCGCATCAACAGAAGTCTGTGCGCATTCAGTTGGCCGGAATTCTGAAAGCGGTGATTTCGATGAGACTGGTGCGCGGCGCAAAAGGCTCGGAACGTGTACCGGCCGTCGAAGTGCTGGTTTCGACGGCGCTGATTCGCGATTACATCGTCAACGAAGACAAGACTTCGTTAATTCGCGAGGCGATCGCGAATGGCGCGTCGCAATACAACATGCAGACATTCGATCAGTCGCTTTTCCAGTTGCTTCAGGCGCGCGAGATCACCTACGAAGAAGCGATTCACAACGCGAGCAATCCGGACGAATTCAAGATGCGCGTGTCGGGAATTTTCTCAACCGATCAAACGACTATGGAAAACTCGAGCGCGATGAACTTTTTCGAGCCGCCGCCGGAAGAGTTCGAGCGAATAGTGAGCCGTTAACGCTCGCCGCCACATTTAAGTTCTCACAGTCTGACTTTTGGTTTAGACCTTTTTTGAAAGAGGCGAGTGGTGTCGTGCCTCGCCCTCGCTCTGTGTCTCTGTGAAACGCTCTGTGTCTCTGTGGTGGATCTTTGCGTAGGACGTTTTTCACCACAGAGTCACAGAGGACACACAGAGACACGGAGAAATGAAAGCCTTCTCACCAAACAGCGCGCTTCGCCCCTCATTACTCACCATTGGCCACACAACCTCGAGGTTCAGCTCGGATTCGTTTTTGCGTGCGATCGGATCGGCGCTAAGCTTAGCGCGTCATGCAACGCAAGCGCGCTCTTAACTCAACTCTTTCAAAATGGGTTCTGATTGGTTTTGGTTGGGCGGCGTTCGCTCTCTTCTTTGCCAGTGAACTCGTAGTCAGACGGGCTTACGCCGGCGCGCCCCCCAACATCCAACGCGCAGTAGTGATCTGGTCGATCTGCGCAGGTCTTTGGTTTGCGGCAACGCCGCTGATGCTCTGGTTAGCTCGCCGTTTCCCAATTGATCGTCAAAGGTGGTTAGTCAGCAGCTTTGTACATCTTGCCGCCAGCGCGTTGATTTCAATTTTTCTGCTCGGGCTCTTCGTTCTAATCACATCGTCGCTCGGACTCGGGGACTCCAGACTGTCGCTGTGGCGCGCATTTCGCGCCCAGGTCGCGGGGAGCTTTCATGCCGAAGTACTCACCTATTGGATGATGATCGGCCTCACTCACGGAATCGATTACTATCGAAAGTATCGTGAACGTGAGTTGCGCGCTTCGCAACTGGAAGCCACGCTGACCCAGGCGCGGCTCGACGCGCTGCGCATGCAGCTCCATCCTCATTTCCTCTTCAATACTCTGAACTCGATCTCAGTTCTGATGAGCGAAGATGTGACGGCCGCGCGCCGGATGCTGACAAGACTCAGCGATCTGTTGCGAGCGAGTCTTGATAACGCCGCGACACATGAAGTCTCGTTAAAAGAAGAACTCGAGTTTCTAAACAACTATCTGCAAATTGAGCAGACGCGTTTTCATGATCGTTTGACGGTCAGAATGAATATCGACCCGGCGGTCCTTACTGCGACCGTGCCAAATCTCATCTTGCAGCCCCTGGTCGAAAACGCGATTCGACATGGCATTGCGCCGCGGGCGCAACCGGGGGTGATTGATATCTCTGCGGAGAGAGAGAACGGCATGGTGCGCCTCAAAGTCTGTGACAACGGGGCGGGTCTCGGCTCCGCCGGTGCGGCAGGATTGACGAAGGGAATCGGCCTGGCGAACACACAAGCGAGACTCGACCAGCTTTATGGCGCGAATCACAGTTTCGAGATGCACAGTCCCGACAGTGGTGGCTTGGAAGTAACCATCCTCATTCCATTTCGCAACGGCTCGAGCGCCGCAGACAAGACTTAACGCATGCACAAGATTCGCACGATCATTGCCGACGACGAGCCGCTCGCCCGACGTGGAATTCGTGCGCAGCTCAGAAATGAAAAAGACTTCGAAGTCATTTCTGAATGTCGCAATGGCCACGAGGCCGTGAAAACGATTGAGATAGAGTCTCCGGATTTGGTCTTTCTTGATGTCCAAATGCCCGAGCTTGACGGCTTTGGTGTGGTGGATGCGATTGGCCCGGAGCGCATGCCGGCCGTGATCTTTGTCACCGCTTACGACCGTTATGCTTTGCGCGCTTTTGAAGTCCATGCCCTGGACTATTTGCTTAAGCCTTTTGACGACGAGCGCTTTGCCGGTGCGCTGGAACGGGCGCGGCGGCACATTGAGCGGAAGGACATCGACGACCTGGGCCGACGATTACAGGGCTTGCTGGACGATCTCCAGCCGCGGCACAAATACGTGGACCGATTGGTGATCAAGTCCGCGGGCCGAATCTTTTTCCTGAGCGTGGCCGAAGTTGATTGGATCGAGGCGGCCGACAATTATGTGCGGTTGCACGCGGGAACTGAATCTCATCTTCTGCGGGAAACGATGAATAATCTCGAGAAGAAATTGGATCCGAACCAATTTCTGCGCATCCACCGCTCACGAATTGTAAACATTCAAAAAGTCAAAGAATTGCGTCCCCTGTTTCGCGGAGAATACGACATTATGCTAAAGGACGGGACGCGAGTGGAAACCGGCCGCGGCTATCGGGATCGGATACAGAAGCTCATGACCGAGGCATCATGACAAGTATTCGATGTTTCGCCACAACCCAGCCTGTTTTCACCTCGCAATCTTCGGCGTTAACCACAAACTAGTTTCCAAAACCGGCCGGTGGGTCCAAGCTGTGGCAATTCTGAGGCTACTCTTATGAAAACAATCATTGCTCTGATTTTGCTGACGTTATCGCTCACGGTCGCTGTCACTGTCGCTTTCCCGCAGGAGAGTCCGGTGGCCGCGGTCCAGAAGTTGGAACGTGCGTGGCTGGATGCGTATGAACAACACGATACAAAAGCGATGGATGCGATCGTAGCCGACGATTTTACGATTACGTTTCCCAACGGCTCGATGCAAACTAAAGCGCAAATTCTCGCGTCTCTAAAGAGACCACGTCCCGCCGGTCGTTCGATTAAATTTCACACGGAAGATGTTCAAGCGCGGGTGTATGGCGACACGCTGATTCTTATCGGCCGCGTAATAACGCAGTACCAGAGTGACGGCCAAATTGCTTCGAAAGAAGAGCAGCGCTATACCGACACTTACGTTAAGCGGAACGGGCGCTGGCAAGTGGTGGCGTCGCACCTTTCAAACACGAAATGAAAATGCATCAAATCAACTGGAAGGAAGACGAAGATGAAAAGAATCATCGCTACAGCAGTTTTGGTTCTCACGGTTTGCTGCGCGGGAGCCTATGCTCAGGAACCAACCGTTGACAAAGAGCGAGAGGCAATCAAGCAAGCCGCGCTTGACTATGTTGAGGGCTGGTACGAAGCGAGCTCCGAAAGGATGGAACGCGCGCTCCATCCTGAGTTGGCCAAGCGTATCGTGCGCAACAGTCCGGAAGGCCGCAGCCGCCTGGATCAAATGAGCGCGATGACGCTCGTGCAGGGCGTGAAGCGCGGCGGCGGCAAGGACACGCCGAAAGAGAATCAACAAAAGGACGTGATCATCCTCGATGTATTTGAGAATACTGCCAGCGTGAAAGCAGTCATGTCGGGCTGGGTTGATTACATGCACATGGCGAAGTTCAACGGGCGCTGGGTGATCGTAAACGTGCTTTGGGAATTGAAGCCGCAGAAGAAATAAGTGCTGATGCAGTTTCAGTGGCACGCGCATCTTGCGCGTGATTTCACGGGCGGGACGCCCGAGCCATCTCTTCAAACAACTTAGGAGGAAGGAACATGTACAAAATTCGTGGCATTCTGCTTGGGGCCGGCGTTATCGGTCTCGCGTTGCTCTCGTTAGCCGTCCAACCAACGAAAACTCAGATGGAGCCGGTGGTAAGGGTGGAACCGCAACAAGCTGTATCGCTCGCACCGTTCACCTCAATCGAGTTGGATGGAGGCGTCAAAGCCGTGTTGCAACATGGATCGCCACAGCGAGTGACAATGCTCAAAGGCAGTGGAGATCTTTCCCGGATAACAGTCTCGCAGCAGCAGCTGGTCATCGAAAAATGTCGCGACAAGTGTCCCCGCGGATACGAACTTCACGTTGAGATTGTGACTCCGCTCATAACGGCAATTTCCGCTGCCAACGGCGGCACGATCGAGAGTCGCGGTAATTTCCCGCAGCAGACCGCAATGAGTCTCGCTGTCAGTCACGGTGGCACAGTTGACGCCCGCACAATTTCTGCGAATAACATCACTGCCGCGGTGGCACAAGGTGGGAGAATTCTCGCTAACCCGCAAAGCACAATGGTCGCCAGCGTTTCCAACGGCGGCGTGATTACTTATTGGGGGAACCCTCAAGTCACGTCATCGACAGAACATGGCGGAGTAGTCAACAAAGGCGCGGCCAACGACCTGGATAAACCGCTGTCTGACGTCGAAGCGCCGGATTCGTGCTCGCCCACTGTCCCGGCGACGCCGCCGCCCGCCCGTGCAAAACGTTCGCGGACAGTTGTTATCTAACGATTGGCGATCGTTCCTCGGTTCTTCTATGAGAGCTGCTCTGATTCTGGCCATCACGTGCGCGTCACTTTCGCTTTTCATCGCGCCTCGGCCGCAGATTGCAAACGCTCAAGCGACTTCCGCAAAAGAGCTCGCCGGACTTTGGGAAGCCAAAAAACGCTTCGGTCCGGAAGTTCGCGGGACGCTGTTTGTCAGGCAGACAGGGGCCACCTGGCAAGCGGAGATCGCGGGGCGTTTCGCGCTGGTGAAGCTGGAAGCGGATTCCGTTTCTTTTGAGTTGCCCGATGGGCAGGGTAAGTTTCGTGGCAGGTTCGACGCGCGCCGCACGAAGATTGTCGGACACTGGACTCAGCCGCAGGGCGTTGAGATTTCTCCTCTCGCGTCACCCGTGACGCTCATAAAACACGGGGCTGAGTGGCGTGGGGATGTCGCGCCCCTGGACGACGCGCTGACTTTCTATTTGATGATTAAGCAGCGCGCCGACGGATCGATGGGCGCCTTCCTGCGCAATCCCGAACGTCATCTCGGTTGGTTTAGATATCGGGTTGACCGAATCGAACGCGACGGAAAATCAATAAAGCTGTTTACCGCGAATCAGGGCGCTGAGAAAGGAAGGATGATTGCTGAGGGCACTTACAATGCTGACGCCGGACTGCTGTCGATCTATCTCGAACGCGGAAGGACTTACGAATTTCGACGCGTAACCTCTGGGCGGACCAGCAATTTCTACCCGCGCGGTCGTCCAGACGCAGGTTACCGGTACGCGCCTCCTCCTCTGCTTGATGACGGTTGGCAAACCGGCACACTGGAAGAAGTGGGAATCTCTCACGCCGCGATAGAAAAATTTGTCCAGATGGTTATCGACACACCAATGGATGCGGCCAATTCCAAGGAAGACCACGGAATTTTGATCGCGCGGTACGGCAAACTTGTGTTGGAAGAATATTTTCACGGCGAACACCGCGAGAAGCCGCACGACACGCGCTCTGCTTCAAAGAGCGTGGCCTCAGATATGACCGGCGCCGCGATCTACTCAGGCATCCCTATCAAGACTTCCGATCTCGTCTATCAGGTCATGAACGCCGGAACATTTCCGCCCGGTCTTGACGCGCGAAAGCGAGCGCTGAAGCTCGAACATCTGCTCACCATGTCGTCCGGATTTGAATGCGATGACTGGGACACGCCTGAGAGATCGCCCGGCTATGAAGACAACTTCTGGGACCAGAGCAAAGAGCCGGATTATTACAAATGGACGATGGCCTTGAAGATAGTTCACGAGCCAGGTACGAAGGCTTTCTATTGCAGTGCCGGCGCGAACCTGGTGGGTGGAGTTGTAGCTCGCGCAGCGCGGCAGTCCGCGCAGGAATTGTTTCATAGGCTCTTAGCGGAACCACTCGGTATAAAACGTTATTACGTGATGGTTTCGCCCGCCGGCGATCTCAGCCTTACAGGCGGCGCCAGGTTCCCCCCACGCGATTTCATGAAGCTTGGACAAGTGCATTTGAACGGCGGGACTTGGAAAGGACGAAAGATATTTACGCCTGATTGGTCGCGCCGCGCGACGGCGACTTCAGTGACCGAGATTGGCGGTCGCAAAAGACAATACGGTTACCTTTGGTGGATCAATGAATATCCTTACAAAGGGCGCACGGTGCGCGCGTATTATGCCGCGGGAAACGGCGGTCAGATTGTAATGGGGATTCCTGATCTCGACTTAGTGATCGCGTTTTACGGCGGCAATTACAATGACCCGTCGGCGTTTATTTCCCAAAATGTCTACGTGCCTGAACATATTCTGCCGGCAGTGAACTGAGGGGCAGTAGCCCGACCGTAAGGGAGGGCGTGAATCGTTTAGGAACGCCCCTCCCTTACGGTCGGGCTACTGCCTCGTTTTTGCTTCCTGCCAAAGTTCTTCCAAATCACGAATTGAAACATCCTCAAACTTCCGCTGCTGTTCGCGCAAACGCCTCTCAATATGTGCGAAGCGTTGCCGGAACTTTCGATTGGCGAGCTTTAATGCCGCTTCCGGTTCAACGCTCAAGCGGCGTGCGATGTTTGTGACCACGAACAGCATGTCACCGATTTCTTCCCGGATGTGCGCGTGATCGGCTTCATCGGCTGATTGTTTGTGCGCCTCAATTGCGGCGCGAAGCTCTTCAACTTCTTCCTGAAGCTTCTCGAAAATCTCGTCAACGCTTGTCCAGTCAAATCCGACGCGCGCGACCTTCGTCGAGATTTGATAGGCCTCCATCAAAGCCGGCGCTTTCGTCGACACGCCGTCCAGAATTGATCCAGATGCTTCGCCCGACGCTTTGCCGGCGGCGCGTTTCTCTTCAGCTTTGATCGCTTCCCAGTTGCGCAGCACTTCCGCGGAATCGCCCGCCTCAACTTCGCCAAAAACATGCGGATGCCGCCGCACCATCTTCGCGTGAACTTCTTCGATCACGTCATCGATGGTGAACTCGCCAAGCTCAGTCGCGACCCGCGCAAAGAAGGTGATCTGAAAAAGAAGATCGCCAAGCTCTTCGCGCAGCGGATCAGGCCGCCCCTGCCGAGCTTCCTCCAAAGCATCGAAGGCTTCGTAAGCTTCCTCGAGCAGCATCGGCGCCAGAGTCGCGTAGGTCTGCTCGCGATCCCACGGACAGCCTCCTGGAGAGCGCAGTCGATCCATCAACTCGACGAGATCGGCGAAAGTTTTCGGCATGCGGGCTAGTTTCAGGTTTCGAGTTTGAAGTTTCAAGTTGAGGGAACGCGGCGTCTCATTAACACCTCGCTTCAGCGAGGTGGTTCCCAGACACCGGGATCTCGCGCAGCCGTTTTAACGGCTTGTTGGAGAAACCGTTGAAACGGTTTCCAGGTGATGGCCTGATCTTTTGGTCACCTTGCTGAAGCAAGGTGTGAATGAGAACGTTGACTTTGCGAATGGCCAAAAACGGGTGCTAACATCAACCCGTATTAATCCCAAAATTCAGGGCGTGTCGGCGGCTTGCAGCTACCGCAAATGCATCGCTATCGAAAAGTTATGGCAGAAGAACAACCCACATTCAAAGTAGTTGACCGCCGGCCTTTTAATCCGGACGGAACTCCGCGCGAGCTTTCGGCGGAGGACAAAGAAGCGCAGGAAGCCGCTCAGGCGAAAGCTGCGGCGGCTGAACGACCAACGGAAGCCTTACCGGCGCCTGAGCCGGAGACCCCGCCGCGCCCGCAGCCACAGACAGCGCGCGGCGCTGCTGAACCGCGCGCCGCGAATGAACAAGCGGCGCCGGCCGGTCGCGATCCGCTCGACGATCCGGCGAGTTTCATCAGCTTGATCATGTCGCTTGCCTCGAACGCTGCCGCTTCCCTGGGAATGATGCCGCATCCGGTGACGGGTGAAACGGGCGTCGATTTGAAAACCGCAAAGCATTGGATCGACGTGCTCGGCATGCTCGAAAAGAAAACTACCGGCAACCTGGACCCTCAGGAAGACCAAATGCTCGAAGGCCTGCTCGCGGACCTGCGGATGCAATACGTTTCATTTTCCGGGGCACCGCCGCCGCCGCCTCCGAAGTTCAGCGCCAGCGATATCACCGGAGGAAAGTGAATAACCGTCCGTTGTCAGTCGTCCGTCGTCAGTACTCGGTTTGTACTTTGTGCTTAGAACTTTGTGCTTGGACGTCTTTCCTCAGAAGCCCCGTGTAAGTCAACGGCTACCCGCAACCACATCAAGGCACAAAGCACCAAGTTCAAAGTACAAGCGGCGACAACTGACCGATGAAACTAACTTTCTTAGGGACTGGCACTTCGACCGGTGTTCCTTCCATCGCCTGTAACTGCGAAACGTGCACTTCTGACGATCCGCGCGATCAGCGTCTGCGCGTTTCGGTTCTGATCGAGCACGCCGGACAAACCGTCATCATCGACACTTCCTCTGACTTTCGTCAGCAGGCACTACGCGTTGGGATCAAGCATCTTGACGCGGTGCTGGTCACGCATTGTCATGCCGATCACATTTTTGGGCTCGATGATATTAGGCCGCTGAACTTTCGGCATGGCGCGTTGGGGCTGTACGCAAACGAACGGGCCTGGAAAGACATTCGCCGCATTTTTCAGTACGTTTTTGAACCCTCGCATTTCGGCGGCGGCTTGCCGCAGATTGTTCCGCACACGGTCGTGAACGGCGCGCCGTTCTGCTTCGGATCTGATTTACAGATCACCCCACTCGAAGTGATCCACGGCAGACTGCCGGTGATTGCCTATCGTCTAAATGACTTTGCTTATGCGACTGATTTGAGCGAAATTCCGGCGGCGACACTGGAAGGTCTGCGCGATCTGAAAGTGCTCGCGCTTGATTGTTTGCGCATTCGTCCGCACGAAACGCATTTGTGGCTCGAGAAGGCGCTTGAGTACGTCGAAGAATTGAAGCCGCAGAGGACCTTCTTCACGCACATTTCGCATGACATCAAACACGCGCGCGATTCGAAGTTTCTGCCGGACAATGTTGAGTGGGCCTATGATGGTCTGGTCGTAACCGACTAGTCAGTTGTCAGTGGTCCGTTGAACAGTAGCAGACGCCCCAACTGAGAAGTGACAACTGACGACTGACTACTGACTACTGACTAAATGAGATTATTCCACGGAACAGAGAACGCGGATATCGCCCGCCCCACGGTGCTGACCCTCGGAGTGTTTGATGGGCTGCACCTTGGCCATCAACTCATCATGAAAACGGTCGTCGAACGCGCGCGAGCCGTGCGCGCGGCGCCGACGGTCATCACCTTTGAGCCGCATCCGCGCGCCGTACTCCATCCCGCATCCGCGCCGCCGTTGCTGCAAACTCTGGATCAAAAGATTGAAGCGTTGGGCGTGTTGGGGATCGAGCAGGCCATCGTCATTCACTTCGACCAGGCGTTCGCGCAAATTCGGGCCGAAGATTTTCTGCGCAATGTCGTGCGTGAGCGTTTGCAGGCGAAAGAGGTTTATCTCGGCCGCGGCTTCTTCTTTGGCCACAATCGTGAAGGCAACATTGATTTGCTGCGCAGCGTCAGCCAGCGTCTCGGTTTCTTTGCGGATGAAGTACCTGAAGTGAGATTACGCGGGACGCGGATCGGGTCGACGCGCATTCGCGATCTGCTGCAACAGGGGCGCGTGAATCTGGCGCGGCGAATGTTGGACCGGCCCTACGGTGTTGAAGGTCCGGTGGTGCGCGGCGCCGCGCGCGGGGCGACCCTGGGTTTCCCGACCGCAAACCTTCGACCGCACAATCGCGTGATTCCGCGAGCGGGCGTTTACGTGACCGCGACCCTAATCGAAGGACAATGGCGTCGCAGTGTCACTAACATCGGGGTGCGGCCGACGTTCGGCGACGCCACTGAACCCTCGGTCGAAACCTTCGTAATGAATTGGTTAGGCGATTTGTACGGAGACGTTCTGCGGGTGAGATTTCTGCACCGGTTGCGCGCGGAAAAGAAGTTTGCGTCAGTTGACGAGTTGAAATCGCAAATCGATCGAGATGTATCGCGGGCGACGAAATATTTTGAACGAGGTGGAGCGAGACGATCCTTGACGATTGTGTGATGCCGGTGAGTGAAGTTATTAGCATCGCTGTCGGCGTGTCAGTACCGAGAGCGGTAGCGACCGGATCAATGCGCAGCATGAGTGGTAGATCCGCCTCGCTACCGCTCGGGGTACTGACACGATCCCCGCGCTCCCAGGCTAAACACCATGAATCCGCACCCGAAACTCATCATTAAACGCCGTGAGGTCGGGCAAGCGGTCTGAGAAAGCTTGCGATTCCCTCAACAACATTGGCAAGCCACCGTGCGCCAGCGTCAAGCCGTAAGCGGGATTCGAAAATATCGAAGCGATTTGCGGATTCAAACTTTGCGCGACGCCAAACTTTGTCGCCCGCAAACCGGCCGGGGCGAATCCGGCGCTCCGGCGCGCGTTAACGATTTCAATCGCACGATCGAATATTTGAATGCGCGTGGAAATGTCGCGTAACGCCAGGTCGCGATGAATCAGCGCATTCGCAAGCGCTTCCGAGATCGATGCGCGTTGATAATTCGCGCGTGCGGGCAAGCCGGAATGATCTTCAGCAGTTGTTCTCGGTAAATTAGGCCGCGCGTCCCAAAGATCGGCATACCGCGTAACGAATTTCAAAGCTAATTCATAAATCGTCGCGAGGTTGCCCTGCAGCTCAACTCGCTCAACGATGGGCGCCTGAGGGTTGTCCCCACCGAACCGCGTCGCCGTAACTGACGATTGCGGCAGCAAACGCGCGACGCTTTCATCGCTACCGAACAGCAAGAGACCGGCGAAAGTCGGCACGAGGCCGCGCGCACTATTCGTCGCCAACAACAAGTACCGCTCCAGGATCTCTTCCGTCGGATAACCTTTGACTGTTGTTTCGTCGAAGGCGCCACCCGAAAACCCGCGCATGAAGCTCCAGAGGTGAGCTTCGTCGATGTCCCTAATCTTCGCGCCAATTGCCGCCAGGCTCTCGTAACTAAAGGGCTTTGTATCATTAAGCAGCG
>DATEPC010000075.1:0-8525 GCA_035273405.1 Pyrinomonadaceae bacterium | reverse complement strand
TCCTGTCCGGATTGAAGAAGTTTGTCGGCCGGCAGAAAGAGGAAGTCTGGCTCGAGTCCCTTTCGGCTATTGTCACCGTTTCTGACGACGGTGGGAGTTCGGGCCGCCTGCGGGACGAACTTCAGATGCTTCCGCCCGGCGATATACGCAACTGCATGATTGCGCTTTCCGAGGACTCGACCCTTCTTTCGCGTCTTTTTCGCCATCGTTTCGGTGGTTCCGGCGATTTGGCCGGGCACAGCTTCGGCAATCTCTTTCTCGCCGCGCTGGCAGACGTTACCGGCGACTTCGTTGAAGCCGTACGTCTTTCTTCAGAGGTTCTGGCGAGCAAAGGCCACATTTTTCCGGCGACGACCACGGATGTGCGACTCGTGGCGGAACTGGAAGACGGACGAACGGTTCACGGCGAAACGCAAATCACTGCGGCGAAATCCGAAATTCGGAGGCTGCGGCTCGAGCCAGGTCTCTGCGAACCCCTGCCGGGTGCGCTCGCCGCGATTCGCGCTGCCGATGTCATCACCCTGGGCCCTGGATCGCTCTACACGAGTCTCTTGCCAAACCTGCTGGTTTCGGAAGTTCCTGAAGCAATTGCCGAATCACGTGGGACCAAAATCTTCGTTACTAATCTGATGACGCAGCCCGGAGAGACCGACGGCTTCGACGCTCAGAAGCATCTTGCGACCGTCAAAAAGTACGCTCCGCAGATTCAGTTTGATTATGTGCTGTTGAATGACCGCCGTATCACTGAGCACCAGGCCTCTCTGTACGCGGCTGACGGCGCGTTCCAGGTCACCTGGGCCGAGTCGAGGCCCAGCGCTAACGGAACGGGTTATGGTGAAATCGTCCGGACTAACTTGCTTGAGGCTGGCGAAATGGTGCGTCACGATCCCGATCAACTGGCGCGCGTCGTGCTGGCCTGCGGGGCACAATCGCGTGTACCTCTGCCTTTGACAATCTAACCACTCAAATAACGACCTTGCAGAATTTTTCAAATCAGAATCCGCGAGCAGCACAACGTGTTGACGTTCTGATCATGGCTGCCGGCCTGGGCACGCGTATGAAGTCGAATGTCGCGAAAGTGCTGCACAAGCTGGATGGCCGTCCGTTAATCTCGCATGTTTGCCGCAGCGCTTTAGCGCTCAATCCGGGCAAGGTCGTCGTGATTGTGGGGCATCAGGCGGAAGAAGTCCGCGCTATTGTCGAAGAGGAGTTTGCCTCAGAGCGTGAAAGAATCGCGTTTGTTCATCAAGTGAAACAGCGTGGCACGGGCGACGCGGTCATCGCTGCTGAGAGTGAACTGCGCGGTGATAATCGAACGGTGCTTGTGTTGTCAGGCGACGTACCGCTCATTCGACCGGGTACGCTGAGTAAATTGATCGAGGCACACCACACGGCAAAAGCCGCTTGCGTGCTGCTCAGCGTGAGGCTCGAAAACCCGACCGGTTACGGTCGCGTCATGCGAGACGATGCTGGCGACTTCGTGAAAATCGTCGAACAGAAAGACGCAACGGATGAGGAACGACAGGTTCGTGAAATTAACGCCGGAATCTATTCGTTCGAAACCGCAAAGCTGGTCGAAGGCCTTAGTCGCCTCAAGCCAAACAATGCACAGGCCGAATTCTATCTGACCGATGTGCCGGCGATATTGAAATCGGACGGCGATCGCGTCGCTGTTTACCTGCACGGCGACTCGCGCGAAGTTTCAGGCATTAACACGCGGGCTGAACTTGCCGAATTCGAAAACCTTTTGCGGCGTAACACGATCAGGCGAATGATGATTGAAGACGGCGTGACGTTCGTCGATCCGTCACATTCTTATGTCAGCAGCGACGCAAAGATAGGTCGCGACTCTGTGATTCATCCGGACGTGCATATTCAGGGCAGCTCAGTCATTGGCGAAGCTTGCGAAATCCAACACGGATCGCGCATTGTGAATTCGCAGATTGGCAATCGCGTCACCATCAAAGACCATTGCCTAATCATGGATTCGCAGATCGCCGATAACTGCGCCGTCGGACCGTTTGCTCACTTGCGCATGAATGCTCAGATGGAGGAACGTTCCGTCGTCGGCAACTTTGTCGAAGTGAAGAAATCGCGCATTGGTCGCGGGACGAAGAGCATGCATCTGACTTATCTTGGCGATGCGACAATTGGTGAAGAAACGAACATCGGCGCCGGCACTATCACGTGTAATTACGACGGGAAAAACAAACACCAGACGATAATTGAAGACCACGTTCACATCGGCTCAGATACAATGCTGATCGCGCCGGTGCGCGTCGGCAGCGGCGCCTCGACCGGCGCCGGTTCGGTTGTGACGAAAGATGTGCCTCCGAATACGCTCGTCGCCGGTGTGCCCGCGAAGGTTATAAAGAAGTCGGACGAGAAAACGAAATCGTGAAAGTTACAGCCTTTTCGACGTTTTTTCTGCTCACTGCTAACTGCTTACTGCTTACTGCCTTATGTGTGGAATAGTCGGATACGTTGGAAACAAACCGGTGGTGCCGTTGATCATCGATGGCCTGCGGAAACTCGAATACCGTGGCTATGACTCGGCGGGCATCGCCGTGGTTAACGGCAATAATGAACTGCAAATTCGCCGCGCTGAAGGAAAGCTCCGCAATCTTGAGGCGGTTTTGCAACAGAATCCGCTTAACGGCACCTATGGAGTTGGCCATACGCGTTGGGCGACGCACGGCCGCCCCACCGAAGAGAATGCGCATCCGCACCGCGACTGCACTGGCCGCGTGATCGTCGTTCACAACGGCATCATTGAGAATTATCTAAAACTGAAAGAAGAACTCCGGCAGAAGGATCATGAGTTCGTTACCGAGACGGACACCGAGATCGTTGCGCACCTGATCGAAGAGTATTTGAAGCAGGGCGCTGATTTCGAAAAGGCAGTGCGCGCGAGCGTTTTGCGCCTGACGGGGATCTTTGCGCTCTCGATCATTTCAGCCGATTACCCGAATACGATTATTTCCGCGCGTCAGGGTCCGCCCGTAGTCATGGGTCTCGGCGATGGCGAATTCTTCGTAGCGTCCGACGTTCCGGCGATTCTCGAACACACGCGCGACGTTTTCTTCCTGGCCGACGGCGAGATCGCCGTCATGACAAAGGACGGCATTCACGTCAGCGACTTCAGCGGCAAGGAAGTCCAGCCTGAACAGCAGCGCATCACGTGGGATCCGATTCAGGTCGAAAAGGGCGGCTTCAAGCATTTCATGCTCAAGGAGATTTACGAACAGCCGCGCGCGGTGCGCGAAACTGTCGAGGGACGAATCTCACACGCTACCGGCCGCGTCTTCCTCGACGAAATGCGAAATATCAGTGAAGACGAGTTCAGGAATTTCAATTCAATCAAGATTGCGGCGTGCGGAACTTCCTTGCACGCAGGCCTTGCCGGCAAGTACATGATCGAGCAGCTTGCGCGCATCAACGTTGACGTCGATTACGCGTCGGAGTTCCGTTACCGGGACCCCGTGCTCGACGAAAACACTTTGCTGCTGGTGATTACGCAGTCAGGCGAAACGGCAGATACGATCGCCGCTCTGCGCGAAGTGAAAGAATGCGGCGTCAAAGTTCTCTCAATCTGCAACGTACAAGGCTCGATGATCACGCGCGAAGCCGACGGCACGATCCTTACGCACGCCGGCCCGGAAATCGGCGTCGCTTCGACGAAGGCTTTTACATCGCAAATGATCGCGCTCTACTTGTTTGCGCTGTACCTCGGCCAGCTGCGCGGAACACTGAGCGATGAACAAAGTCTCGAACATGTGCGCCAGCTTGCTGAACTGCCGGTGAAGATGGAGCACCTGCTGAATCAATCGGACGCGATTGACGAGCTGTCACGCGAGTTCTTCCGCGCGACCGACTTCCTTTACCTTGGCCGCGGCATCAATTTTCCCATTGCCCTCGAAGGCGCGCTGAAGCTGAAAGAGATTTCCTACATTCACGCTGAAGGCTATCCGGCCGGCGAAATGAAGCACGGGCCGAACGCTCTGATTGACGAGCGCCTGCCCGTTATGTTCATCAACACGCGTGAAACGGGCAATCGTTCTTCAGAGCTGCGCTACGAGAAGACGCATTCGAACATCGTGGAAGTAAAAGCGCGTGAAGGCATCGTGCTTTCGGTCCTGACCGAAGGCGACACGATGTCCTCGGTCGTTTCCGATCACGTGATTTCAGTCCCGGAATCGAGCGACTTGCTGTCGCCTTTGCTTTCCATAATTCCGCTACAACTCCTGGCGTACCACATCGCCGTGCGACGCGGCTGTGACGTTGATCAGCCGAGAAATCTGGCGAAATCCGTCACTGTCGAGTAGCTAGAATCCTCGCAACGGCATTCCCGCCGATCGCTGTAACCAGTTGTCTTTCGGGTAATTCACCGAAGCATCGATGATGTGGAGCGTGTAAGCATGCCGCGATTTTGGTGAGCGATTTTCGCGACTGAGGTGCGGAAGCTTTGGATGCAGAACGATCAGGGTTCCCTTCTCGACTTCCAAAGGTTGTAGGTTCTCTTCCCGCCAGGGCGAATCGTCGAAGACATCAAAGCGAGTTCGCTGATCAGGCGGGGCAGTAGCCCGGCCGTCAGGGAGGGCGTCGAGATCATTAAATCGCACGAAGCGCGACTTCAAGCCGAGCTTATGTCCGCCGGGAATCACCCACAGGCATCCGTTTTCGATCGTCGCATCTTCGAGCGCAAACCAGAGCCCAACCATTCGCAGCGGCTCAGTGTAGAGAAACGTTGCGTCCTGATGACAGGTGACTTCGCCGCCAATGTTCGGCTGCTTGAAGATGTACATGGATTGCAGCAGCAACGGCTGATCAATTCCCAAATCAGAGACGAGTTCCTTGATTTCGTCCCGCCGAGAAAACTTATCGAACACCGGATCGAGATCGTGCAGCGCGTGACCAATCTTATTGATTGACGTCGCCTTCTCTTGCCGGAAACTGCCGTCCGCGTTAAATGCGTTTTCTTCGAAGAAGAATCGAATCTGGTCGCCGGACTCGAGAAAGTAGTCGTCGCTCGTGCGCGCTTGCTCGCGCGTCGAAAAGATGGAAACGATTTCCTGGGAATCGAATTCGCGCACTAAATCCTCGGCCCGACCCCTTAAGCGATCGCAGGCGTTTACATCGACAAAGTCCTTGAGCAGGACGAATCCTTCTCGCTCGTACTGCTCAAGTTGTTGGCTTGAGAGCATTGATGAAGTGCGCCTCTAACAAAAACAGGCAACCTTGCGGACGCCTGCACCGGGTCTTAGACTGTTTCGGTTACGTTTTGATTTACATGGAGCCGGCTACCGGAGTCGAACCGGTGACCTTGCGATTACGAATCGCACGCTCTACCAACTGAGCTAAGCCGGCCCTTCGAAGTTTCGACTATACGAATCGGCGAAATTCAGGTCAAGCCGGATAATCCACAGATTACACGGCATGCGTGGTCAGAACCACCTGCGGTAGCGGGTGGTTGATCTTTCGGCAGACTTGTTTAGGAATGACAGTTCAACCGCCCGCTACCGCAGGCGGTTCTGACAAAGAAGGTAATCTGCGTAATCTGTGGATAGTCTCCCGGTCCTTCTTATGAAAGAAATCAATATCATTGGCGGAGGATTAGCGGGCGTCGAGGCCGCCTGGCAAGCCGCGGCCTGCGGCGCGCGCGTCAAGCTGTACGAGATGCGCCCGGTGCGCCAGACACCCGCGCATCGCACTGACAAGCTGGCCGAGATTGTCTGTTCGAATTCCCTGAAGTCTGACGAGCCAGGAACCGCGTCTTACCTTCTGAAAGAAGAGTTACGCCGCGGCGACTCTCTCGTCATGCGCGCGGCGCAACACGCGCGCGTGCCGGCCGGAGCGGCGCTCGCCGTCGATCGCGAACGGTTTGCCCACTACATCACGACAGAAATCGAGTCACATCCGAATATCGAACTTGTGCGTGACGAAGTTACATCGCTGGCGGCGCACGATTTTTCAATCATCGCGACCGGCCCGCTGACTTCCGACGCGTTGACGCCGGAAATCATGAAGCTGACCGGCGACGATCAGATGTACTTCTACGACGCGATCGCTCCGATTATTGCCGCCGACTCAATCGATCATTCGATCTCCTTCAAAGCTGCGCGCTACGGCAAAGGTGGCGATGACTATCTGAACTGCCCTTTTAATGAAGAAGAGTACGCCCGGTTCTATGGCGAGCTCATCAATGCCAGGAGTGTCCCTTTGCAGCGTTTTGAAGAGACCCGCTGGTTTGAAGCATGCCTGCCGATTGAAGAACTCGCGCGCCGCGGCGTTGATACTCTGCGATTCGGGCCCATGAAACCGGTGGGGTTGAGCGATCCGCGCACCGGTCGTCAGCCGTATGCCGCCGTACAACTGCGTCAGGAAAACTTGATGGCTGACGCGTACAGTATGGTCGGCTTTCAAAATCATCTCCGCTACGGCGAGCAAGCGCGCGTGTTGCGCTTGATTCCGGGCCTCGAACGGGCTGAGTTTCTCCAGTTTGGGCAAATCCACCGCAACACTTATATCGATGCACCGCGCGTCCTGCGGCCAACCATGCAGATGCGCGAGCATCCAAACATATTCTTTGCCGGACAAATTACCGGTGTCGAGGGTTATGTCGAATCAGTGGCGATGGGATGGTTGGCGGGACAGAACGCCGCGCGGCTTTTGCAAGGCGAAGAACTTTTGATCGCGCCACCGCGTAGTGCCATTGGGGCGCTCGCGCGCTATGTCTCAACCGCAGAGACGAAGAATTATCAGCCGGTGAACATAACATTTGCGCTGCTTCAACCGCTGTCGCCTGAGCAGGCCCGTTCAGTTCGCCGGAAACGTGACCGGCACATGCTGCAAGTGAAGCTGGCTCTCCAGGAGTGGGACGAATGGATGCAAAGCGTGAGAGAACAGCAGCCGGCACTCGCGGCCGTTACTTAGGTGAGTGGTACAGACTTCAGTCTGTGAATTCATGCGGCGACACACAGACTAGAGTCTGTGCCACATTAATGCACGTTCCCCCAAGACCTCATAGATCTCAAAGGCGACTCTTGAGCGCTGCGATCGCGCTCACGATCATTGTCGCGCCGTTGACGATTCACTCTCAATCCGGCCGTCAGAAAGATCCGAAGACTGGGAACGGCAATAAACCAACGCGTCCATCTTCGACGACCCCAATTGCCCATCCTGCGAACATGGATTCGGACGAGGGTGATGAGGTTCTTCGCGTAAGCTCGAGCCTGGTGCCGGTCCCGACTACCGTCGTTGACAGTCGCGGTGCTGCGATTACGACGCTGACACTGGAGGATTTTGAGTTGCGCGTGGACGGTAACGTACATCCGATCAGCGAAATAAATCGCTCGGAAACCCCCGTGCGGATGGCGATGCTGTTCGACAACAGCGGCAGTCTGAGCGCCTCGCGCGAGTTCGAAAAACATGCGGCGGTGCGGTTCTTTGAAAACGTTTTGCGCCCCATCGATCAGGCGGCAATCTATTCCATCTCAACCGAGGCTTTGTTGTCGCAACCCATGACCAACAATGTTCGAGTTCTGCAACGAACAATCGAGTCGTTCGGAAAGGCGGAAGGATCCACGTCCTTGTACGACGGCGTCTTTGCCGCGCTCGCATATCTCAGACCGTTCAGCGGCAGGCGCGTGATTGTGATTGTTTCAGATGGACGCGACACGACCAGCCGTCACGATCACGATTTCGATGCAACGCTCAGAAGGCTGCAGGGCGACGAATGCCAAATTTATGTCGTGCAGACCGGACTCTACGACAACGCGAACGTGCGCGACCTGGCCGCTGAACGTCGCATGCACGAGTTCGCGGCGCAAACGGGCGGCGCGGTGTACATTCCGAAGAACGTTGACGACCTGGACATCGCCTTCTCACAGATTGCCGCTGACCTGGCTCAACAATACGTTTTGAGCTACTACCCGCCTGAGGACAAACGCGACGGCCGCTATCACAACATTTCAATTCGTGTGAAAGACAAGAGCAATCTACGCATTCGTGCACGCAAAGGATTTCTAGTCAAAAGGCGCGAACGGGTGTAGAGTGGCCGCAGCGTCGGGCCTTTTCGGCTGATGCACACCTGAAAACCCTGCCCCCTCGCTTCGGATGCTCAATCATCTCAGTACGCAGTTTCTCGATCACCTGCGCTACGAACGCAACGTTAGCGTTCACACGCTGCGCAACTACGAAAGCGACTTGCAGCAGTTTGTCGCCTATCTGGTTCCTCCGGCTGCCGAACCGGCAAACCGGAATGGCAAGAAACGAGCGGCAGCCCCAACTCCCGAACCCGACATCAAGCAGATCGATCACCTCACGATTCGTGAATGGCTGGCGTCGCTGCACTCAGACCGGAAAAAGAAATCATCGATCGCCCGGAAGCTGGCCGCATTGCGGACTTTTTTTCAGTTTCTCGTGCGCGAAGGCGTGATTGAATCGAACCCGGCGAAATTGGTCGCGACCCCCCGCAAAGAGAAGAAGCTGCCGGTTCACTTGTCAGTCGAGGACGCGGTTCGATT
>DATEPC010000074.1:0-10832 GCA_035273405.1 Pyrinomonadaceae bacterium | reverse complement strand
AAGGCAGGCCGCGAATATAGATCTCGCCGCCGACCGGATTGCCGGCGGGGAACAGCTTGTTGGCGATGTCCGCTCCGATGTAAGCGACACGCGCGCCGCCTTCGGCTTCGGCATCTACAAAGAAGCGCCCGACCTCGATGTTGCGATTGTCGATGTCGGCCGTGTTGGCGGTGGCACCGCTCACAAAAGTGTCTTGCAGAACCTGGTCCCCGCGTTTAACTTCAGTGGGACTGCCGCGAGCCTTGGCGCCGATCTTGCCGATCAGCGTCGCTTTCTCTTTCAGGTAATCGTAGTCATCGAGCGTCAGCTCTTTGTTGCGACGTTGCGCCGCGGCGATCGTGTCGGTGTCTTTGAAATCTTCGAACGGATTGAAGCGCTGGACTGAAAACGATTTTGCGCCGATTCCGGCAATCTTTTCATCGATGTAGACGTTAAAACCCTGGATCAGCGACACGACTGTTACGAACGCCGTCACACCGACAATCATGCCAAGCAACGTCAGCGCTGAACGCATTTTGTGCGCCCAAATCGCGGCGACCGCGACTTTCAGGATTTCGATGAGCTTCACTGCCCGATAATACGTCCTGAGAGGGGAAATGGTTACCTGCGAGGGCTTTGTGCTTTGTACTTAGTACTTTGTTCGCTCGGTTTACTCGATGATTACCCGATTCTTTGAATGGACATCAAAGTACAAGCACAAAGTACGAAGTACAAAGCAAGGCTTATTCGTATCTTAGAGATTCAATTGGATCCAGCCGCGCTGCTTTCCATGCGGGCCAGAGGCCGAACACGATACCGACGCCGGCCGAGATGCCTATCCCGATCACAATCGCCCAGGCAGGCACGTAGGCCGGCAGCGGCGAGTATCTATTGACCAGGAGGCTTGCTACTTCACCAACCAGCAGCCCCAGCAAGCCGCCGATGGCCGTCAGCATTACGGCTTCAATCAAGAACTGGGAAAGGATGTTCAACCGCGTAGCGCCCACGGCCTTCCGTAATCCGATCTCCTTCGTGCGTTCGGTGACGGATACCAGCATGATGTTCATCACGCCGATACCGCCAATCATTAGTGCCACGAACGAAATCGCGGTGAGCACGAGATACGTCGCGCCGGTGAGCTGGTTGTAAACATCCAGCAGCGCGTCTTGTGAAGAGATGCCGAAGTTGCTTGGCTCACCCCGCTTCACACCGCGGCGGCGGCGCAGGATGTCCGTCATCTCATCGATAGCCGTCTTCACGTGCGCGCGCGAAATCGGCCGCACGATAATAGCTGAGATAATTTCGGGAAAGTCGAACTCCGGATAGTACTTCCCAAACGTCGTGATCGGAATAAAGACTGAGTTGTCGCGCGATTGGCCGAGGATGCTGCCGAGCGGCTCCATTATGCCAACTACTTTGAATACGTGACCCGCAAGCTTAATTTCTTTGTCGAGCGGGTCCTCGTACTCGAACAAAGCCTTTACGACATCGATGCCGAGCACGCAGACATTTTCGCGCCGCTCAACGTCCAAGTCTGAAATGAAGCGACCGCGGTCTACGTAACTGGAAACCGTGTATTCATGATAAGGCGTCGCGCCGATCAGGATCGGAGTGTCGCTCTGATTACCGCGGTACTGAACTGTCTCGGCCACTTTGCGATAAAACGGCGCCACGCCGGCGATCGACGGCGCTTCGTTGCGGATTGTGTCGGCATCTTCAATCGTCAACTCTTTGCGATGGATTTCTTCCTGCGTCGGTTGATGGCCAATGCTCGGGTCGAACTTTGTCGCCCAAATAGTGTTTGAACCGAGCGACTCGATTTGGTCGGCGAATGCTTTATTCAACCCCTGAATGATTCCGACCATGAAGACGACGGTCACGACGCCCACGCTGACGCCGAGAATCGTCAGCGCAGAGCGCAGCTTGTTAGCCCGCACCGTATCGAGCGCCATCCAGGCGGATTCTTTTGTGTCGGCGATGTGCATGTAAATAGGAGCGCGGGCATCCCTGCCCGCATGAGCGCGAAGCGCGAAACTATGACGCTGTCCGCTTCGCCTTCTCTGCACGATACCAAGCACTGCTGAAGCGCCAGTCGGCGGCACACTCACACAGCCCCGCTTTTACCGGATTACTTTCTATATAAGCAATCGCATTAGTGAAATGCTGCGCGGTTCGAATATATCGATCAAAATAGTCTTTAAACCAGAAACGACCCTCTCTTCCGAGAGTTTTGTTTGCCTCTTGTGAAGTAAAGGAGTTGCGCGAATGCATAATACTCGTCACCGAATGTCCCGCGCGCGGCGCCGCCAAAATATGAACGTGGTTGGGCATCACAACCCGGGCTGACAATCGATATCGCTCTCCATCGAAGTAAAGCAATGCGTTCTCAAGCATCGTCGCAATTCTAGAATCGGATAAGAAACAAGCGCCATAACCTTGATCTAGATATGCTTCAATTCGCCAGCGGAACGCGTCCGAAAAGTCCTCGGCGTCTCTGGCAAGCTCAGTTTTCCAATGCTTCAAGAGATTCTGTGGCATGGAATCATGGAGGCGAAAAGTAATCGATTGGAAAACCTCACCGGCATCGAAATGCGGAAGATAACCACGGCTATGCCAGCCCTGCGGGGCGCGATTTGGCAAAACTTCAGACATTTGTGTTCGCGCTTCGCGCTCATGCGGGCAAGGATGCCCGCGCTCCTTTTGCGCCCGCGCTCCTGCTATTCCGCTCTTAGCGCTTCAATCGGATCGAGTCGCGACGCCCGCCACGCCGGCCACAGGCCGCTGATCACGCCAACAATCGACGAGACGCTGACGCCCAGCACGGCGGACCAGATGCTGATCAAAAGCGGAAAGCCGATCAGCAGGGCAATCAGCCATGCCGCGCCGAAGCCCGTCAGCACGCCCAACGTTCCGCCGATCGCCGTCACGGTTACAGCTTCAATGAGAAACTGCGTCAGGATGTCCTTTCGTCGCGCG
The DNA here is from genome assembly GCA_035273405.1 of Pyrinomonadaceae bacterium. GTDB lineage: Bacteria > Acidobacteriota > Blastocatellia > Pyrinomonadales > Pyrinomonadaceae > UBA11740. The sequence continues at coordinate 7,877 of DATEPC010000074.1, read as the reverse complement.
CCCACGGCTTTGCGGATGCCGATTTCTTTAGTGCGCTCGGTAACAGACACCAGCATGATGTTCATCACGACGATGCCGCCCACCACGAGCGAAATCGCCGAGACGCCAATCGTCACGAGATAAATGTTTGAGGTGGCTTTCGAATAAAGATTCAGAAAAACGTCCTGCGTTTCGAGCGCGAAACCATCGTCCTCATCTTTGAAACTCTTGCCGCGGCGGTTACGCATAATGGCGCGGACTTGATCTTCTGCCGCCTCCAGTTGCGCCGGCGATTCAGTTTGGACAAACACAACCAGCGAACCCTGCGGCGCGTACGCGGCCCCGCTGAAATCGACGCCGAAGCGTTTCTTGTACGTTGCGAACGGAATGTAAACGCGCGTGTCGCGCGAGATGCCGAAGATCTTTCCCAGCGGCTGGAGCACGCCGATGATGATGTAACGATGGCCGCCGACCCAGATGTCCTGGCCGAGCACCTGATCGGCCGATTCATTCGGAAAAAGATTCGTCACCACGTCCGAGCCGACGACGCAGGTGTCGCCACCCGACGCACCTTCGCCTTCGGTCCAGAAGCGGCCGGCATCAATCGACACGCCGTCGATGTCGAACATCGCGACGGGCTCGATCCCGCGAACCTGCATGGTTTCAAAAGTCTCGTTGCCACGCTTGGCAGGCTTGATCGAATTCACCGCGACGCCCGTGCGCCAGCACGCGGTGCAAAGCCGAGCGATCGCATTCGCATCGTCCGGCGTGACGGGTTTGCGCTTGTTGTATCTGACGAACTCTTCGCGCGAGGTAATGACCTGCGGACGCTTTGAGATGGTGAAGACGGTCGAGCCCTGTGAATTGAAAGTCTGCGAGACGGTTTGGTCGAGGCCTTTGATGATCGTGACGACTGAGATGACCGCTGTGACGCCCACAATGATGCCGACCAGAGTCAGCGCGGTGCGTAACTTGTTTTGCCGAAGACTGGCAGCGGCAACCAGGAAGGCCTCCCAGAGGGCGGCGACGCGGAACAGTGGGGACGAACCGACCTGGGCGGGTACGGACAGTCGCTTACCAAATACCAGTGCAGCACGTTCAGGGGATGGTTCGCTGCTCTGGGGCATGGCAGCGGCGCTACCTAACTTGCTCGTCTTTTTCGATCAGTCCGTCGCGAACCGAGATGATTCGATGCGCGCGCGCGGCGATGTCGTGTTCGTGCGTGACGAGAATGATCGTGTTGCCTTCTTCGTGAAGCCGCTCGAAAAGGTTCATGATTTCGTAGCTCGTCTTCGTATCCAACGCGCCGGTCGGCTCGTCGGCGAGCAGGATCGACGGGTGATTCACAAGCGCGCGAGCGATGGCGACCCGCTGGCGCTGACCACCTGACAGTTCATTCGGCCGGTGCATCATGCGATCGGTGAGATCGACGGCGCCGAGCGCGTGCGTCGCCATCTCCTTACGTTTGGCGCCGGGAATGCCACCGTAAATCAAAGGCAGCTCGACGTTGTGCAAAGCCGTCGCCCGCGCCAGCAGATTGAAAGTTTGAAAGACGAACCCGACTTCCTGATTACGAATGCGCGCGAGTTCATCGTCATCCATCTCAGAGACGTTCTTGCTGTTCAGCCAGTACTCGCCCTGCGACGGCGTGTCGAGACATCCGATCAGATTCATCAGGGTGGACTTGCCTGAGCCGGACGGACCGGTGATCGCGAGGTACTCGCCACGTCGCACATCGAAGCTCACACCATGCAGCGCGTGCACCTTCTCAGCGCCCATGTCGTACGTCTTCCAGATGTTACGCATCGCGATCAGCGAAGTGCTCTTGCCGACTTCCGAAGGCGGTTCTGGTTGCACTGCCGTCGCGGATGATGTGGATAGCGTGGCTTCGGCCATTTGGGTCGGTTCTTATCGCTCTCCCGGAAGAGAGAGGCGACTGCTAGTTACTGTTCGCGTTTGCGCCGGGTGTTCGTGTCTGTCGCTTCACCACGGTTCCGTCTTTCAGAGTTTTCAGAATACGGCTTGGTCCCGTGACGACTTCTGTACCGGTTGGCAATCCGCCGATAATTTCGATATCGGACTCGCCGGTGATGCCGGTAACGACTTCAACAAACTTCACCTTGTTGGATTTGTCGATGGTGTAAACGCCTTTCAGTTCCTTAGGCTTTTCACCCGGAGCCGGCGGCGCGCTGCTCGCGATAGTCGGTCCCGGCGCAGGTGTGGGCGGCGCCTTCTCGACGATTGCCTGAAGCGGGACTGCAACCACATTTTGCTTCGTCTTGGTCGTGACTGTGGCCGTGGCGCTCATGCCCGGACGCAACTTGTTACGTTCTTCGTCCGGAAGATCGCGAAGCTCGAGCGTGACTTTGAATTCTTTCGCCTCTTGCACGTTCACGCGATTCGAAAGACCACCCTGGGTATCGGACTTCGCTATCGCCAGCGGATTCTTTTGCGTGACGATCGCTTTGATTTCCTTTTCGCCAAGCGCGTCCACCTTGACCTTGGCTTCCTGACCGACATCCACATTCGCAATTTCAGTTTCGTCGACGTTCACCTCGACGTTGATGGTGGACATGTCGGCAATCGTCATCAGCGGCGTCGAAGAAAGTTGCGATACCGCGAATTCACCGACGCGGGTCGGAATGTCAGCGACTACGCCCGTCAACGGCGAAAACTGGGTCGCCTTTTCGCGCTGGCTGGATGAGCCACGGAGAATTGCCTGCTGCTGGTTCGCACGCATCTCGCTCGAGCGCACGCCGGTCTGGGCTTCTTTCACCGCGACGCGCTGCGAATTGGCACGTTCCTGCGCTTCGCGGACGGCAATGTTCGCCGCTTCAACTTTCGCTTTTGCCTGATCGTAACGATCGCGCGTAGCGTCGTACTCAGCGCGCGACATTACGTTCGATTCGACCAGGTTTGTGGCTCGCTTCAGTTCACGTTCCGTCGCCCGCAGCTCGATGAGGGAGGTCGACGCACTCTGTTTTGCCTGTGACACACCCGCTTCGGCTACCACCAGTCCCTGCTGGGCTGCGCTGACTGCCTGACGCGCATTCTGGACGTCGTTAAGTGACGCCTGCGTCGCTGCCCATTGAGCTTCCTGGCTGGACTGCAGCTGTGTGGGATCGACGCGCACCAGCGCCTGGCCCTTCGTCACCTGGTCGCCCGGGTTCACGTAGATTTCGAGGATGCGGCCGGGAACTTCACTGGTGAGCTTGATGTAGCGAATTGGACGCACTTCGCCGGACGCGGTCACAGTCGAGCGCAGCTCCGGTCGCACGTTAACGTTAACGGTGGTGACTTCAGGCTGTTCCGTGCGCGTCGCGAGCACGCTGATAATGACGACTATGCCGAGCACCGCAACGGCGGACACCGCGATGATGATTTTTTTCTTTCTGCTGAGGGCCATTGGTGTAATTCCTTAAATAAATCAGTCGGTAGTTACTTGGACGCCGGGCGGTTGAGCACAGTTCCGCGTTAGAGTTGTTTCTACGACGAAATCCGGCGGCTGGTTTCAGGAATTCGCGAGAAGTCGGGATTATAACCGATGTTAATGCTAAGCGCGCGCGTAGCGTTTCTCTTAGACGCTGAAAAGCGTATATTCCGCTGACAACGCGTTGGCCGTGCCAACCGTTTCGCGATAAGATATTGTCGCGCGGGCTTTGGTTGTTCCCCAACTCAGGCCGGCGCGTGTTTTTGCGATGATCACCTGCGAAAGATGCGGTACAAAGAACCTGGCTGGGTCGCGATACTGCGACGAATGCGGGGCTGCGCTTTGGCTCGCCGGACGTTCCGGCGATCGTGCAAATCCGCAAGCCAACGGCAACGAAGGTAGCGGCAACAAGGAAGTTTCCGTGACCGTCGCGCGCCCGGCAAATCCGCCGGTTTCCGGCCTGGTTGCGCAGCAGCGCGCAGGGGCGGTCGCAGTGGCTGGAAAGAACGCGACACTCACGATCGAACGCGGCAAGTCCGCCGGCAAGCAATTCCCGATTGGCCCCGAAGGTTCCGACATCGGCCGTTGGGACGCCGACGGCGGCGTATTTCCCGACGTTGATTTGGACACGGACGATCCCGAAGCAAAAGTTTCGCGTCGTCACGCACGGATTTCCTGTGACAACGGCCAGTACGTCATTGAGGATCTCGGATCAACGAATGGCACGTTCGTGAACCGGGGGCGGCGATTGAAACCGAGTGAACGCCACCCGGTGAATGATGGCGACGAAATCATCGTGGGCAAGACTTTTCTCAGATTTCATCTTGCCAAATGACGTTTGGTACGCACGCCTCTGGCGTGCATCACCCAGAAGCACGCGGGACGCGTGCGTACCGATTTTCAGTTCGGAATGTTGAGTTAGTGAATCGTAGTTTTGAATTCAACAATGCCTGCTTGTAAGGAATGCGGCGCCGATGTAGCGCTCGACGAGAACTTTTGCGGCGGTTGCGGCGCGCCGGTAAAGACCGACGAGCCGCTGGCTGAGAGCGCGCTCCAGTCCGATCTGGCCAAGAGTACCGGCGCGGGCGGCTCGACCTTAATCCCGTCGGCGGAGGAACACCACGCCGGCACCGGAGAAGTTTCCGAACCTGAGATCGGCGCCACTTCCCGTAGCACCGAGGGTTCGTCTCGCAAGTCAAAGCCAAAGGCACTCGCCGGCGGGAAAGTTCTCAATCATCGCTACGAAATCGTGCGACGCATCGGCGGTGGCGGCATGGGCGCGGTTTACCTCGCGAAAGATCGTAATCTTGGCGACGCGCCGCGCGCAGTCAAAGAGATGATCGAGTCCCACATCGATGAGACCCAGCACGAAAAAGCGATCGCCGACTTTAAGCGTGAGTCATTGCTGCTGACGGAACTCGAACATCCATCGATTCCCACTGTTTACGATTATTTCTACGACGACAATTCTGAGCGTTTTTACCTGGTGATGAAGTTTATCCCCGGCGCCGACCTGGCTTCACGTCTGCGTGCGACGCCGGAAGGCCGAATCGACGAACCAACCGTCACCGAATGGGGAATTCAAGTCGCTGACGTTTTGCATTACCTGCACACGCGCCCGCAGTCGATCATCTATCGCGATTTGAAGCCAGCGAATTTGATGATTGACAGCAACAACCATCGAATCATGCTGATCGATTTCGGCATCGCGCGCTGGGTAAACAAGAAAGAGAAGGGCGTGACCGCGGTTGGCACGATGGGCTACGCACCGCCGGAGTTGTTTAGCGGCCGGGCCGATCCGCTGGTCGATATATACAGCCTCGGGGCAACGATGTTTCACCTGCTGACCGGCTCAGACCCGCAGGACAATCCGCTGCTTATTTTCGATTTCACGAAGAACCCGAGACCCCGGCAAATCAATCCGGCGCTCTCAAGCGAGATCGAGCGCATCCTGATGCGCACCGTCGAATACAAGCCGGAGCACCGCTATCAGTCTGGCGCTGAACTGCGCGATGCGCTGGCGCATCATCTGGAAAAGTTGCGTTCAGGCCAGGTCAGCTATGGCGCGCCCGCGTATCAATTGGGCGGCGAGACGATGGCCGTCTCAAGCGTATTCTGTGGCTTCTGCGGTGGGCGAATTGCAGCGGATGACGTGTTCTGCGCGCACTGCGGATCAAAGCAGCCGCTCGCGGGTACCGATTCAGCATCGCTGTCGGCGCGCACGACCGCGAAACTTGTAGTCGCCGGCACGACTGAACTGGACGCCTCTTTTCTTATCCAGAAAGACACCAATCTCGTCGGCCGCACCGATCCCCTGTCGAGTATCTTTCCGGAAATCGACTTGTCGCGATTCGATCCGAACACGAAAGTTTCGCGTCGGCACGCACGCATCTGGAGGGACGGCGCCGCTTTCATGGTCGAAGACCTCGGTTCGGTCAACGGCACCGTCATCAATGATATTATCCACCTTGAACCGCGGCAGCCGCGCGCGCTCGACAGCGGCGATCGCATCCGCGTGGGCGAGACCACTTTGCACTTCCTGGTCGGATGACGGCGGACTTCTGACATTTCGCGGACACAATGCAAGCGACAGTGCCGGCTAAAATCGAATCGGGGAAAGCCTCGCGCCCGACGTCGAAGCGTCTGGAGCACATTCAAGTGCGATATCGCGCGCCGTTCGCTTTGCGTTGCGGCGCGATCCTGATCGACTACATCATGCTGATTCTGATCATGACTTTCAGCACGATGGTCGCGCGCATGATGGGCGGCGGTGCGCGTCTGGCGGGAGGCACGGCCGAAAAAGTCGGAATCTTCTTTACGCTTGTGGCGGCTGTGCTGGATTTGGGCGTTCTGGCGGGGCTGACCGGAAAGACCCTGGGCAAGTGGACCACGGGGCTGCGACTGGAGAGTACCCACGGAAGCGTGCCGGGCATAGGCTGGGCGTTGTTGCGCCACTTCGTTGGTTATCCTGTTTCTTTTTTTCTGTTCGGAATCGGTTTTTTGATGGCGATCGTAAATCCCACCGGACGCACGCTGCATGATCTGATCGCGGGCACGGTGGTGATTCGCGAGTACGGGTCGTCGCCGACCCAGACGCGGCGCCCCCGTCCCCCGGTGTAACGCAAGTTTTTGATTTGCGAGAGCAGGATTTGAACCACAGAGGACTCAGAGGAAACACAGAGTAATTTCAAATCATTTCAGTGCGTGTTCTCTGTGTACTCTGTGGTGAAAACTTATCATGGCTGAGTTAGTAGTCAGATATCCCGATCGGACGGCGGAGCATTTTCCGCTGAACCGGCTGCGCATCACGATCGGCCGCTCCGCGCGAAACGATCTGTGCATTCCCGATCCGTTTGCGTCGCGCGTCCACGCGGAAGTGCGCAACGAAGGCGACGAGTACTATCTTCAGGATTTGGGTTCGGCGAATGGCACGCTCTACAACGGTGCGATCGTCGACTCGGCTATTCCCCTGACGCGTGGCGGACGCATTCAGATCGGCGAGACAGAAATCGTCTTTAACGACGGGCCGTATCCCCTCAGCAGCGGCTCAACCATGATCACCGAGCAGAGCACGTCTGTGCCCGAAGCCACCATTGCTCTGTCATCCGCGGATCGAACTACGTCAGGGCTGTTTCAGCAAATCGAAGGGGCGCTATCGCGTTCGCACGATTCAGCCGCGCACGAGAAGTTTGAGCAGAAGACTGACCTGCTCGCATTAATCAGCAAAGTGGGCGTGGCGCTGCTCGCCTCGGTGACCTTGAACGAAACGCTCGAGCAGATCGTGACGCTTGTCTTCGAATCCGTGCCCGGAGATCGTTGCATGATCATGATGCGCGATCAGGACAATCCAGAGTTGAAGGTCGCCGTGGCGCGCCTGCGTGATCGCCAGGGTGATGTCGGCGAAATCCGCATCAGTCGTTCAGTCATCGATGAAGTCGTCAACAACGGTAAATCCGTGCTGACTTCAGACGCGCAGTCGGATCCGCGCTTCATGGGCGGCACAGTCGTGCTGCAGGGCGTGCGCTCGGTGCTGGCGGTGCCGCTGGGTGTCGGCGCGAACGTTTTCGGAATCATCTATGCGGACTCGCCGATTGCGGAAGGTCGCTTCACGGAAGATCACCTGAAAGTTTTGACCACGCTGGCATCGGTCGCCGCGATTCGCGTTGAGAATGCACGCCTCACGGAAGAGCAGTTCGAACGCGAACGGCTCGAGCGCGAACTGCAGGTTGCCAGCGAGATTCAGCAACGTTTTCAGCCGGCGTCCGCGCCGCAAGTGCCCGGTTACGAACTTCAAGGCATTAGCTTTCCGTGTTACGAGATTGGCGGCGACTACTACGACTTCATTCACAAGCGTAATGGTAATTTGGTCGTGGCGCTGGGCGATGTATCTGGCAAAGGCACGGCCGCGGCCCTCCTGATGTCGTCGCTGCATGCGGCAGTGCACGCACAGTTCGACACGCACGACTCG
>DATEPC010000073.1:0-14409 GCA_035273405.1 Pyrinomonadaceae bacterium | reverse complement strand
GAAGACGACGCGCGTAACCCGGGCGTGATTGCCGACTGCACCGGCGATAACGCCGGCGATTCAGTCGGGCCGAGCGCGGACGGCTTTGAAACCTACGGCGTGACGGGCGTAGCGTTGATTACCTTCATTCTGCTCGCGGTACCGAGCCCGACAGCTCAGGTGCAGTTGCTCGTCTGGATTTTTGTGATGCGCATCATGATGCTGGTCTCCAGCGCGGGCTCTTACTTTGTCAACGAAGCGATTGCGAAAGCCCGATACGGCAATGTCGGCGACATGAACTTCGAAAAGCCTTTGACGTCGCTGGTGTGGCTCACTTCGATCGTCTCGATCGTCCTGACCTACATTGTTTCGTTCCTGATGGTCCCCGAGCTGGGCGGCGATACAAGTCTCTGGTGGAAGCTCGCGACCATCATTTCATGCGGAACGTTGGCCGGCGCGGTGATTCCCGAACTCGTCAAGATCTTCACCTCGACCAGCTCGCGGCACGTGCAGGAAGTGGTGACGTCTTCGCGCGAAGGCGGGCCGTCGTTGAATATTCTGTCGGGCCTGGTCGCCGGAAATTTCTCCGCATTCTGGCTGGGCATCAGCATCGTGGGTCTAATGGCCCTCGCCTTTATCTTCAGCACTTTTGGCCTGGATGCCTTGATGGCTGCGCCGGCAGTCTTCGCGTTCGGCCTGGTGGCTTTCGGTTTCCTCGGCATGGGGCCGGTCACGATCGCCGTCGATTCGTACGGACCGGTGACGGACAACGCACAGTCGGTCTACGAACTGTCGCTGATCGAACAGGAGCCGAACATCGTTGAGGAACTGAAGCGCGACTACAACATGCCGGTCGTCTTCGAACGCGCCAAACACCTGCTCGAGGAGAATGACGGCGCGGGCAACACCTTCAAAGCCACAGCGAAGCCGGTGCTCATCGGCACCGCGGTCGTCGGAGCCACGACGATGATCTTCTCGATCATCATGACGCTGACCGACGGTCTTAGAGATCAGGAAGCTCTGCAGAGTCTTTCGATTCTGCATGCCCCGTTTCTGCTGGGTCTGATTACCGGCGGCGCGATCATTTACTGGTTCACCGGCGCATCGATACAAGCGGTGACCACCGGCGCATACCGGGCGGTAGAGTTCATTAAAGCGAACATCAGGCTGGAAGGCGCCGAAAGAGCTTCGGTCGAGGACAGCAAGAAGGTTGTCCAAATCTGCACGCAGTACGCGCAGAAAGGCATGTTCAATATCTTTATGGGCGTGTTCTTTGCGACCCTGGCGTACGCGTTCGTCGAGCCCTTCTTCTTTATCGGTTATCTGATTTCAATCGCCGTGTTCGGACTGTATCAGGCGATTTTCATGGCCAACGCCGGCGGCTCATGGGATAACGCCAAAAAGGTTGTGGAAGTCGATCTGAAAATGAAAGGCACGCCGCTTCACGACGCAACGGTAGTCGGCGACACGGTCGGTGATCCATTCAAAGACACTTCGTCCGTGGCGCTGAATCCCGTGATTAAGTTCACCACGCTGTTTGGTCTGCTGGCGGTTGAGTTGGCGGTCAGCGTCAGCAGCGAGACCGGCCAGTTCGGCGCGAACGGTCTGGTCATCAGCCGAATCCTGGCGGCCATTTTCTTTCTTATCTCGCTCTACTTCGTCTGGCGTTCGTTCCACAAGATGCGCATCCACAGCGACGACGTTCCGGGAGCGGCGGTCACCACCTACGGCAGCCTGGAAGACGGCGCACATCGGGTGAACAGCCTGGATGCAGCCGATTTGAACGCAACTCATGTTTTGCCCGGCGAGACTGTGGCAAGTCCTAGGGTCTCGTCCAGTGTGTCGCGCGACGATGGGGACTAGGAGTTAGCTTGAGGTGGCATGCGCATCTTGCGCGTGATTCACGGGCGGGACGCCCGTGCCACCAGACTGAGATTAAGTGACAACGTGAGCACCGAAGTTTTATTCTGTCGTTGTTACTACCGCGATTGTCATGATTCGCTCGATTCTGTTTCCGACTGATTTCTCATCGGTAGCCAACAGCGCCTTTCCTCTGGCTGTGGCTATCGCGGCGCAGTTCGATGCGGTTGTCCAATCAATTCACATCGCGCACGGTGGCGATCCGCACATCACCGAAACTTCACGCTATGAGTTCCCTGCCCTGCCCACCGGCGCATCGGCTGTTCGTGTGATCCAAACGATCATCCCGAAAGAAGAAGATGATCCGGCCCAGATCATCATGCGTTGCGCCGCCGAACGTGAGGGTGATTTGATCGTCATGGCTTCACATGGCCGCTCGGATGTGGCGCAATTCTTTCTGGGTCGCAGTGTGGCTGAGCAGGTGGCGCGTGATTCCAAGGTGCCAACGATCATCGCAAGGCTGCACGGTCCCCGGCGCACGACTCGGCCAATCGATCGCTTTGCGACGATCGTGTTCGCGACTGACCTTTCAGAGAAATCTAAAGTGATTTTGCCGGTGGCGACCTCGATCGCCCGCAAGACAAAGGCAAAAGTGGAAACGCTCTGCGTGTTTGCCGAGGGCGATGAAGAACCGGCGGATGGTGGAAAAGACAAGCTGGAACGGTTTTTTGACGAAGCTGCCGCGCCGGAGATGTTCGGCAAAGTGAGGCGCGTTCACGGAGGCGTCGCCGAAGCCGTCGTCGAACATGCCGGCCGTCACAAAGCCGACTTGATTGCGCTTACCACGACGCTGTGCTGCGGCGGCGACGAGCGCCTAACCGGCACCGCTGAATTCATTATTCGAAACGCACCTTGTCCGGTATTATGTGTGAGACCCTAAGTTTCAAGTTCCAAGTTTCAAGTCTCAGGTTAGAGCTAGCATCACTTGGGCTAGAACCTGAGACTTAACTTGAAACTTGGAACTTGAAACTTGAAACTAAGATGACATCACTTGCCAAAAGCGAAACCCTGCTGGAAGTTGCCCTGGCGCCATTCGACATTGTCCGCCAGGTCGGATTGGTGATCGGATTCAGTCTGCTGACCGCCCTGTCGGCTCAGATCGTCATTCCAATCGGCCCGGTACCAATGACCGGACAGACTTTCGCGGTGCTTCTGACCGGCGCATTGTTAGGCTCGCGTCTGGGCGCGATGGCGATGATTGCTTATTTGATAGAAGGCGCGAGTGGTTTGCCGTTCTTCTACGGCGGCGGCGCTGGATTAGCTCATCTGTTCGGACCCACGGGCGGCTATCTGCTGTCGTTCCCCGCGGCCGCGTTCATTACCGGTGCATTCGCTGAGCAAGGCTGGGATCGAAAGTTTTTGACGGCGGCCGCCGCAATGTTCGTAGGCTCTCTGGTGATCATGCTCTGCGGCTGGCTCTGGTTTTCGTATTTGACCCGAACCTCGCCGTTCGTCGCTTTTCAGTTCACTGTCTTGAAGTTTATTCCGGGCGATATCATCAAAATAGCGCTCGCCGCAGCAGTCTTACCTACTGGTTGGAAACTGGTGGGTAAGAAACGCTAGTCACAATTCTAATTCCATAAACAACGCACCTGAGACCGGGTTGGTGTTATACGGTTCGATCTCTTTAAAGCCGAGCAATCGATACAGCGCGATCGCCCTCCCCATCTGTTGAGGAAGCGTGTCGAGGCGCATTCTTTTATAACCGGCATCGCGAGCTTCTCTGATTATGCGTTCTGTTAGTTTTCGTCCGCGGCCTTGGCCATGGAACTCCGGCCGTAGGAACAGACGCTTCATCTCACACACGCCATCGCTCAGTTTCCGCAGCGCTACACATCCAGCCAACTGATCATTTTCGAATGCCAGCAGCAGCCGTCCGGTTGGAGGAGCGTAAGCTCCCGGCAGTTCCGCCAGTTCTTTTTCAAAGTTCTGAAAACACAGATCGAGTCCGAGCCAGGCTTCGTATTCGCGGAAGAGCCAGCGCGCCTGTTCGACGTCTTCTTCGCCCTCAAGCTGGCGGATAGTGGCCATGTCGTTTGAATGGGTAGGTTCTATTCGACCTCGCGCCATTTAATCCGGGCTGAGGCATCAAGAATCGCTTGCTCGATCTCAAATACCGCTTTCGGTATCTTCTCACGCTCTGGCGGACTCAAATCCGTGTAATGCCAAATCGTTTTCTGACCATCTTCGTAAGTTATGGTTATCACAGTTCTTGGCTTTGGACCGTCTTTCCCAGAGGTGGGTGTTTGAGACGTCTGCATAGCATCCTCAGGAATGCTCAAATAATCTCTGTCGACCAGCGCCTTAACGAGCTTCTGAAATTCGTCATCCGATATTGTCCCCTGATAACTACCGATCAGTTTCACATCCCGGCTCCCAGCGTAAAGGGCCCTCCCGTCCGGGTGAAAAGAAACTTTGAATTCCGCGCCATAAAACTTTAGCGGGTTGAGATTAAAACCTCCCTTGCCCTCCAGGACAATTTCGCGGATCTTCGCCGGTGACTGTAACCCTGAAGGGCCACCGACGAGGGCGAGGGGTGTCATCAAACTGAGTAACAACGAGACAAGGAAAATTTTCATAGCGGTTTAGCCAAAATAAAAGAGCGGCGCGAACTCGTTAGCCCGCGCCGCCCTTCGAAAAGTGAGTGATGATATCTACGCGGTGAACGATGATCCGCAGCCGCAGCTTCCGGTCGCGTTCGGGTTAGTGAACGTGAAGCCTGCGCCCATCACGTTTGTGACGTAATCGATCTGGACGCCGTTCAGGTATTGCGCGCTGAACATGTCGACGAAAAGGCGCACGCCTTTTTCATCGAGCACAAAGTCGCCCTGGCGCGAAGCCTCTTCGATATTCAAACTGTATTGAAATCCCGAGCAGCCTCCCGGCACGACGCGCACGCGCAGGCCGGCAGTTTCCGGTAGACCTTCTTCACTCGACATAAACTTCTTAATTTCAACTGCGGCCGGTTCGGTTACGTTCAAGTTCACCGACGGTGCGGCCGGCGCCGCGGGGCTTGAAGCAGTCGTTATTCCTGGATTAGCTGACATAGTTTATTAACTCCGTTTCTGCTATTGCTAAAAGTTGTCTTAAGGTCTTTGGACTTAGGGCTTTGTACTTTGAAAACCAATCCAAAGTACAAAGAACAAAGCACAAAATACGCGTTCGATTCTACTGAGATTTTTTTAAAACGACAAGCTCGGGTTTCATCGCCTCGATCGAGACTTGCCGGGCCACTTCTTCAGCAACTTTGCGAAAAGCCTGAGCTTGGGGCGAGCCCGGCTGCCCCACAACCACGGGCACGCCTTTGTCCCCGCCTTCGCGAACTTCGATTCCCATCGGGACCGAGCCCAGAAACGGTACGCCGTACTGTTCCGCCAGCCTTCCACCCCCGCCTTCACCGAAAATGTTGTAACGAGTGCCGGTATCCGGCGCGATGAAGTAGCTCATGTTCTCGACCACGCCGAGCACGGGTACGGCGACTGTCTCAAACATCCGTAGCGCGCGCCGCACATCAATGAGCGCGACCTCCTGCGGCGTAGTCACCAGCACGGCGCCCTGGACCGGAACAAGTTGGGCGAGACTTAGCTGGACGTCACCAGTACCGGGCGGCATATCAACGATCAAGTAATCGAGCTCGCCCCACTTCACATCCGAAAGAAACTGCTTCACCAATCCGTGCAGAATTGGGCCGCGGACAATGAGTGGCTTGTCGCCCGGCTGAAGCACGGCCATCGAAATGAGTTTAATGCCGTGGGCTTCGACGGGAATGAGCTTATTGACTTCCACTTCAGGCCGAGCGTTCGCGACGCCAAGCATGATCGGCACGTTGGGCCCATAAACGTCCGCATCCATCAAACCGACTTTCGCGCCGTCGAGAGCGAGCGCCACGGCAAGATTCGCGGCGACTGTCGACTTGCCGACACCGCCTTTGCCTGACGACACGGCGACGATGTTCTTCACCCCGGGGACGGACACTTTGTCACCGAGGCCGCGGCCTTTCGGCACTTCAGCGTCCATCGTTACGGTTACAGACCGGACCCCGTCGATTGCCGAAACCAATTCGATGGCGGCGCCTTCCATTTCGCTTTTGACCGGACAGGCGGGAGTGGTCAGGACAATCCGAAACGAAACATTGCCGTCGTTGATCGCGAGATCCTTTATGAAGCCAAGCGTGACGATATCTTTATGGAGATCGGGATCTATGATCTGCCGCAGCGCATCAAGCACTACGTTTTCGTTTAACTGAGACATGGGTCGATTATGCGAACCGGCGAGTCATTTGTCGAACGAGCATCGCGCATTGTTTAGAGTCGGGCTACTGCCCGACCGGCGGGCGGTAGCCCGCCTCTAAACGACGCATCGAAGAAACTAGTAGGGCACTTGGTAGATCACCAGGTTGTCGTAAACCTGCTCTGTGTCTTCGAATACCTTCGGGAAATACTGCTCGAAAACCGCTTCGTTCAGATCCGGCAACGCCTCGTTCTTACGCACGCTGTCGTCGATCGCCACGTACGCAATCTTGTTTTTGCGCAGCAAGCTTTTCAACGCTTCCGGATCGCGTTCCTCAAACACTCTCCGGTACAACGCCTCACGATCCGGCACGTTGTAGCCGGCCGTCCACGCGAATAACGTGTACCCCAGGTAAATCTTTCGGCCGGTAAAGAGGATCGGGTGCGTCAGCAGTTGGTGACTCAGAAACACATCGCGCGGCTGAGTATTGGTTAAGAGCCACTGGCTGAGTCGATCGTCTTTGTAAGGAACAGCCAGCATCGGATCGTTGTGCAGCGGAAACAGATCGATGACGCCGCCGAAGACCGTCGCAACCGCAAGGACAATCGCCAACGCAATTCCGGCAAGCTTTTGTTTCGCAATTTGCCAGAGCGCGAAAGCCGCATAGACGTTCACGCACGTCGCCCAGATGTTCAGAAGCTTGTGATTGTTGAAGACATCCATGCTGAGCTGAAACAGAAAGACGATGACGACGAGACTGGACAGCGCCAGGAGCAGTCGCCGTTGAAAGCTGCTTGCGAAAACCACCGCGACGCCTAAAAGGATCCACTTCACACCAAACGTCCAGCCCAGGTACTTCAGCATGAGCCAAAGCGTCGGGTTCTCTAACGTGTATCCCGGATTCAGGAGCGAATAAGTCAGTGTGTTACCTGAGCGCAACAGCAGCACCTGCGGCAAACCGACGACAATCGCGGCCGCGAGCAACAGGGCAGTGCCCAGTCTCAACGGCGCAAAAATCAATAGGCAGCCGAAGATCGCCCACGCGGCGATGTAAGTCGGGCTGTTCCAATACGGCAGCAGGCCAAGCACGGCGCCCGCCAAGATCCAAGTTTTTAAGTCGGTTCTCAGCGATCCGAAACGCGCGTGGGCAATCTGGGCACCGGCGGAATCGACAAACGGCGAAGAGGCTCTTCCCCTCCCCGCGAGCGGGGAGAGGTTAGAGGTGGGGTGGCGTCGCGCGCCAACCTCTCCCCCAGCCCCCTCTCCGCTTGCGGAGAGGGGGAGTTCGTCGTCCGAACGACGAGTTATATCTACCTCGTCAATGTTGGAAGGAACGACGCTGACTGGACGCTCTTCTTTCTTTGTGGCCATCCACACACGGTAGCGCTCAACCGCGAAGATCAGCGCGACAAACAAGAGTCCGATGCCGCTGATTAAGTGACGTTGATAGGCAAAGACGTTTGCGGAGAGTACGCCCCAGGTTTCGCCGCGGAATGGATAGCCGGAGGCGAGAAATTCTGTCGCTCCGCGAATCGAATTCAGCGCGCCAGCAATACTTGTCTGTGATCGCAGAAACGGCAGATACGAAAGCGAGCTCGAAAAAAAGAACAGCAGCCCACCAATCCGGCCGACGACGCGCGAATTGAACAGCACTTCGCCGAACGTCATGATCAGAATGAGCAACGCCAACAGGGAAAGGATGCTGAGACTGTTGATGCTCCAGACCGGATTAAGGCCGAGGAACTCGAGATTTCCGGTTTGAAACCAGAACAGAAAGTGATAGCGAATAAACTCGCCCGGAAAAAACGGGTGCTCGGGCGGAAAGTTGCGCCCGAGCGCGAAGCTTTGTGTCACTGAAACATTCGCGCCGAAGTCTGTCCAGGCTTTGAAAGCGATCTGAAACTGACCATTCTTGAAACTCAGCGTCGCGAACATTAGCCAGGTTGCCAAGATCAGGAACGCGCCGAGCCAAATTAGATCCCACGGCAGGGCTCCTGGCGGCCGCGTCAATTGCTCGTTTTCCATTTTCGCCGGCCATCGCCACGCGAGCAGTACGACCGCAATGAACAAGACCAGAAAGACCAGATTAGCGGCGATCAGAGGCTGGTTGGTTTTGTGAAATGCAGTAGCGGCGAGAAACGTGATCCAGGTGCTGAGCAGCAACCCTACAAGAAAGGCAGTCGCGATACGATGCTGAAGCGAGATGAATCGAAAGAGCCGACGGCAAATGCAATCACCGAAGTAAGTTGCAGCAGCTAAGTAAATGATCGCTAACATTCAGGATGTCTTTGCGTTGCTTTGCGTCTTGAGGTCAGTACCGGGAGCGGTAGCAACCGGGTGATCTATGATGTACTCAGCTGCGACGTTACTTGAGACCCGGTCGCTACCGCTCCCGGTACCGACCTCCTAATCGCAGGACGCAAAGCCACCCAAGGGGTTCTCATAGCCGCCGAAGAGTATCGGTTATACTCCCCAATTCAATCAATGATTTATCTCGACAACAACGCCACCACGCAGGTTGCGCCGGAAGTGTTCGAGGCGATGAAACCCTTCCTGACGTCGCATTACGGCAATCCGTCTTCGGGGCACGCGCTCGGGCGCGAGTCGCGCGCGGCGCTCGAACAGGCGCGGCAGGAAGCTGCGGATTTGCTTGGCGCTCGCGACGCTAACGAGATTGCCTTCACTTCCTGCGGCTCTGAATCGAACAATTGGGCGATCGGAGGATTTCTCGAACAGAATCCGAACCGTCGTCACATCATCACGACCCGCATTGAGCATGAAGCCGTGCGGAAGCTATGTGAGCATCTCGGGAAAATTGGTTGCGAAGTTACCTGGCTGGAAGTCGACGAGCAGGGTTCGCTGGATCTTGACGATCTGCGAAAAGCTCTGCGACGCGATACGGGCATCGTTTCGATCATGCTGGCGAATAACGAGACGGGCGTTCTGTTTCCGATTGAAGAAATCGGACGCGTCATTCGCGGGCATTCGGACGCAGTGTTCCACGTTGACGGTGTCCAGGCCGCCGGCAAGATTCCCATCAGACTTCGCGAATGGGAAGTCGATCTGTTTTCAATTTCAGGTCACAAGTTCTACGCGCCAAAAGGCGTCGGCGCGCTCTACATTCGCGAAGGCTTGAAGCTGCCGCCGTTCGTCATTGGCGGCGGGCAGGAGCATGGACGCCGCTCAGGCACAGAAGCTGTCCCGAATATTGTCGCGCTTGGCCGCGCCAGCAAGTTGGCGAAAGCATTCATTGGACACGAACAAGTGATGGGGTTAAGAGATCGATTGGAGAAAACAATCCTCCACACGATTTCCGGCACCACCGTGAACGGCCCAACCGAACCGCATAAAAGATTACCCAACACGACTAATATCTCGTTCGACGGCGTTCTTGGCCCGGACGTCGTCTCAATGCTGGACGCCGCCGGCATCTGTGTTTCGACCGGTTCGGCTTGTCACTCAGATTCTGTGAATGCCTCGCCGGTGCTTAGCGCGATGAAGATACCAAAGAGCCGCGCGCTCGGTTCAATTCGCTTTTCGCTGGGGCGTTACACTACCGAGGGCCACATCGATCGAGCCCTCGAACTCCTACCCGATATCATTGAAGCTCTGCGGAATAAAACCCGGTCCGCACCGGCCGGTTGTTGAGTGGCACACTTCAGTCTGTGATTGTCAGAGCGTATTCACAGACTAAAGTCTGCGCTACTAAGTCCACTAAATTAGCTTCAAAAAGCGGATAGATTGGGAGATATTTTCGCGGCAAAATGCTCGCCTGAAAACGAACTCCGGCGCGGAAAAGAGCGTATAATTACCTGACTCTTTTTCTCGTCAAATCGCCACGAAAAACGACAGGGGAACGATCATGAGCGCCGCCATTCAAGCCACCAATCCCGACCTGCGAACTGAACTACTAAACTGGCGCATGCGCCTGGAAGAAACCGCCAAAACCGCGAACGGAGATTTTCAATTGAACGGGCTGCTGCGCGAAGTTCAGTCGGCGATTGAGAATCTGACGCGCACTGAAACTTACGGTGTCTGCCAGGTCTGTCACGATTTAATCGGACAGCCCACAATGACTGCTGACCCATTGGCGCGATTCTGTCTGAGCTGTCTGACGCCACATCAATTGGAAGAGCTGGAGCGTGACCTGGATCGCGCGTGG
Source organism: Pyrinomonadaceae bacterium (assembly GCA_035273405.1). Taxonomy (GTDB): domain Bacteria; phylum Acidobacteriota; class Blastocatellia; order Pyrinomonadales; family Pyrinomonadaceae; genus UBA11740. The sequence goes on along the minus strand of DATEPC010000073.1, from coordinate 4,118 downwards.
CTGATTCAGGGCGAGTCACTACCGAAACAGAATCTCAAATTCAATGGTTGGGAAGTCGCCCATTATTATCAACCGGCGGGCCTGGTCGGCGGCGACTACTGCGATTTGATCGTAACTAACGCGGGTGAACTCTACTTCATGATCGGCGACGTGTCAGGCAAAGGCATCGCCGCGTCGTTTTTGATGAGCCGCCTGCACGCGATCTTTCGCAGCTTAATCAATACAGGTCTATCGGTGACCGAACTGGTCGAGCGCGCCAATGGAATATTCGCCGACACAACCATGCGCCCTTACTATGCGACGCTGGTGTGCGGCAAAGCATCTGCGAACGGCACGATTGAGATCTGCAACGCCGGCCACTGTGCGCCGCTGCATCTCCACGATGGCGTAGTCACGCCGATACCGGCGACCGGATTGCCGCTGGGCATGTTCTGCAACCAGACCTACTCTGCCACCACGATTGATGCTGTGCAGGGCGACCGGTTAGTACTGTACACCGATGGACTCTCTGAAGCTCGAAATCATGACGAGGAGGAGTACGGCAAAGACCGGTTGCAAATGATGCTGAACGAGTTTCACGAACATCCGACTGAATCTCTTCTGACTCGGGTAGTTGACGATGCGCGGAAATTCGCGGAAGGGCTGCCGATCACAGACGATCTGACTTTAATGGCGATTGAACTGACCGGCCATTGATGACGGTTTGCATCTGATTCTTTCCCTGCGCTGATTCGTGCCGCGGATCACATTTAGCCGTCCCTTCCTGTGATAAGATGACCCGCTTTTCCCGCCCATCAGCGGAAGTGAGTTAGAATTAAACTTCGGATGCTGGAAGATCAAAAAACAGAAGAGCACGATCTGCGGAAGGGCGGGTCGCGTGACCGTCAACTTCCCAAGGCGCGGCACCAGCGAGTGCGAGTGCTGCAAACGTCCGACTACGTAGCGGTCTCTCCCTTCACTCCCCTGTCCCAGGCGATCGAAGCCATGAAAAGCGACGAAGGCGGGTGTGTAATCGTTTCCGACGATGGGCGCGTCGCGGGAATCTTTACTGAGCGCGACTTGCTTACAAAAGTCATCGGCCAGGAAGTCGATTTGAATTCGCCGATTTCGCAGTGGATGCATCCTACGGTCGAGACCCTTTCGCCGGACGCGACCGTGGGCGATGCGGTGAAGCTGATGAACGAAAAAGGCTTTCGGAACATCCCACTGGTCAAGAAAGGCGAGCTGATTGGATTGATTTCCGTGTTCGACATCATCACCTACCTGGCCGAGTGTTATCCGAAGGCGACCATGAATCTGCCACCGCTGCCGGCGCAGGTGATGGATACGGTTGAAGGAGGCTAATGAGTGAATCGTAAATGGTAAATCGTAAATAGCCGGCCGTTTCTGTTCGCGATTTACGATTCACGATTTACGTGTTTGATTCGAAAGGAATCATAGAAATAAACAATGAGCGCAGTCTTAGAACCACCAGTCGAAACCATCGACAAAAACCTGGAAGAAGTCGACACCGTCACGATTCGCTTCGCCGGTGACTCGGGCGATGGCATGCAGTTGACGGGCACGCAGTTCACGAATACGTCGGCGATGATGGGCAACGACATCTCTACGCTGCCCGACTTTCCGGCTGAGATTCGCGCGCCCGCGGGCAGCTTGCCCGGCGTCAGCGGTTTTCAGCTCAACTTCTCCAGTCAGGACATTCGCACGCCTGGCGATCAGCCAGGCGTCCTCGTGGCCATGAATCCCGCTGCGCTGAAAGTTAATCTGCCTGACCTGGAAGAAGGCGGGACGCTGATTATCAACAGCGATGAATTCACCAAAGAGAATCTTGCCCACGCTGCGTACGCTTCGAATCCTCTCGAGGACGGCTCGCTGACCGGCTATCGGGTTCACACTTTACCCATCTCAACGCTGAACATGAACGCGTTGAAAGGCGCGGTCGAGCTCTCACGTAAAGAGATGGCGCGCTCAAAGAACTTCTTCGCGCTCGGAGTTTTGTACTGGCTTTACGATCGGCCGCTTGAGCCGACACTCGATTGGGTCCGCGCAAAGTTCAAGAAGAACCCGGAACTGGTCAAGGCAAACGAAGTGGCTCTGAAAACCGGCTACAACTTCGCCGAAACGACCGAAGTTTTCACGACGCACTATCGAGTTAAGAAGGCGGTGATCGCGCCGGGTCGTTACCGCAAGATTACGGGCAATGAAGCGACCGCCATCGGTTTTGTGGCCGCCGCCGAACTGGCGGGACGACCGCTCTTCTACGGTTCGTACCCGATTACGCCGGCGTCGGACATTCTGCACGAACTGGCGCGTCACAAAAATTTCGGCGTCAAGACATTTCAAGCTGAAGACGAAATCGCCGCCGTTTGCGCGGCGATCGGCGCGAGCTTCGCCGGTCACGTAGGACTGACGGGAACGTCAGGCCCCGGTGTTGCCCTGAAGCAGGAAGCGATCGGGTTGGCGGTGATGACCGAGTTGCCGCTCGTGATTGTGAATGTCCAGCGCGGTGGTCCATCAACCGGCTTGCCCACAAAAACCGAGCAAGCAGATCTGTTCCAGGCCGTCTGGGGACGTAACGGAGAGTGTCCGGCGATCGTGATCGCTCCGGCAACTCCGGCCGATTGTTTCGATATGGCGATTGAATCTGTGCGGCTGGCTTTCAAATACATGGTGCCGGTTTTCTATCTCTCAGATGGTTATCTCGCGAACGGCGCAGAGCCCTGGGCCCTGCCCGCGATCGAAAAACTGCCGCGCATCGACGTCAAATTCACTACCGACCCGTCGAACTTTATGCCCTACGCGCGCGACGAAGCCACGCTTGCGCGGCCATGGGCACTGCCCGGAACGCCGGGTTTGGAGCATCGCATCGGCGGCATTGAGAAGCAGCACATCACCGGAAACGTCAACTACGATCCTGAGAATCACCACTTGATGGTGAAGCTGCGCCAGGAGAAAGTTGATCGTGCCGTCGCGGACATTCCCGCAATCGAAGTGTTCGGCGACGAAACCGGAAAAGTTTTGGTGCTGGGTTGGGGATCGACCTACGGCTCGATCACTTCCGCCGTCGAGAAGATGCGTGATGAAGGCAAATCGGTTTCCAGCGCGCACCTGCGTCACTTGAATCCTTTTCCAAAGAACCTCGGCCAGGTCCTTTCCGGATTCGAAACAGTGATCATTCCCGAAATGAACCTGGGCCAGCTGTGCACGATGATTCGCGCGCGCTACTTAATCGACGCGGTTGCCTTCTCGAAGGTCAAGGGTCGGCCATTCCAGATCCGCGAGATTATCCGGAAGGTTGAAGAGTATTTGTGAGGGAGCGCGGGACGAGGTCCCCCAAGCGGGCATCCCGCTTGGGGTGCTGGACATCCTGCCCGCATTGAGCGCGAAGCGCGAATGGATGAATTTCAATTGAAAGGCAATCATGAGTACACAAGGTAACGGTTCTAACGGCAACGGACACAGCGTCGTCGAAACTGCGGTGTCCGCGGAAAGCGAAGGCGGCGCAGCGCTCTTTCAGATCGCGCCTCCACCGGGTCAGATGACGAAGAAAGACTTCGTCTCGAATCAGGAAGTGCGCTGGTGTCCCGGCTGTGGAGACTACGCCATTCTCAACAACGTGCAGAAAGTGATGCCTGAACTAGGCATTCCGCGCGAGAAGGTGGTTTTTGTTTCGGGCATCGGCTGTTCGTCGCGCTTTCCTTACTACATGAATACGTACGGGTTTCACAGTATTCACGGGCGGGCGCCTGCGATTGCCACCGGCATCAAAGCCGCGAATCCCGACCTGAGCGTGTGGGTAATCACCGGTGACGGCGACGCGCTCTCGATCGGCGGCAATCATTTCATGCACGTGCTGCGGCGCAACCTGGACGTCAATTACATTCTATTCAACAACCGGATTTACGGCCTTACAAAGGGGCAATACAGTCCGACTTCCGTCTTTGGTCAACGCACAAAATCGACGCCGATGGGCGTAATTGATTATCCGGTGAATCCCCTGTCGCTGGCGATTGCCAGCGAGGCAACCTTCGTCGCGCGCTCGATCGATATCGACGTGAAGCACCTGGGCTCTGTGGTCGAGGCAGCGGCAAAGCACAAAGGCGTTTCTTTCATCGAGG
>DATEPC010000072.1:0-6688 GCA_035273405.1 Pyrinomonadaceae bacterium | reverse complement strand
CGGAACGATAAAAAAGCGGCGTTCATGTTCCACAATTGTGGTCGCTGTCTTCGCGTTCTTCTTGTTGTCGGGACTCTGGACTCGCACACGTTCGAGTGCCGTTGTAATCGGCCGCGTGTGCAGGTAAGACAGAACCGCGCGCACCATTTCGCCTGCCGGTTTTCGAATGCGATCACCCTCGGCCTGATACGCACGCAAGTACGCGACTAATCGCTCATCGATGCCTGATTTTTGATAGTACTCGCGAACGAGCGGCGCAAAATCCAGCACCTCAAGCACGCCTGCGGGCAAATCGTCAGACCGCGCGGGCGGATCGAGTAAAGGCACCGGCCCAAGCGCATAGGCCAATGAAACGTAACGTGCCGCCTGTTGGGCTGCGGTAGCTGTTGCCGGCAATTTATTGCGTTCAAAAAAAGTCTTCAAACGGTCGCGCAAACCCGGATCGAGCGACGCATTATCCTTGCGCACGAGCGAGCGAAATGCTGAGCGTTCTTTGCCCGCCCCGGTCGGATCGAATCCGGCAGCGTCCAGCGCCGCCATCACCACGATCAGCCTCTGGTCGGGTTCAAGCCGAACGCCATATTCGGCTAAGTCGAAAGCCGGCTGAGCATTCTGCGCCGGGGCATTGGGTCGTGGCGTTTGCGCCGGGGCGGCAGTTTGCGCATGAGCGATGCCCAGCGCACAAGCCGTGAAAACTAGAGCTAAGGAAAATCGCGTAAACATGGGTGCGGTTCAGGAACTGATGATGTTAGCGGATGCGTTAGTCACTTCCAAACGGTCGAGAAAGGTCAGATGTTCGCGAGAGGCTGGTAGATGCCAAATGCCCCTCATCAGGGACAATCCACGTCGGGAATCCAGAATTTCTGCCCATGCACTTCTACAGATTTCAAACCGCGCGCCGGCAGTTCCGCTTCCTTTAGGCCGAGAAACGTGAAATGCGGCAGGTCGCTCAGCACCGTCTGAAACCAGCCGTGGTCGGCCAGGATTTCGCGCACTCGTGGTTCGGAGAATTCGTTCGCGTCGAACGCCAGCATGGCGATGTGTTGCGAGGTGCCGGGCGCCGCAATCGAATACAGCACCGATTTCGAAAAGTCTTTGCTGAAGAATATCTCGTCCTTTTCGAGCTCTAACACCTCGGCTACTTGCTCGATAACTGGCAAGTTACGCAGCCGGTCTGTCTGCTGCTGCGTCAAACGCCCAAGCTCTTGCCAATGATCCAGGGCCGGCAGAAAACGCGAATTCCAAAGCCGCACAGTGTCATCGTAAGTGCGGCGGGTTCCTTCAGCCCCATCGCGCGGAGAAATGTTCAGCCCTTCGGCCAGCGCCACCGCGCGCGCTTTCAACAGCGCTTTCATCGCGGCGGGTTGTAATTCGATCAGGTGTTCGTCGATTTTCGCGGTGGCCCACCCGGCGGCCTTTTGAAAATCTGCGACCGCTTCTTCTGAAGTGAACACACAGATCGGCGGCGGCAGAATCTCTTTACTGCCAACATGTATCGCGCCGTAGTCGCACAGCACGCGCTGCGCGATCGCATCGTGGGCCGGACAAATCTCCGTCAGCGTCAAGCCGCGCGCAGTCAGCGCCGCTTGAAGGACTCGATGGAACTGTGAACGGGGGTTAAGCACGCGAGTCAGGACGAGCATAATAATCGCGTCGGGCTTATCCGCCAACCGCGCGTTATAATCGACGCTCGAGGAGTCATTGGATCTAATGAAGGATATTATCGCGACTTATGAGCTACATGGCTGGAAATTGCGGCGGGTGTTGGCGCGACCGGAAACTATTTATGAAGTTTCTCAAGCAGGCGATCTCCTCCGCGACGCTGAAATTCGCGAATCAGATTTCGACGCACTCTGGTTTGCGCGTGCGTCACACGCAGGGCGCGAAGCATGGGAGTTGCGCTTGATCGCGGAACAGCCGTTTGCCCTGTTCGAAGCTTTTGAAGCTGATGAATCGGAAGAAGATCGAGAAGAAGCGCGGCGTGAAATGGAGAATCAGATGCGCGAGCATGCGAAGCCGGCCGAAAGCTAAGCTTTAGCCGCGCTTGCCGACCTTTACTGGAATCTCGAGCTGTTCCGTGCCGCGGAAGATAACAACTTTTACAGTGCTGTAGGGAATTGCCCGGCGGGCGCGTAAAACAAGTTCGCTCACAGTGCGAATTGGCACACCGTCGAATTCGATAATGATATCTCCCTCCAGCAGCCCGGCGAGCGCCGCCGGACCACTGGGGCTAATACGTTCGAGTAGTACCCCTTTGATGTTCTTGCCCGGCACAGGCACGGCGTCGATGTCCTCAAATCCAAGTTGACCGCGCGACGTGCCCCGGTTCGTAAAGGCTCCGTCCAGTTGTAGCACCTCCGATTGAGACATGGTCGTAAGGCTTGTCTTCTTTGTCTCGCCGTCGCGGATATAAACGATTTCGACCGTCTTACCGGACGGCGTGGTGGCAAGCAACCGCCTCATCTCTTTTTCATCCACGGTTGCATGGCCATCGAAAGCAGTGATGACGTCGCCTCCCACCAGACCAGCTTTGTCGGCCGGGCCATCAGGCGGCCACACATCCTCGAACGTGACGCCACCCGTCGCATCCTCAAATTCATTAATGCCCAAATATGAAAGGGGCGCGCTCGGAAGTGTTTGAGTTGGGGCGACATTCTTGCGTAAGGCGGTCATAACACCTCCGACCGCGAAAAGTAGAGCGATGCCGATCAGAATCCATGTCATTCCGCCAACCCGGCGCCGTCGTGTGGTCGGAACGGGATGATTCAAACTTTTCTCAGGTTCCATAGGGTGCTTAGGAGCTTAGCGAACCGCGGACCGGCTTACACCTCGGCTCAACTTGAGGTCGATTTCTAACAGGCATCCAACAGAGTCATGTGAGATGGGGAATCAGATGAGCGACACATCACGCCGGGCTCAGCGCCTAGCCGCGTTTTCCGATCTTTACCGGAATCTCCATCTGCTCTATTCCCCGGAGCAGCTTCACCTTGACCGTGCTGTAGGGGACAGCCCGCTGCACGCGCGCGACCAATTCTTTGACGGTCCGAATAGGCGTCCCGTCAAACTCAATAACGATGTCCCCGTCTTGAATTCCGGCCAGGGCCGCCGGACCGCTCCCACTGATGCCGTCCAGCCGCACTCCATGCATTTTCGTTCCGGCTATCGGCACGACCTCAGAGTCGTCGTCGTCAAACCCGAATTGCCCCCAGCCCTCGGGCCGGTTTCTAAATGCAGCTTCAAGCTGGTCCGACATTCCTTCAGAAAACGTCGCCATCGAAGTCTTCTTCAGCTCGCCATCACGGAGATAAAGTATCTCTACGGTCTTGCCGATCGGAGTCTTTGCCAACAGACTCATCATGTCGCCTCGATCATTTATGGGCTGGCCATCGAAACTCGTGATGATGTCACCACCAACCAAACCTGCCTGGTCTGCCGGCGAGCCAGGTGGTTCAACGCTCCGGAAAGTTACGCCGCGGCCATCGGCATCTGAAAATCCATCGACCCCGAAGTAGGAACGCTGCGTAGTAGTGGCGGAAAACGGCGGGCGACTGACGCTCCTGCGCACAGCGGTCAACACCCCGCCCAACACGAACAGAGCGGCGATGAGGATGATGATCCAGGCCATGCCGCTAATCCTGCGCTTCTTCTTGTAAGGGAACCCACTGCCGGGCTGCTGAGCGAGCGGCGCTGCGTAATTCGGCCGGAAGGGGGTTCCTTGCGGCCCTGGCGCGGGCGCGTGTGGGAAGCGCACAGTTTCGGTGTACTCCGCCGGACCTTCCCCCAGGCGATGTCCACAGGAGCGACAAAAACGCATGCCCTGCGGCATTGGGGCGCCACATTCAGAGCAGACGATCCCTCCGGTGTCACCCGTTCCGCCTGGCGGCTTGTTCAAGTTGTCCTGAGGCTGCATTGATTCCTGGGTTTATTGAACCGCAAAATTATACGACTACTTGGATGGAATGGTTGCGTCGAAAATTTCAGGTGCACCAGCCCTGAAATACGCGCCGTTTCCAGATTCGACTCAGAGCGAGTAGTATTCAATAAACCTACTCGTAAAACAATGGAAGTAACCAAAGCCCTCGCGGCGCTACAGCCGCTTTACCGCAAACCCAATATTGAAATCGTTACGCGTGACGGCGCGCGCGTCCGGGGGATTGTCCGCAGTATGAAGACAACTCAGGCTCTGACGACGCCCAGCGTAAAAGTCGAACGCGGCGACGGCCAGATCGTCAAAGTCCCTTTTTCAGCGATCGTCGAAATCATCGATCATAATAAGTAAGGTGTCAGTGGTCAGTAGTCAGCGGGCAGTTGTTCCGCTTAATCAACTTGTTTCAATACGTCCATCGCTGCAACTGACTACGGACGACGGACGACGGACGACTGACCACTGACCATTGACCACTGACCGTTCCCATGTCGCTGGAATTCGCCGTTCAGTATCCCTGCATCTTGCGCGCTCGCTACTCGGAAAAGCACCTGCGTGATTGGGGTCGTCTCAGCAGCTTGCATGCGGCGATCACGACCGGCGACCGCTCCGTACCGACTGAAGATAAGTTGAAATGGATTCAGGGTGCGGCCGCAGAGATCGATCAATTGCAAACGGAGAGTACCGTCTGTGCAGATTGTCCGGCCTGTCTTCCGCTTGAAGTTGCCGGTCAGGGTGAAGCGATCGGCTGTCTGGGACGTATCAACTATCCGATTGATGTCGAGTTCGAGAAGTTCATTGCCAACCGCGTGCAATTAATCCTGGACACTCTGGACAGGGCCGACTGGCCACGTCTGCTTCACATTCTGATCGATCCCGAGTCGCCTTTTGACGGTGAAGCGTCCAAGGAACTGCGACGCGTTACGACTGCAGCCGGCTTACGGTTCTTTGAACTGCGTTTACCGATTAAGCTCGCGCGCGCCGGTCGGCAGCTCACGACCGATAACGTCTTTGATTTGCTTGCCGGCTTTCGTTCGGAAGATGCAGAAGTGACGACGTACACGCGGGAGTTTCCAGCGATGGCTACGGCTGACTACTACGACTTTCTTGATCTGCTGCTGCGCAACGAAGTCGGCGAGTTGGAGGCGACGCGTTTGCATGAGCGTAGTCGTAACTACATTCAGTTCGTGCGCTTGCTATCAGCGTTCGAGCGGGCTGAAGTGCTCGAGACTCGTTTGCTCGTCGATTGATTGGAGCGCTGTGAGCGCAGGCATCATGCCTGCGGTTCGCGGGCATCTTGCCCGCTTTGTCCTACGACAATTCCTTTACCATGGGCACCAACGGCAACGTGCCGCCGCTCGCCATCTCGTAATCGAACTGATCCGACTCTTCGTAGCCGCAGGCGGCGTAAAACTTGACTCCCGGCAGCGTGGCAATGAGTTCGACTGAGCGGAACCCGGCCGCACCTGCTTCAGCTTCGCATCGCGACAAGATTGCCTGCGCAAGCCCTTTCCTCGCCCATTGCGGATGAACAAAGAACGCCCGGATCTTCGCCGGTTCGGCCCGTGGATCGAGTTCTGTCGTGTCGCGCGTCGCGAACTGATCGCCGCCAAATAGCGTCTTCCGTTTGCTCCAGCCGCCGCACGCGACTAATTCGCAATCGTGCTCAGCAACAAAATACGTACCATCTGCAATCAATGACGTATCCACGCCGAAGACGTCGCTGATCGCTGATTCGATCTGTTGGTTTGAATAATCAGCTTGACTCAAGCCCCGGGCTGACGCCGCAATCAGTTCTTGAATGGCATCCCGGTCATCCAAACGAGCTTTGCGGATTGTGTAGTCCAAGGAGAGATCCAAAACTGGAACGAGGTTTTCGCCGTAGGCCCACTACTCACTACTCACTACTCATTACTCACTACTCACTACTGACTGCGTCTTCGTCCATCTGTCGCAAGCTGTCGAGAATCAAGTTGGTGTTGCTCGCTGCCTCGATTGTCACCGGATGCAGCTGCGCGGATTTCTCAAAGTCGAATGTGCCCCCGGTGATTTCGACAATCTGTCGAAAGCCTTCGTGCGCCAGGAGCTTGCCACATTCGGCCCCGACGATTTGCCCGTCGTTAAATAAAACTTTGCCGGTTTGCGCGCTGTTCTGCAGGGTCAGCACACCCGTCTGGCGCGAGTTCTCAATCGCCTGAATCGCATCAAAGACGCTGATCACTGACAAATCGCCTGCGAACGTGACACTAATCTTTCGCGTGAAGGGCGTGCTTCGGGGCACAGCGGTTTCGGTTTTTATTTCCGGATGGCGCGCGCGGCGAATAGCTTCCAGTCCTGAAGCGATCGAAATGCGGCTGTCGAGTTGCTTTGCTTCCAGCAAACGATCGTGCGCGGCGTCAAAATTGTCACGTTCGATGTAAAGGCTGGCCAGCGCCAGGCAGTGACGAGCCGCTTCCTCAGGGTGCTTGTGTGCCGCAGCGATTTCTCGCATCCGCTCGCGCAGGCTAATTGATCGAGGCGCGCGTTCGAGCGCCGTCTTCAAGCGCTTCATGGCCCGATCCGCCGAGCCATACTTCAGGAACAAATCAGCGTCGAGCAAAGCGGTCTCAACTTCACCTACTGCTTCTTTTTGGTCGTTAACCATGATTCGCCGGCGAGAAAACCCGGCGAAGTTTAGCATAGGCAGGTTTTGACGGAACGGGTATGGAGTCAGTACCGGGAGCGGTAGCGACCGGGTGAACCCTGAGGCGAATCTTCATCGCG
>DATEPC010000071.1:0-17304 GCA_035273405.1 Pyrinomonadaceae bacterium | reverse complement strand
TTTTCGGCGGCGGCGACGGCTCTCAATCGCCCTACTGGTTGTCTTGCTCAAAGGCGTCAGCAGCGCGCGCAAACCCGTGAAGCTGTCAGCGGTAAGCAACCCACGAAAGACGAGTTCACCCAGAGCTTCTTCGACCATGCTCGGCAGAAGGTTCGTGCTGGAAACGATATCGACGAAGAACGACGCGCCTTGCTCTTTCAGGTAATCATAAACCGTCTGCGTGTTTGTGCTGAGGTTCGTTCCGTTCTCGCGAGCGGGAAATGCTTTGCTCCACACGGAGCGGTTCTTTCGATTGAGCAGTACAACGGGCGTGCTGCGCACCGGCGATGAACTGTTCGTCTTCTCAGGTGAAATCTTCGGCGGCGAGAGACGCAGCCATGTCAGCCGGCCCGACAGACACAACGCGTCGAGCCACGCCGGGTCGTAATCGCTAATTCGTGCCGGCAGAATTTCCGATTCCCACGAACCGGCCGGAGCGTCAAAGCCTTCCAGCTGATCGAGAATCGCAGCCAGGCTCTGCGCGCCTTCGACCTTGTGTTCAGACGCCACCTTCTGCCAGACGAATAGGAAGCGCATGAAGTCGGCGGCCGAAACCGGCTCGATCTCTTTGCGCAAACGGTTCAACGTATAGCTGTGAATTCGCGCGAGCAGACGACGCGAACACCACTCTGTGGGTACGCGCGCGTCCTCGCGCGCTGGGTCAAGAGCAGGCCAGGACGCCTGCGTACCGATGGGCGTAAACTGCCCCTGCATCGCAAATCCTTCGCCTTCGAGCTTCGCCAGAGCCTGTTCAATTTGGTTGGCGGGCAGCGAAAACGAATCAGCGAGCTGGGAAACGGTGACAGGCCCAAGTCCATCCAGTCGTCCACGCAAAACGTCAACGATCGCTTCCAGAGGCGTCCAGGTCTCGTTTGCGTAACGCGCCGGAGGTTGGATTTGCGGAGTTAACGACGCGTCCGGATAGACCGCGCGCAATTGATGCAGGCGTTCTGCGGCAATCCACAGCCCTGTGTCAGTACCGGGAGCGGGCCGGGGTCCCCGCGCGGGCAGCCCGCGTGGGGTGGTGGATGCGACCGGATCAATTGTCCCATTCGCTTGCAGACTGGATCCGTTCGCCACCGCTCCCGGTACTGACACCAGCACCGTTGCGCGGCGATCACGCACCAGTTCATCAAACAAGGCCTGCCACTCACTCTTGCGACCTTCCTCCACGGTCAGAAAACCGAGCTGCATCAGGGCATCGTGCAACTCGTCGGCATTCTCAGCGGAGGGCCATGCCTCTTCGCGCACGCGGTCGATTGCCGCTTGATCGAGCCGGCCCAAATCGGCTGCGGTTTCCGCATCGAGAAACCTCCGATTCATTACCGCCAGCGTGCGCCGCTCTTCCGCCGGCGCATCGTCAAGAAATGCGTAAGGCTTCGCGGTCAGAATTTCCTGAGCGAGTGGTGATGGCTCGTTCATTTCCCGTGCGATCAGGGTTCGCTCGCCGCGCTCGATCGATTGAAGCAGACGCTCAAGCCCGCGAATGTCCATCGCCTCTTCCAGACAATCGCGCACAGTTTGCTCGACCAGGGGGTGCGCCGGGACTTCAATCGGTCCGGTCAGGTTTTCCGCGCACGCAAGCTGGTCGGGGAAGACAAGTGCCAGCAAATCTTCGGCAGCCATGCGTTGAAGTTGCGGCGCCACTTTGCCGCCACTGCGCCATCGCGGAATCGCCAGCGCGCGGGTCGCGTTCCAGCGCCAACGAATATTGAACATCGGCGCGTCCAGCAGCGCCTGGGTCAGCACGTCGCACACCCCTTTGGAATTCAAAAATTTGAAAATCGTTTCGAGCGGAAAACTGTGAGTCGGTCCAAGCGAAAGAACAATCGAATCTTCAGTCGCCGCGGCCTGCAGCTCAAAATTGAAGCTGCGACAGAATCGTTTGCGAAGCGCGAGCCCCCACGCCCGGTTCAGCCGACTGCCGAATGGAGCATGAATGACTACGTGCGTGCTGCCATTTTCGTCAAAGAATCGTTCGGCGACGATTTGCTCCTGCGTTGGCATCGTGCCCAGCGCAATTTTCGTCATCGCCAGATATTCAACGATTTGTTCCGCGGCGGCCTGGCCGATGCCAACCTCGTTAACAAGATACTGGAGGGCGGAACCATAGATTACGCGCGTTTCTGTTCCCCTCTCCGCATGCGGAGAGGGGTTAGGGGAGAGGTCGCCGGGTGCCGTTACCCCACCCCCTAACCCCTCCCCGCATGCGGGGAGGGGAGTCAAGCCGTGCTCGTCCGCATCTTCGTTTTGCTCCAAGCGCGAGGCGATTTCCCCTCGCAGTCGCGAGACTGACACCGACAACTCTTCCGATCGCCCCGGCGCTTCACCCAGCCAGAAAGGAATCGATGGCGGCTGTCCCTGTGCATCAAGCACGCGCACTTCGCCGGCGCCGACGCGTTTGATCTCGTACGAGCTGTTGCCGAGCTGAAAGATGTCGCCGGCGAGACTTTCAATCGCAAAATCCTCGTTCAGTGTGCCGACGAATGTCTCGGATGGTTCAAGGATGACGCGGTAGTCAGAAGTATCGGGAATCGCACCGCCGTTGGTGATGGCCGAGAGTCGCGCGCCGCGTCGCCCGCGAATGCGTTGGTTGACTGCGTCGTGATGCAGGTAAGTGCCACGACGGCCGCGTCGCGTGGTAAATCCTTCTGAAAGCATGCGGATGACTTCGTCGAATTTCTCGCGCTTGAGATTGCGGAACGGATAGGCGCGCGTGACCATCTCGAAAAAAGCGTCTTCGGTCCATTCTTCCGGCGCGGCGGCGGCGGCAATCTGCTGCGCAAGTATATCGAGCGGCTGTTCAGGCATCTCCAGATGATCGAGTTCACCGCGACGAACCGAGTCAATCAACGCTGCGCACTCAACCAGTTCATCGCGCGACAACGGAAAGACCCGCCCTTTCGGAAAGCCGCTGACGGTGTGATTCGAACGGCCAATGCGTTGGAGCAAAGTCGAGATGGCGCGCGTCGAACCAATCTGAATCACCAGATCGACCGCGCCGATGTCTATACCGAGTTCGAGCGAGGCCGTCGCCACCAGCGCGCTCAGTTCGCCTGATTTCAAGCGCTGTTCGGCGGCCAGACGAATCTCACGGGCGAGACTGCCGTGATGAGAAGTGACATTTTCGTCGCCCAGCCGCTCGCCCAAATGCCGCGCGACCCGTTCAGCCATGCGTCGAGTATTCACAAACACCAGCGTGGTCTTGTGCTGCCGAATCAGTTGCGCGATGCGATCGTATATTTCTTCCCAGACTTCGTTGGACATCAACGACTCGAGCGGCGAATTCGGAACTTCGATCGCCAGATCCAGCTTGCGCATGTGCCCAGAGTCGATGATTGTGCAGCGCGGCGTGCCATCAACTTCGATGTTTCGTGTCCCGACAAGAAAGCGAGCAACTTCCTCGATTGGTTTTTGGGTCGCGGACAGGCCAATGCGCACGAGCATTGGGTCCGCAGCCCTCGGGGCTGCTTCATTTTCGTCTTCAGCAGTCGGGGCGGCTGCGTACCGTCCCTCAACCAAAGCCTGCAGCCTCTCTACCGACAGCGCGAGATGCGACCCACGCTTGTCGTCCACCATCGCGTGAATCTCATCGACGATCAGCGTGCGCACGGTGCTCAAAATTCGGCGCCCGCCTTCGCTCGTCAGCAGGATGTAGAGCGATTCAGGCGTGGTGACGATGATGTGTGGCGGCTTCTTCGCCATCGCCGTGCGATCTTTCGCCGGCGTGTCGCCGGTGCGCACGAACGTGCGAATTTCAACGCCGGTGATACCCGCGGCCTCGAGGTTTTGCTGAATGCCGTTCAGCGGCTCCTGCAAATTAATCTTGATGTCGTTGCTGAGGGCTTTCAGCGGCGAGACATAAACAACGTGAGTTTCATCGCTCAGTGTTCCCTCCACCGCTTTCCAAACCAGGTCGTCGATCGCCGAAAGGAACGCCGCGAGAGTTTTGCCCGACCCGGTGGGGGCCGCGATCAGTGTGTGTTTACCGGACTTGATGGCCGGCCAGGCTTCGGCCTGCGGCTCTGTCGGAGCAGGGAACTGCTTCAGGAACCAGTCGCGAACAGCTGGATGAAATGACTCAAGCGCTTTCATAGGGCGGCCAGTGTACCATGAATGAAACAAGGCGTTAAGTTAAGAAAAGAAGGAGCAGCCACAGATTACACGGATGAACACAGATTAGAGAAAAGGAAACTGAAGGTGGCCGTTTCTTGTCTGTGCAAATTTGTGTAAATCTGTGGCGTAAATGGTTGCTAAAGCTCATCGCGATTATCATCCAGCCAAGCACACGGCGGGGCCTCACGCGCGCGCCACACTAAAACGGGTCGAGATTCCGAAAAACGCCGAGCAGTTTGAAGTCACACTCTCAGACCGCACCGTCAGGCTCACAAATCTTAAAAAGCTTTTCTGGCCGGAACTGAAAATCACGAAGCGCGATCTGATTCAATACTACGCAGACGTGTCGCATGTGCTGCTGCCTCATCTCCAGGACCGCGCGATGGTGATGAAGCGTTATCCGAACGGCGCAGCCGGCGAGTTCTTTTTCATGAAGCGTGCGCCGTCGCCGCGGCCCGAATGGATCGAGCTGTGTTCGATTGAACACGGATCAGGAAACATCATCGACTTTCCGATCATTCAGGATTTGCCGGCGCTGCTTTGGGTGATTAATCTTGGATGCATCGATCTGAATCAATGGTACGCGCGCTGTGACGACGTCGATCGGCCTGACTACATGCATTTCGATCTGGATCCGGTGCCGGGTGCGACCTGGGAAAATGTCTTAGAGACGGCACTGGTTGTCCGCGAAGCGCTGGACGGTCTAAAGATGCCTTCGTATCCCAAGACGACTGGCTCCAAGGGTATTCACATCTACGTTCCGATTGTGCGCGGCCCGACGCAGAAGCAGGTTTGGACACTCGCGAAAGAGATCGGTCACGTCCTCGCTTCGGCAAACCCGCAATTGATGACGGCGATTTACAAAGTCGCCAAGCGTCCCAGAGGGCGCGTGCTGGTCGATTACAATCAGAACGCCTGGGGCCGAACCCTGGCTTCGATCTATTCAGTCCGGCCGACGCCGAAAGCAGCTGTCTCGACTCCGGTGACGTGGAAAGAAATCGAAAAGGGAGTTCGCATCGAGGATTTTCATATCGGCAACGTCGGGAAAAGATTTGAGAAGCTCGGCGATCTCTGGAAGCCTTTGTTGGATAAACGAAAGCGGTTTGATTTGAAGGCGTTTTTGAAGTGACTCTGTGGATCTCCGTGCGTCCTCTGGTCTCTGTGGTTGAGTGATCCAGTCGTTTCTCTTCACCACAAAGACACAGAGGCGCACTAAGGATCACAGAGGAAAGACTCATGACTCTACCCCTCAAACAACCTTATCTGCCGATGGAAGCGAAGTCTGTCGGTCAGCTTCCCACCGGCGACGCATGGCAATACGAGCCAAAGTGGGATGGTTTTCGTTGCATAGCGTTTCGTGACGGTGCGACAGTCGATTTGCAATCGAAGAGCGGGCAGCCGCTTGGTCGCTACTTTCCCGAACTGGTTGAGGCGCTCGGAAAACTGAAGGTAAAGCAATTTGTGATCGACGGCGAGATCGTCGTGCCGGTGAAGGGCAAATTCTCGTTCGATGATCTGTTGATGCGCATTCATCCGGCGGCGAGCCGCATCAAGAAGCTTGCGGAAGAAACTCCGTCCAAGCTGATCGTCTTCGATCTCCTGGTCGATGACCGTGCCAAATCACTTGTGGATTCGACTCTGAAAGAGCGTAGAACGAAGCTCGCCGCTTTCGCGAAGAAGTATTTTCCGAAGAACAAATCGATTGAACTGTCGCCGAGCACGTCGGATTTAAAGATCGCGAAGGATTGGCTGCGCGGCGCGGGCGTCGATCTCGACGGCGTGATCGCGAAACGGATCGAGATGCCGTATCAGAGCGGCAATCGGCATGGCATGGTCAAGGTAAAGCGTCTACGCACAGCCGATTGCGTGGTTGGCGGATTTCGTTACGCATCTGAAGGCAAAGTTATGGGCTCGTTACTGCTCGGTTTGTACGACGAAGACGGTTTGTTGCATCACGTCGGTTTCAGCTCGAGTTTTAAAACAGCCGAAAAGCCTGCGCTCACGAAGAAACTCGAAAAGCTGGTCAAGCCGCCCGGCTTCACCGGCAATGCTCCTGGCGGGCCGAGTCGTTGGGCCACCGAACGATCGGCTGAGTGGCAACCGCTCACCCCGAAACTTGTAGTAGAGGTCCAGTACGATCACTTCACCGGTGGACGCTTTCGCCACGGCACCAAATTCCTTCGCTGGCGGCCCGATAAGGATCCGCGGCAATGCACTTTCGATCAAGTGAAGTGAAAATAGAGGTCTTTGCTATCGCTCTGAACATCGGGCGGCAAAGCCGTCATACAAAGACTACAACTCTGAAAAAGCATTGACAGGGTTCTGGTCTTGAGATATCTAGACCGCGCGTTTCGGCAAGTTTTTGGCTGGCCGTCTCAAGCGCCTGCGCTGGTTAATCGTTCGCATCTCGCAGACTCGCCCGCCCGGTACCGCAGGCGGTTCTGACCGGCCGGAATCACAAAGCATCAATCAAACCATGCCAAAGAAATCATCCAGGAAGACCGGCGTTACGAAGAACGCATCGCCGCCGCCGAGGGAAACCCCGCAAGAGTCTTCGAAGAAGACGAATCGCAAAGGCCCGAAGATTCGTCTGACAAGTCACAAGTCGCGCAGCAAATGGTTCCAGGCGCGTTCGTCCTGGCCCGTCAGGGAAGCGCCGGTCAACCGGCTGGTGCGCGAACGCGCGCGTGCGAAAAAGCGTCTGGCCCCGGCAAAGGATGTCGAAGTCAAATGGGAATGTGTCGGTCCATACAACATTGGCGGCCGGGTTACTAGCATCGTGTGTCATCCGAAACATCCGGAACGTCTTTGGCTGGGCGCGGCCGGAGGTGGCGTCTGGCACAGTCCCGACGGTGGCCGGATTTGGAAATCATGTTGGAACGATCAGGACGTGCTGAACATCGGATCGCTCGCGATCGATCAGAAGAAGCCCCACATCATTTACTGTGGCACCGGCGAGGCCAATCTATCTTCCGATTGTTATCCCGGCGTCGGGCTCTATCGCAGCACGGACTCGGGACGTAGTTGGGCGTTGCTTGCTTCCACAAATCGCACCGGCATTCCGCGCGGCATCGGGGTCATCGCAATCGATCCCTTCGATTCGAAACATCTTCTCATTGGCGGTGTTGGTTTCGCCGAAGTTAGTGCTGAGACAGACAGTCTGGGCGGCATGTACGCTTCGTTCGACGGCGGCGTGAGCTGGCAACGCGAAACGTTTATCTCAACGCAGAACTACTGGTGTCATTCGATTGTTTTCCATCCGGTGAAGCGTGGCGTAGTGTTCGCGACTTTCACCGAACAAGGATCGCGCAGCGGCATCTGGCGTTCAATTAACGGCGGCAAGGACTGGCACCAATTGACGAAAGGACTTTCGGATCCCGCACTGTTCGGCCGCTCAAGTATGGCGATCAGCCGCTCAAAACCCGATGTGATGTACACGTTTGCCGCCGATGAGAACAGCGAAAGCAGCGATCTGATGCTGGGCGTCTTTCGTAGCACCGACCGCGGCGACAGTTGGACGAAAATCAGCAAGAAGCACTTCGCCGATGAAGCGCAGATTTCCTACAACAACACGATCGCGGTCCATCCCACCGATCACAATTATGTGATCTGCGGGGGCGTCGACCTGCACTTGACCGAAGACGGCGGCGACACCTGGCGGCGTATAACTCATTGGGACGCATTCCGCGGTGACTCGAATTACGCCCACTCTGATCATCACGCGGTCTTGATGCCCGCGGCGGCGCCGGGCCTGGTTTACGATGCGAATGATGGCGGATTGGACGTGAGCGAGGATGGCGGGCGCAAGTGGAATAATCGCAGCGAAGGTTTGGCAATTACGATGTTCTACGACCTGGATGTCGCACCGAGTGACGGACGCCTCTATGGCGGCGGCGCCCAGGACAATGGAACGCTAATCACGAAAACAGGCAACGGGTCAGCGTTCACTCAGATTTACGAAGGCGACGGCGGCTGGCTGGTGTTCGACCCGAGGGATGCAAGCCATCTCTACTGCTCGTGCTACAACCTGGATATTCGCGCGTATCGCGGCGCGCGGCACAAGAATGTCTCGCCGCCGGCCAGGGAGAGCGAGCGGAATTCTATTTGGATGTGCTACATCACCGTCGATCCTTCCCGTCCGAAACGGGTCTTCACCGGATCGCATCGAGTATGGCGCTCTGATGACGATTGCGAAACATGGCGTGCAGTCTCGCCGAAGCTTGACGGCAGTTCGATTACCGCAATCGAAGTCGCGCCCGCGAATTCGAGTCATGTCTATGTCGGTACTGAAAACGGCGGCTTCTTTCGCAGCCTGAATGGCGGGACGAAATGGAGCCCGAATCTTTCCAGCTCGATCCTTCCCGGCCATACGATCACGCGCCTCGAGAGTCATCCGACCGATGAAAACATTATCGTGGCCACGGTCGCGAACTTTGGTCACTCACATGTGTTTCGCACGCGCGACGGCGGGCGGACCTGGGAAGACATCGACAAAGGGCAACTTCCCGATGTCCCACACCACGTTGCGATCATGCGCCAGGACGATCCCGAAAAGATCTACGTTGGTAACGACGCCGGGGTCTACATGCTGGATTTAAAAGAAGGCTCGTGGAGCAACTTAAGCAAGAATCTGCCGAATGCGATGATCGTGGATCTCGTCTATCACGAAAAGGACGGGACGTTGAGTGCGGCTACTTATGGAAGAAGTATCTGGCGGATTAAGCTGAAGTAGGGAGTCAGAATCCCGACCTGTCGGGATAGCGGGCGGTTGATCGTTCGGATCGTGATCTTTTCCGTCAGAGATCAACCACCCGCTACCGCAGGTGGTTCTGACAGAGCGTCAGTGCCGCTTCTTGAACCACTCCGCGCGCCGGCGCAAATTTCCAGGAGGTTCAGGGAGCTTCCTCTTTTCTCGATCTTCTTCAGAGGTGCTCTGCTGCTCCTTTGATTTCTCTTCGTGCTCGCCGCGCTCAGTCTCGCGGTCCTTTTCATCGGCGTCTTTGTTTGGCATGTGACGATTGTAACAGGCGTGCGCCCGGAACTGCAGGAACCGCTACGCGGCTTGGCCGCCTGATGTGCGGTAAGGCTGTGCCTTACCGCAGTCGCCACCGAAATGAATAGCTCTTTGGTTTGAGAGCTGCGCCTCAAACCAAAGAGCGGGGCAAAGTAAAACATCTCGACCGGAATCCCGACGGTCGGGATTCCGCACATCAGCCGGCGGAGCCGCGGGGCGTTATTGCTGCAGCACAAAATTGTAGGTAATCACACCCTGCACCTTCACCGGTTGATCGCCCAGCTTGGTGGGAGTGAATCGCGCGCGCCGTGCAGCGTCCTCTGCTGCTTTTGTTAACATCGCACTGCCTTTGACAGCCTGCGCCGAGATGACCTTGCCGGTCTCATCAATCAGGACTTGCACATTCACCGGCCCTTGAATTCGCGCTTGCTTCGCAAGAACCGGATATGCGGGCTTGGGAAGGTCAACTGCTTTCGCAAGAATGATGGGCGCACTTACGCGAAGTGTTGATGGCTTAGGCGGATCAACGACCGGAGGCGGCGTGCGATTCTCTACGACGGGTGTCGTCGGAGTGTTATTGCCGGTGCAAGTTTCGCAAGGTGACGAACTTGGCGCGGCGGGCGGATCAGAAACGTAGGGCGCCTCCACTGCTCCCGGCGGCGCGGGTGGAATGGGATTTGGAGTTGCGCTGACTGTATCCGGTGGTTTGATCGGGTTGTTTACATTTTCATACAGAATCGGACGCGTCGCTCGGGGTGAAGTCCGGTTGTTGTTTGAAGCAGCTCGGGGCGCGGGTCGCGGGCGGTCGGGCTTGACGGGATCCACCGGTGGAATCCAGTTAACAAGCAGCATGTCCGTGGTTTGCGCTTCGACCTGCGCATCGTAGGTCAATACACCAACGATGACTGCGGCGAACAGAAACAATGCGTAGCCGGCCACCGTGGCGAGAAAGAACGAGCTGCGGCGCTTCAATGCCGACTTATCGGCATTCGACTCAATTAGATTGGTAAACATCTGCTTCCTCCTGTCATGCCGGTGCCGTTCTCGGGTCGAAGAAGCTGCAAACTTAGAAACTGAATTCTTCTGGTTTGTTCCCCACAGAATGTACTTTGTTCTTTGTACTTCGTACTTTGAACGCAATTCTAACTTGAGCCTTCCAAGTCATGGCCTGCGAGCGAAGTACAAAGCACAAAGCACAAAGGCCATCTTTTGCTTTGGACACTCCTGCCTGATTCCATTAGGATAGCGCCGCCTTAGCACCCCTGATCTTCAAGGAGGGTAGGAACCATGGCTACGCCCCAACCAACCGAAGAGCTAAATCCTTTTGAGATCGCCAAGCAGCAGTTCGACCGCGCGGCGGACTACATCGAGCTCGAAGACTCAATGCGAAACGTCCTGCGCAGCGCGAAGCGGCAACTGATTGTTTCAATCCCCGTGAAGATGGATGGAGGCGAGACGAAGGTCTTCGAGGGCTATCGCGTGCAGCACAACATCGCCCGCGGCCCCGCGAAGGGTGGCATCCGTTATCACCCAAATGTCACGCTCGATGAAGTGAAAGCGTTGGCGTCGTGGATGACCTGGAAGTGCGCGACGGTGAACATCCCTTACGGAGGCGGTAAAGGCGGCGTCATTTGCGATCCGAAGAGTCTTTCAATTAGCGAACTGGAACGTTTGACGCGCCGATACGCTTTCGAAATTGCACCGATTATCGGCCCGGATCGAGATATTCCCGCGCCTGATGTTTACACCGACGCGCAGACCATGGCCTGGATCATGGACACGATTTCGATGGTGCGGGGCCATACCGAACTGGGCGTTGTAACCGGCAAACCCTTGTCGCTGGGCGGCTCCCAGGGGCGTCATGAAGCGACCGCGCGCGGGGCTTTGTATGCGCTGCGCGAAGCCTGCAAAGTCAGAGGGATAAGTTTGAAGAATTCGACCGTGGCCGTGCAGGGATTTGGTAATGCAGGTTCGATCATTGCCCGGCTGGCAGCCGCAGACGGAGCGAAAGTCGTCGCCGCTTGTGATTCCAAGAGCGGCGTTTACTCGGCAGCTGGCCTGGATTTGACTACGACCTTGCAACATAAAGAGGAGACCGGCGCGTTGCGTGGTCTTAAAGGTTGCCGTGAAATAGCTCCGGACGAAGTGCTCGAAATCGAGTGCGACATTCTCTGCCCGTCGGCTTTGGAAAACAGCATAACGCTGAACAACGTAGGCAAGGTCAAAACAAAAATCATTGCGGAACTTGCGAACGGCCCGACCACTCCCGGGGCGGATCGCATTTTAGAAGACGAGGGAGTGATTGTGATTCCCGACATTCTCGCGAACGCCGGCGGCGTGACCGTGAGCTACTATGAATGGGTCCAGGATCAATACTCGTTCTTCTGGAGCGAAGACCGCATCAACCGCACGCTGGAAGAGACTATGAGCAATGCATTCCACAAAGTGCACGAGAAGGCGCGTTACTATGGCGTGGACATGCGCACCGGCGCCTATATTCTGGCGATAGATCGTGTCGCCGAAGCGACGCGGGTGCGCGGGATATTCCCGTAGAAGAACGATTTTAGTGCTTTGTACTTAGTGCTTTGAATTTCTTGCTATAGGTACGCCGTGATTAGGGTGGTCAAGTTAGCGAGTGAGCAAAGTACAAAGCACCAAGTACAAAGTACAAAGTACGTTTTTATGATCACTGTTTACGAAAAACCGACTTGTACGAAGTGTCGCGAGATGAACAAGTTTCTCGTCGAGCAGGGCGTTGACTTTGCCAAGGTCAACTACTACATCGATCCCTTAAGCGAAGACCAATTACGCGAGTTGCTCAAAAAGATGGGTCTCAAGCCGCGCGAGTTGCTGCGTACGAGCGAATCGGTTTATCGCGAACTCAACCTTGGTAAGAGCGAATTGAGCGATGATGAGATCATCGCGTTGATGGTCAAGCATCCTGACTTAATCCAGCGGCCCATTGTCGAACGAGGGAATCGAGCAGTCTTAGGGCGACCGGTGGACAATGTGAAGATACTTCTATAAGGGTTGAACGTTCGCGTAGCGAACGAATTTAGTAGCCGTTGCAACGCCACCGGATCGTTGTTGATTCATCAATCCGACCCTGAAAGGGTCGAATTATGGGTTAGATTGTGCGACCCTTTCAGGGTCGAATCACAGATTCTGACCGGTTTTCCGTGGGCGGCGGCCCACGGCTATTTAATTCCACGCCTGCGGCGTGAGTACGCCTTTGCCCAAACAATCCAACACAATCTTCCTCTGCCAATCCTGTGGCTACGAGTCGCGAAAGTGGCTGGGTAAATGTCCCGAATGCGGCGAGTGGAATTCGCTGGTGGAAGAGCGCGTCGTTAAGACGAAGAAAGGCGCGGGGCGCGAGGGCTTTCGTCTGCGCGAAGCGAAAGCGATTTCGTATGCCGAGATCGAATCGCAGGACGATACACGCATTTCGTCCGGCGTCACTGAATTTGATCGCGTCCTGGGAGGTGGAATTGTGCCGGGCACGCTTGTTCTCCTCGGCGGCGATCCGGGAATCGGCAAGAGCACTCTGCTGCTACAAGTTGCGGACAAACTGAGCGCAAGTGGCGCAAATGTCCTCTACGTATCGGGGGAAGAGTCTGAACGCCAGATCAAATTACGCGGCGAACGCCTGCGGATTGCCGCGCCGAACCTGCTGCTCTTGCCGGAAACAAATCTCGAGAACATCCTGCGCGAAATCGAGCGCGTAAAGCCGTCGGCAATTATCATCGATTCAATTCAAACGACGTTCTCTTCGGAAATAGAATCTGCCCCGGGATCGATTTCTCAGATACGCGAAGTCGCCGCGCAACTGCTTTTGCTCGCAAAAACTCGTGGCGTTCCGATTTTTCTAATCGGCCACGTGACAAAGGAAGGCTCGATTGCCGGTCCGCGCGCCCTTGAACACATCGTCGATACCGTCCTGTATTTCGAAGGCGAGCGCCATCATAACCACCGCATCGTGCGTGCTACGAAGAACCGTTTCGGCGCGGCGAACGAAGTAGGCGTATTCGAAATGACGAACACGGGCCTCGCGCCGGTTGCGAATCCTTCGCAAATGTTTTTGGCTGAGCGTCCCGCGAACGCGGCCGGTTCAGTCGTTACCGCGTGCATGGAAGGTACTCGTCCAATGCTCGTCGAGATTCAAGCCCTGGTTTCCAGTTCCAAGTACGGCACCGGCCGGCGCATGACACAAGGTGTCGATCAGAATCGCGTCGCGTTGATGATTGCGATGCTGGAAAAGCGCGCCGGCATGCAGTTGCTCGGCGACGACGTGTTCGTCAACATCGCCGGGGGATTGGACGTCGACGAACCCGCGGTCGACCTCGGTTTGGTGACGGCGATCGCTTCGAGCTTTCGCAATCAGCCAATCGACGCGCATACGGCGGTGTTTGGCGAAGTTGGCTTGACCGGCGAAGTCCGCGGCGCTTCACAAGCATCCGTGCGCGCGCGCGAAGCTCAGGCGTTGGGCTTCAAAAAGATCGTAATGCCGTCATCGAACACTTCAGGTCTGGAAAAACTGCTTGGGCTGCGCATCGTGGGCGTGCGTTCAGTTGACGAAGCGCTGGCTGAATTCTTCTAGTGTCGTCCAACAAATACAAAGTAAACCTATAGCATCGACAAGCCGGATAGAAGCTGCCGACTCTTATGAAAATTTGTACATACTGCCAAACCGTAGCTGACGAGGGCGCCAAATTTTGCGGTCGCGACGGCCGGCCGCTCGTTGAGGCGCCCGACCAAGCCGACCAATCTCAAGCACCGCTTTCAGGCAGTCTGGCGATGGCACTGTTCCCCTCTTATTTTATTGATAGAACACTGGAGCCAAACCGGGGCTTAAACCCTCCGTGCCAACCGGACATTGAAATCAGTAGTGTCCATCTCTACTACGAGTTACCAATTATTTCTCTTTGGTATTTGCGTGAGCACAACTTCATTCGCTTTGTACAATCAACTTCGCCGCATAGCCACACGCCGGTCGGCATCGAAGCTTTGCAGGTAAATCAGACAAGTGTTCCCGGTTTGGAATTCGATTATTGGGAAATCATCAGGTCAGCCGCACCCGGCACGCCCATCCATGCTGTGGTCAGGCAGTTGTTTGGGGAAGGGACGTTTTACCCTGAAGAAAAATTACGCGAGCGGCTTACAGAATGGCTCGTTCAGCTTGGTTACGGGCAGGCGGATAACAAGCCAAAGCCCTTCTTTCAATTTGAGCTAACCAACTTCCAACCGGGTCGAGCGATTGGTAAAGACGGAGATAGACGGCTTTTCGAGATGATCCCCGATTGTCAGCGAATCATGGCGCAGCAACAAACGGCGCGGATGATTCACCAACGGTGGTTGAGATTCACTGCGGAAGAATCAGCGCTGTATCAGTGGTTGTTTCTGGGAGTCGTCCGCGCCGGTGACGACGCGTGTTCCAGCGGAAAGCATCGATGGTCGATCTACTGTTCAGCAGCGGAAAAGCATCACAAAGCTCGATCAGAGGGAGCAAATGCTCAGCCGCCAGGCCGATGAGTCGGACGGGACAGATTGATTCACGTCCGCGCGCTTTGATGATAGGATTGCGCCGCTCACCGCTTTAAATAACGCCAGGGGTTACCACTCTCAGGCGATGCGATAAAAAGGAGTCCACCCAATGCGCAAGAGTCTTCGTGCGTCCCGCAGTCTGCTCATAACCCTCGCCATACTGAGCCTGGTAGTTGTTGTCTATAGCCAGCGCCGCCAGTCTGCGTCATCAACTGTGACGCCAGCCCCGACTGATGCGCTAAAGGCTCTTCAGTGGCGTTCAATCGGGCCGTTTCGCGGCGGGCGCGTGACCGCAGTTGCGGGCGTTGCTTCGCAGCCGATGGTCTATTACTTCGGCGCGACGGGCGGTGGCGTTTGGAAGACGACCGACGGCGGCATCAACTGGGAGCCGATCAGCGATGGCTCAGTGTTCGGCACCGGTTCGGTCGGCGCAATAGGAATTTCGGATTCCGATCCGAACACAATTTACGTCGGCATGGGCGAGTCGCCCGTTCGCGGCAACGTCTCGCACGGCGACGGCGTGTACAAATCGACGGATGCCGGTAAGACGTGGAAGCGCTCTGGACTGGAAGACACCCGCCAAATCGGTCGAGTTCGCGTGCATCCGAAAAATCCCGACATCGTTTACGTCGCGGCGCTAGGTCACATCTTTGGGCCGAATGACCAGCGTGGCGTGTTTCGTTCAAAGGACGGCGGCAAAACGTGGGACAAGATTCTCTCTCGGGGTAACAAAGCCGGCGCTATCGATCTAATCATCGATCCGTCGAATGCGAATGTCCTGTACGCGGGATTTTGGGAAGTCTATCGAAAGCCCTGGACTTTAGAAAGCGGCGGCCCCGGCGGCGGCATCTTCAAATCTACTGACGGCGGCGATACCTGGACTGAGCTAACCCGAAACCAGGGATTGCCGCGCGGGACAGTCGGCAAAATCGGCATCACTGTTTCGCCCGCGAATCCGGAACGTGTCTGGGCAATCGTCGAAGCCGAAGACGGTGGGGTGTTTCGCTCGGACAACGGCGGCCGCACGTGGACGAAAGTGAACGAGCAGCGAAATCTGCGCCAGCGCGCCTGGTACTACACGCGCATCTACGCCGACTCGAAAAGCGCCGACACCGTTTACGTGCTCAACGTAGGCTTCTACAAATCAAACGATGGCGGGCGAACGTTCACCACGATTGGCGTGCCGCACGGCGACAATCACGACCTTTGGATTGCTCCTGATGATCCGAACCGGATGGTAGAAGGCAACGACGGCGGCGCGAACGTCTCATTCAACGGCGGCCGCAGTTGGACTGAACAGGATCAAGCGACCGCGCAATTCTATCGCGTCACAACCGACAACGATTTTCCTTACAACGTCTATGGTGCGCAGCAGGACAACTCGACAATCCGCATCGCGAGTCGCACAAGCGAGGGCGGAATTACTGAGCGCGATTGGTGGGACGTAGGCGGCGGCGAATCAGGATGGATTGCCCCTTCGCCGAAAGATTCCAACATCGTCTTCGCCGGTTCGTACGGCGGCTTATTAACCCGCTACGATCATCGGACACGTCAAGAGCGCGACGTGAACGTCTATCCGGACAATCCGATGGGCGGGGGCGCGGAAGGCATGAAGTATCGCTTTCAATGGAATTTCCCAATTGTCTTTTCGCCGCACGATACATCCGCGATGGGCACGCTTTACACGGCAGGCAACGTCGTCTTCAAGACCACTAACGAAGGCCAGAGCTGGGAGATCATCAGCCCCGACCTGACGCGCAATGACAAGTCCAGGCAGGGAGCGTCCGGCGGCCCCATCACCAAAGACAACACCAGCGTCGAGTATTACGACACTATCTTTACGATGATGGAATCGCCGGTGCAGGCCGGCACGATTTGGACCGGTTCCGATGATGGCCTGGTTTACGTGACGCGCGATGGCGGCAAGAACTGGACGAACGTCACGCCTGCGAAAGACCTCATGCCGGAATGGATTCAGATCAATTCGCTCGATGCTTCATCGTTCGACGCGGGCACGGCTTACGTCGCGGCGACGATGTACAAGCACGACGACAACAAACCTTACTTGTACAAGACGAGCGACTTTGGCCGGTCATGGAGAAAGATCACCAACGGAATTCCGGAAGGCGCGTTCACGCGCGTGATTCGCGAAGACCCGAACAAGCGCGGGCTGCTTTACGCCGGAACTGAAACGGGGATGTACATCTCTCTGGATGACGGCGCGAATTGGCAATCGATGCAATTCAATCTGCCCCTGACGCCGATTACCGACCTGGCGGTCCACAAGCGCGAGAAAGAGTTGGTGGCCGCAACGCAGGGACGTTCCTTCTGGATCTTCGACGACCTGCCGATGCTGCATCAGCTGATGGACGCGGGCGGCTTCCGCGCGGCATCGGACTCGAAACTCTTCAAACCCAAGGATGCATACCGCATGCCCGGCGGCGGCGGGGGACCACTCCCTGCGACTGCAACGATCGGTAAGAATCCAGCGCCGGGAGTCGTCGTTTACTATTCGCTGAAAGCAAAACCGACCACAGACGTAGTGCTTGAGTTTCTTGATTCGACCGGCAAGTCAATCCGCAAATTCACGG
>DATEPC010000070.1:0-1024 GCA_035273405.1 Pyrinomonadaceae bacterium | reverse complement strand
GGGAGCGAATGGTCATGAAAATTCTGATCGCTTACGACGGTTCCCAATGCGCAGAATCTGCGTTGGACGATCTCACCCACGCTGGGTTTCCTGACACAGGGGAAGCGTTAGTCGCATCAGTAGCCGAAGTCTGGCTGCCGCCACCGCCGCCATCAGCGTATGAAATTGTCGAGATGGCAAAGGGCGCGCGTAACCCGGTGGCGCTCGAACGAAAGTACATGGCGGCTTCGACCGCTGTCGCCGATGCGGATCAACTCGCGGCCCAAGCTGCGACCAGGTTCGCGAAGAACTTTCCCGGGTGGACAGTCACGCACGAAGCGTCCTGGGGTTCGCCGAGTTGGGAACTCTATTGCAAGGCGAAAGAGTTCGATGCCGATCTGATCGTGGTTGGCTCGCACGGCCGTTCAGCGCTGGGCCGATTGGTTCTCGGAAGCATCTCGCAATGGCTCTTGAATGAAGCGCGTTGTTCTGTTCGCGTTGCCCGCGGACGAATTGATGAATCGGATATGCCGGTGAGAATCGTCATTGGCATAGACGGATCGGCAGCGGCGAAAGCTGCGCTCGATCAAATCATTTCGCGAAATTGGCCGGCACTCAGTGAAGTCGTAGTTGTGGTCGCTGACGAGCCGCTCGAGCCGACAGTGGTTGGCGACATGATTCCACTCGTTCGCTATTCAGTCGAACAATCAAACGCACAGGAGCATCGTCACGCAGTCAGCTTGGCTAATTCTGCCGCGAAGCGTTTGCAGGAAGCCGGTCTGCGCGCACGCGCCGAAGTAAGAATCGGTAATCCAAAACATGTTCTGGTCGATTTCGCCGAAGACTGGCGGGCGGACTGCATTTTTGTCGGTGCGACCGGCGTGACCAACCGGCTGGAGCGTTTTCTGCTCGGCAGTGTAGCGGGTGCGGTTGCGGCGCGCGCGCACTGTTCGGTGGAGATCGTCCGGCGTAAGCGACGCCAGCGACGCAAGACCAACGGAAACGGAAATTAGTGAGCAATATTCTCTTTGAGAGGCGGCAGAGA
>DATEPC010000069.1:0-2071 GCA_035273405.1 Pyrinomonadaceae bacterium | reverse complement strand
CTGGGTACGCACTCCTCCGGAGTGCCATTAATTAAGCACGCCTGAGGCGTGCGTACCGAATGTCCCTAGATCACTTCCGGCGCCAGCGAAACAATCTTCATGAAATTCTTGTCGCGCAGTTCGCGCGCCACCGGCCCGAATACGCGCGTCCCGATTGGTGTTCCGTCTTCTTTGATTAGCACTGCCGCGTTCTGATCGAACCTAATGTAAGTCCCGTCGCGTCGACGCACTTCCTTGCGCGTGCGCACAATGACGGCGTCCTGCACCGTACCCTTTTTCACAGCGCCGTCTGGCGTGGCCTCTTTCACGGTGACCTTGATTCGATCGCCGAGACTGGCAATCGCGCCGGTCGAGCCGCCAATGCCCATGATCATCTCGACGCGCCGTGCTCCGGAATTGTCAGCGACCTCCAGAGAGGTCTGCATTTGAATCACTAGCTCACTCCGTTCGCGGTTTCGGGCGCCTGGTTCCAGGTGTCAACTCTATTCCGACACCCGGCACCTGATACCCGCTACCTATTTCGCTGCCTTCTGAACGATTTCAATTACGCGCCAGCGCTTTTTCGCCGACAGTGGCCGCGTCTCAACAATACGCACGCGATCGCCGACCGTGGCCCCTAATTCGTCATGCGCCATGAACTTCGAAGTCCGGCGGACGTAACGACGATATTTCGGATGCAGCACCTGACGATCGACTCGCACCACCACCGTCTTCTGCATCTTGTCTGACGCGACCGTGCCGATCTTCTGAACTCGATTGCCGCGCGCACTCTTCGCCGGCTTGCCATTCGCGGCCGCCGCCGATTCCGCCCCGTTGTCGCCGGCGTCAGCGCTCGGGGCCGATGTTTCCGCTGAAACACTTTCGGCCGCCGGGGTCTCAACCGCTGCCGGTTCAGCCGCAGCCGTTTCGCTCGCCGCTTCGGGCGCTACTTCCGGCGCTGGCGGCGCATCAGTCGGTTCGTCTTTTTTCTTTCGTCTAAACATTATCTATTCGGTACGCACGCCTCCGGCGTGCTTTCATCGGCGGCACTCCAGAGGAGTGCGTACCTCAAATTTACTTGCCGGCCTTCATCTCGCGCTCGCGCGCAATCGTGCGCAGCCGCGCCATCGACCGCTTTTCCTGGCGCATCTTCTTCACCGCGTCGATTTCGCCCAGCGCCAGCTTGAAATTCAAGCGGAACAGAGACTCTTTCAGGCGCGCTGCTTCAGCCTGCAAATCCTCGTCAGGCATGTCGCGTAACTTCTCAACTTCTTCGCGTCGTTTCATGGCTCACTTCGTTCGCGTTTCAAGTTTCAGGTTTCAAGTTTCAGGTTGCGAACTTGAAACTTGAAACTTTGAACCTGAAACTAAATGGCGCCTCCCTCTTGCTCGGCCCGCGTGACAAACTTCGTCTTCACGGGCAGCTTCTGCGACGCCAGGTTCATCGCATCGCGCGCGGTCTTTTCATCAACCCCTTCGATTTCGTAAAGAATCCGACCAGGCTTCACGACCGCCACCCAGTATTCGGGAGCGCCCTTGCCTTTACCCATGCGCGTTTCAGCCGGTTTCTTTGTCACCGGCTTGTCGGGAAACATCCGTATCCAGATCTTGCCTCCGCGCTTGATGTGACGCGTCATCGCAATACGCGCCGCTTCGATCTGGCGATCCGTAATCCACGCAGCCTCCAAAGTCTTCAGGCCATATTCGCCGAAGCTGATCATGCTGCCGCGGTGGGCGACGCCTTTCATCCGGCCGCGCATCTGCTTGCGATGCTTAACTTTTTTCGGCATCAACATAGCGTCTTATCCCTCGGTTCTTTCTCGGCGCGGACGCGGCCGGGCGCGACCCTCGCGCGGACGCGGCGTTTCGTTTATCGGATCCGTGCCGGTGCCGCGCGCCATCGCCGCCTTCGCATCCAGAATCTGGCCGCGATAAATCCAAACTTTCACACCGATGATGCCGAACGTGGTGTGGGCCTCAGCAAAACCGTAATCAACATCCGAACGCAAAGTGTGCAAGGGAAGCTGGCCCTGCAAGTGCCACTCACTGCGCGCGATTTCGGCGCCGTTCAGACGGCCACTGACCTTGACCT
>DATEPC010000068.1:0-17466 GCA_035273405.1 Pyrinomonadaceae bacterium | reverse complement strand
TTGAGATCAGCGCGCCAGGCTAAGCCTATCAACCACAGAGGTCACAGAGGAAGTCAATACGCATGAACAGACCAAAAACACCTTTGCGAGGTTCACTAAATCTGTCTTGATGTGTCGTCTTCTCTGTGTCCTCTGTCTGTGAAAGTCTGGAACGCTACTTTCGAAATCGATCCGTCGCCTCAATCAACGCGCTCAGGTTGCCGGGCTCCAGCACTGAGTGACCAGCGTCGGGCGTGATGTGCAGATGGGCTTCAGGCCACGCACGATGCAGGTCCCACGCGCTTGTCATCGGACAGACAACGTCGTAACGGCCCTGCACGATTACCCCCGGAACGTGCCGAATCTTTCCCACGTTCTCAACCAGGAAATTTTCCGTGGGAAAGAAACAGTTGTTCATGAAGTAGTGACACTCGATGCGCGCAAAGGCCAACGCAAACTGTGGATCCGCGAACCTTTCGATCGATGCCGGATCGAAAAACAGTTTCGAAGTGCTGCCTTCCCAGATGCTCCATGCGCGCGCCGCCGCCACCTTCTCTTCTTCATCGTCGCCGGTCAGTCGCCGATAGTAAGCGCTTACCATGTCGTGCCGCTCGTTCTCGGGAATGACTTTCAGGTACTCTTCCCAAACATCAGCGAACAGCCAGCTCGTGCCTTCCTGGTAGAACCACTTAATCTCTTTAGGCCGGCAGAGAAAGATGCCACGCAGCACCAACCCGGTCACTCGATCGGGATGCGTCTCGGCATAAGCCAACGCCAAAGTGCTTCCCCACGAACCGCCGAAGACCTGCCACTTATCAATGCCCAGGTGCTCGCGCAGCTTTTCAATATCAGCCACGAGGTCCCAGGTCGTGTTCTCTTCAAGCGATGCGTGCGGGGTGCTCTTGCCCGCGCCGCGCTGATCGAACAGCACCACGCGGTAGGCATCCGGATCGTGAAACTGCCGATATTCGGGAATCAACCCGCCACCGGGCCCACCGTGCAGAAACACGACCGGCTTGCCTTTCGGATTGCCGCACTGCTCGTAATAGATATTGTGAAGATCAGAGACCTGCAGATGTCCCGAATCGAACGGTTCAATCGGAGGGTAAAGCGTTCTAAGGCTCGTCACTTGGTGATTGCTCCTATCCTGCCGCTTCTTTCCGTGGGGCATTTCTTACAGGGCTTTTAAGTCGACCTCGTTCTCTTCGCAAAGCAATTGCAGCATCTTATCGGTTGTCGGCCCAAGTCGACCGTCCCTAATTTGTAGATATCTCTTGACGCGGTTTCCAAATCGTCCCTTCTGGCTGTTCATGGCGGGTTCAACTGCATGGATAAGGACGCCCTCGATATGATTCAAAACGTTAGTCAAACTTGGGTGAACGGCTAGTTTTTCCTTTGAAAGCCTTCCGTTTCCTAAAACACGCCGAATGCCGAACCAGGAGAAGCGATCCCATCGTTCGGCAAGATCGTCCGTGCGATGCTGTTTCAAACGAATGAATAACTTCTGTTTGCCGAGTCCGCACTGACCCACATAGATTACTTTGTAGTCAGAGTAGAGAACGTAAATTCCGCTCTGTTCGCGAAAATCGATCACATCAGCGGTTACATTCTTCGCCGGTACACCGAGAAGGCTGCCCGCGCTTCGGCCAACCCCCAAAAGACATGATCTTCGCGCCAAAAGAATCCGACACTGGATATTAAGATGCTCTCCAACTATTAGCTCCGCTCAGTTCGCACCAATCTTCTCGCGAACCCATCCGCGAATTAGCTCGGCGTCGGCGATGCCTTTGGCTTCCGCTAGTTTTCTCACAGCTTCGGCTTCCACTGATTCCAACTTGAGCTTAATCGCTGTTGATGCAAAGACCGGTTTCGTCACCGGCTCCAATTCGTCTTCAAAATCAGTCAGGTCATGCGTGTCCCAAAAATTCGCCAATTCCTGAATCGAATCAGTTTGCGGTAGTCTTTGATCGTTCATTTGTCTCTCCAATCGCGATACCGGCGTTTCTCTTTGTCCGTCATTGATCGTGCCGTCACTGGATACCCATTGCCATCTGGAAATTGAATAATCACGCAGAATAGATACCTTCCAGCGTCTGTTTGCCCAAGAACGTAGTAAACAGGATTTTCACCCGATGATTTCGCCCTTTGCACGAAAGCGTCGCCGAAACACGCTTGTTCTACCTCGTCGGGCGTTACTCCATGTCGAGCGATGTGATCAACTCGGTCTGAGGGCCAGAGGAGTTGTTCGATCCTCACAATGTCATCCTAACTCACGATGATTTCTGAAAAAAGTTGTGTTCACACCCGAGCGATCGTGAGCACATAAACATCAGCCCCGCCGGCTGACTTCAAAACTGCCGCGCATTCGGAAACAGTCGCGCCGGTCGTAAAAACATCATCGATGAGAAGTACACGCCGGCCGGCGATTGGTTCTGGCCGCCGAACCTCAAAAGCACCGCCGACACTGTCGCGCCGAGAGCGCGCGTCCATTCCGGCGCGGTGGCGGTCGGTGTGTACTCGCCTGACCAGACTGTGTTCGTCGATCGGCAGCTTTGTCGCACGCGCGAGTTCTCGCGCCAACACCACCGCCTGATTGAAACCTCGTTCGCGTTCGCGCGACGGGTG
This sequence comes from Pyrinomonadaceae bacterium, assembly GCA_035273405.1. GTDB lineage: Bacteria > Acidobacteriota > Blastocatellia > Pyrinomonadales > Pyrinomonadaceae > UBA11740. Next base: position 14,862 of record DATEPC010000068.1, on the reverse strand, counting down.
CAGCGGAACCGGAACGATCAACTCAGCTTCAGCCAACGGCGTGCGTTGTTGAGTCCGCCGCAATGTTTCAAGCAGCCTACGCGGCACGTTTGGCTCGCGTTTCAATGCCAGGATCGAAGCGCGCAAAGCGCCTTCGTACAATCCGCAGGCGCGCGCGCCGGTGAAACTTTCTGAGTCGCATCGCCCACAGCGAACGGTCTGCCGCTTCTCTTCCGCTACCGCGGCCGTACTTAAGGCGCCGCATTTCCAGCACGGCGTATCATCCTCATCAAAAGTTCGTGTCGCCTCCCAACACGTCGAACAAGCGACGCCATCGTGACGCGAATCAACTGCGCCCCCGCATGCAGCACATCTCTGCGGATAAACCAGCGCCAACACCGAGTCGTAAGCCCCACTGATTACGCTGGCATTCACATTCGACATTGTTCACACACAAAAGCGGCCACCCGTGAGGGAGGCCGCGGATTATGTCACAGCTTCGAAACGCGGTGAACCGCTTACTCCTCGTCTTCGCCCAATTGGCCACGCTCAATCAAATCCTGGCAACGGAGGCAGTGACGCGCCCACGGCACCGCTTCCAGGCGCTTCTCCAGAATCAGTTCACCGCAATTTATGCATTTGCCGTACTCACCCTCAGAAATGCGCGCGAGTGCGGCGTCAATCGAATCCAGTAGCTGCCGATCGTTGGTGGACATCGACATCAACAACTCTTTCGTGTAAGCGTTCGCGGCCATGTCGGCCGGATCCTGCGTGGCTTCGGCATCGCGTTCACGGCTGTAGGCCTCGGCTGCCTGCACCTGGCCCACCAGCGCTACGCGCCGCTCCGCCAGTTTGTCCTGATACGTTTTTGCTTTTCTCTTATCCATTAGTACGTTCAAACTCCCTCAAATGAAATTATTTCTGATAAGGCAATCCGCGATTAATCGCAAAGGCGCGATAAAGCTGTTCGCAGGCAAGCACGCGCGCCATTTCATGCGTCAAAGTCAGACGCGACAAACGCCAACGCGCGTGCGCTCGGGATTGCACCTCCATCGAAACTCCCTCGGGACCGCCAATCACAATCGCAACCGCTTTCGTCCCGTCGTTCTCCCAGCGCTGCACCTGCCTGGCCAACTCTTGCGAACTCCAATCATCGCCATTCAGGTCCAGCAATACCGCGAGGGTTGAATCTCCGATCGCATCGATTATCCTTTGCGATTCTTTGGTTACTGCCCCCGCGTCTCGGGTTCGGCTTTCTTTGACCTCGACAATTTCACAGCGCGCAAATCGCGAGAGCCGTTTTAAGTAATCATCAATCAGCGACCGCAGCCGCTCATCCTTAGTCTTGCCGGGCCAGATGAAGCGAAATTTCATGCAGAGGTCAGAGATTAGAGGCTAAAGGTTAGACTCTTAAACTTGCTGATTCCCTTTGCAACCATCTCACGCGATGTGCGCCGACCTGACCTGCGATTACGGTACGTCTTTCTAACCTCTATCCTCTGCAGTGTCCCGGGCCAGCCGCTCATACAAATTCTTCCGACTAATGCCGAGTATGCGCGCTGCCTCAGTTTTGTTTCCCTTCGAGCCTGCCAGAACCTCGCGGATGTAATGAGCTTCGATCTCCGCCAGCGTCGGCGGGCGATTCTCTCGCGCTCGGCGTTCGGCGGCGGCGCGCAAGCCATCCGGCAAATGCCCGGGCTCAATGCTCGAACCGTCAGCGACGATGACCGCGCGCTCAATGATGTTCGCCAGCTCGCGAACGTTGCCGGGAAAGTCGTAACTTTTCAAATATCGCAGCGCTTCCGGCGAGATCTTTTTCGCGCGCGTACCGTGCTTCTGCGCGTACGTCGTCGCGAACAGACGCGCCAATGGCTCCAGATCCTTCTCCCGGTCCCGCAACCGCGGCACCAGAATGTGTACGACGTTCAGCCGATAAAACAAGTCGTCGCGAAACGCGCGGCGCTCAACGGCATTTTTCAAGTCAGCGTTCGTCAGCGCGATAAGCCGCGCATCGACTGAGATCGTTTTGCGACCACCCAGGCGCTCAAACTCCCGCTGCTCGATCACTCGCAGAAGCTTGGCCTGCGCGTCGAGCGGCAGGTGCGCAATCTCATCCAGCACCAGCGTCCCGCGATGCGCCGCTTCCAAACGCCCCGGTTTCGCTTCACCGGCGCCGGTAAACGCGCCGCGTTCGTAGCCGAATAACTCGGCTTCGAGCAAATCCGCCGGTAAGGTCGCGCAATCGATCTTCACAAACGGTCTTTGCGCGCGTCGCGACTGCGCATGAATGAACAGAGCCAAGGCGTCTTTGCCTGCGCCTGACTCGCCGGTGACCAGCACGTTGGCGTCAGTGGCAGCGACGCGTTCGGCCATCGCAGCCGCTTCGCGCATCGCTTCCGACAACGCCACCAGTTCGAGCACTATTCCTCTTTCAAAGAACTCTGTGTCGCAGAATTCGACCGCAAGATCTCAGATTCAAGCAACTCGGGCGATACATTCAGGCGCTTCGCTTCACGCCAGAGATACTCAAGGTCATAAAAGCGTCGCGACTTCTCATCGAACACATGCACGATAAAGTCGCCGTAATCCACCAAAATCCACTCAGCGCCCTGATAGCCTTCGACGCGCGCCGCCCGTGAGCCGCGCCGCTTCAACTGATCGACAATTTCATCTGCGATCGCCTGCATCTGCCGTTTGTTAGCGCCCGTCGAGATGATGAAATAATCCGTGAACGTCGCGACGCCGCGCAGATCCAACACGGTCAAATCAAGCGCTTTCTTTTCCGCGGCGGCATGCAGTGCCCAACGAATGCGCTCGTCGAAGTCAGCCGGATTCGCAGGCTCAGACGTACTCGCGCGCCGGCCGGTACTCGCCGCCTGCACTTCAGAACTCAAGACCTGTTCTTTCAAATTTTGACTCATCTAATTTCTGTAAAGCCCGTACTTCTCAATGTAGGTCGCCACTTCGTGCGGCACCATTTTCGTTAATACGTTCGTGTCTCCCTGTCTCGCGGCGGCACGAATCGCGGTAGCCGAAACGTCCTCAAACACCGCGTTTGTGACAAACACTCGAGGTGACACTGACTGACTCACCAGAGCTTCGATCTCATCATCGGTCTTTCCCCGAAGATCGATCAGATTCGCTCCCGCCGCGCCCTTGTTCAGTTCGTAGCCTGGCCGGGTGATGACAATGTGATCGCACATCGCCAGCAAACGGTGCCATTCGCGCCAGGTCGTAATTTCTGACCACGAATCAGCGCCCATGACAAAGAACAAACGGTAATCAGTGCCGAGTTGTTCCTGCATCCGGGCGACGGTCTCGACCGCGTACGGGCGCTCCGGATTATCCAGCTCGATCGTCGAAACCAGCAGAGGCTCATCCAACTGCGTCGCCAGGGCCAACATCGCAAACCGGTGAAACGCGGAAGTGATACCTGCTCCACGTTTGTGCGGCGGCACGCACGCCGGAACGAAAAATAATTCGTCGAGCCCAAATAACTTCTGCACTTGGCGCGCCACTCTCAGATGGCCGTTGTGCAACGGATCAAACGTGCCGCCGTAAATCGCTGCGCGTTTCGCTTCCATTACTGATGCAAAAGCCTTCGCACCCCGTACTAATTCAGAACCGGCTCAAAACCGGGTCGCACTGCTGTTTACCAGCAGCGATTCCTCTCCGTGATACGGCCGCTCGGTGTTCACGTTCGCGCGCATTTCCTCAATCTTGCGCGCGATTGCCGTTAACAATTCGCGCACGCCAGTTCCCGCAACCGCGGAAATGGCAAAAAACGGCCGGCCATCCCGCTCGGCGCGTTCACGTAACCTCTCGAGCCGCGACGGATCGTCGAGCGCGTCGATTTTTGTCGCAAGAACGAATTGCGCACGCTCGCCCAGCTGCGCATCGTAAGCTTCCAATTCACGATTGATCACTTCGTAGTCGCTGACCGAATCGCGGCCTGTCGCTGACGAAACATCAACCAGGTGCAGCAGCAACTTTGTTCGTTCGACGTGCCGCAGAAAACGATCGCCGAGACCGTGGCCTTCGTGCGCGCCTTCGATCAATCCGGGAATGTCGGCGATGACGAACGTGCGAAAGTCCCCCAAATCAACCACGCCGAGATGCGGCTCCAAAGTCGTAAACGGATATTCGGCAATCTTTGGATGCGCCGCCGAAACCGCCGAAATGAACGTGGATTTCCCCGCGTTCGGGAACCCCACGAGGCCAACATCAGCGAGCAATTTGAGCTCGAGCTGAAACTCGAATTCTTCGCCCGGACTGCCTTCCTGGTGATAACGCGGCGCACGATTCGTCGAAGTCGCAAAGCGCGCGTTGCCAAATCCGCCGCGTCCACCGCGCGCCGCCAGCCAACGCGCGCCATCTTCCTGCAGGTCGCACAACAAATCGTTCGTTTGCGGATCAAAGATCTGAGTGCCTATCGGAACGCGAACGATCGCATCGCCGCCCTCTTTGCCTGAGCGATTGCTGCCTTCGCCGTGCATGCCGCGTCCGGCGACGTGCAGCGGGTTGTACCGCAAATGCAGCAAGGTATTCAGCGAGGCATCGGCGGCCAGCCACACGTCGCCGCCGCCGCCACCATCGCCACCTGACGGACCACCACGGGGCACGAACTTCTCGCGGCGGAAAGCCGTCACGCCGTTGCCGCCGTTGCCGGCCTGCACCCGAATCTTTGCCCTATCGATGAACATTGTCAGGACCGCCCGCAGTAGCGGGCGGGCAATTCCAATCCCGGATTTTCAGACTCCAGATTCAAAATAGAAAATGCGAGCCCGCGTACCTGAAGGTCGGCGAGCGTCGCATTCGAATGAATCGTCTCAACAATTCTTAACTTGCCGTTGCCTGAGCGGGATACACGCTGATGAATTTGCCCGAGCGCCCTTTGTCTTCAAACTTCACGAAACCGTCAATCAATGAAAACAATGTGTCGTCCTTGCCACGGCCGACGTTCTGACCCGGCTTCCATTTCGTGCCGCGCTGGCGCGCGAGAATGTTCCCGCCCAGCACGCGCTCGCCGCCGAACTTTTTCAAGCCCAGCCGCTGCGAGTTTGAGTCGCGCCCGTTTCGAGATGAACCTACGCCTTTCTTATGAGCCATAACAAAACCTCAATTAACCGATCGAATCAATCTTTAAAGTCGTGAAGCCCTGCCGGTGTCCTTTGGTGCGCTTGTAGTGCTTACGTCGTTTCTTCTTGAAGACCACGATCTTCGTTCCCCGGCCGTGTTCGACCACGGTCGCTTTTACCACCGCGCCTTCGCCGAGCGTCGAACCCACCTTAGTTTCCGAGCCTTCGCCGAGGGCTAAGACCTCAAGGTCCACGGACGACCCGACCTCGGTACCAAGCGACGGCACCCGCAGGGTCGCGCCTTTTTCCACCGTGAACTGCTTACCGCCAGTCCTAATAATTGCGAACGACATATTGCTTCCTCACCCTCTCAGACAGCGCAACACGCAACTGAAAAGTCGATTATTATAAAGTCACGCCGCAGCGCCAGTCAAAGCCGCAGACGCCGCCGGCGCGCTGCGGTTACCATTCGTTGTCAGAAAGTCGTCAAGAAACCGCGTCGAGATGTTGCCAGCCTGAAAATTTGCGTCATTCATTATCTTCAAATGCAAGGGAATCGTCGTTTTGATGCCCTCGATCACCATCGCCTCCAGCGCCCGGCGCATACGCGCAATCGCCAACTCGCGGGTGCGCGCGTGCACGATCACCTTGGCAATCAGCGAATCGTAAAACGGCGGCACGCGGTATTCCGGATAGACGTAAGTATCAACGCGCACGCCCGGTCCCCCGGGCAGATTGAAAGTAGTAATCTTTCCGGGTGAAGGCACGAACGTTTCCGGATTCTCGGCGTTGATCCGGCATTCGATCGCGTGTCCCACCATGATCACATCGTCCTGGGTAAAACCAAGCGGCTCGCCTTCGGCAATGCGAATCTGATTACGCACGATGTCGGTCAGCGTTACCATCTCAGTCACGGGATGCTCGACCTGGATGCGCGTATTCATTTCCATGAAATAGAACTGATTGTTTTCGTCGAGCAGAAACTCAAAGGTTCCCGCGCTTGAGTACCCGATTGATTTACACGCCGCCACGGCCGTGTCACCCATCTGTTGACGCAACTCAGGCGTCATCATCGGGGCCGGAGCTTCTTCAAGAAGTTTCTGATGACGGCGCTGAATCGAGCATTCGCGTTCGCCAAGATAGACACAGTTGCCGTGTTCGTCCGCGAGCACCTGAATCTCGATGTGACGGGGCCGTTGCATGTAGCGCTCAATGTAAACGTCGGCATTCTTGAAAGCCGCAGCCGCTTCGTTTGACGCCGTCTCGAGGGCATGGCCCAGCTCATCTTCGGTGTTGACGATGCGCATCCCGCGGCCGCCGCCGCCGCCCGAGGCTTTCACAATCACCGGATAACCAATCTCACGCGCGATTTTGATCGCATCTTCCTCGGAAGTTAACGCGTCGGGGCTGCCCGGCAGAATCGGCACGCCGGCGTTTTGCATCGCCCGACGCGCTTCGACCTTTTCACCCATCAACTGAATGAGGTTTGGCTTCGGACCGATGAATTTGATGTTGCAGGCTTCGCAAATCTCTGCAAAGTAGGCCGATTCTGCGAGAAATCCGTAACCGGGATGAATCGCGTCAACGTTGAAGAGCTCAGCCGCACTGATGATCGCCGGAATGTTCAGATAGCTCTGCGCGGATGGCGCAGGGCCAATACAGACGGATTCGTCAGCGAACCGGACGTGCAGCGAATCGCGATCAACGTCGCTGTGTACCGCCACGGTGCCGATGCCCATCTCTTTACACGTCCAGATGATGCGGCAGGCAATCTCGCCGCGATTAGCGACGAGGATCTTGCGAAAGCGGCGTAGTCCGTTGTTCATACAAAGTCAAAAAGTCCAACGTCCAGTCTCCAACGTCCGCTTGAATTCCTCGAACCTGGACTTTGGACGTGGGACTTTGGACTATCCCTGCTTGATTCCGAAAAGCGGCTGACCGTACTCAACAGCCTGCCCGTTCTCGACGTAGATTTTCGCGACTTCGCCAGAGGCCTCAGCCTGAATTTCATTCATCAGCTTCATCGCTTCAATGATGCAGACTACGGACTCCGGTTCGACGTTGCTGCCGATGCGCACGAAGCTTTCGGCCGTGGGCGAGGGCGAACGATAGAAAGTCCCAACGATAGGGGAAGTTATGATGTGCAGGCCTTGATCTTCTGAGGCAGCCTCTTCGGCCTGCGCGCCCGGATGTGGCGGGCCTGAGTGCGGCACACCTTGCACGGCGCTGGGTGTTGCGGCCGGAATCGCGTGTTGTTCCGCGACCGGCGGAACGGAAGGAACGGCTGGTTGCGGGGGATACAGGTTCCGCCCAATCTTTACATGGAAACCTTCACGCTCAAGCTCGAAGTCAGTCAACGCGTTTTCATTGATCAGGCCGATCAATTCGCGCAACTCATCCATGTTAATGGACGCTTCCAGATGTTTCGGCAACGGACGATGCCGGCGCCGACCGCGATCGCGCTGGCGCTCAGCCTGCGGATCGGTCGATGGCTCAGCTGAAGGTTGCTGGTTTTCCTGATCGTTCATCGCTCTTTTAGCTCCAACCGACATAGAAACCTCCGGGGGTGGGTTTCGCCGCAAACCAGCGGGGCGTCATTCCGGCAAGCAAGCTCTATTAAAGCAAAAGCCCCGCGATGGCAAAAGGCCAGACGGAGCTTCGCGCTGAAGGTTCTTTATTCTTCGGATTCGGACGCTTCCTTGGATTCCGCGGCTTTGGGCTCAGCAGACTTCTTTTTAGCGCCGCCCTTGGCGCGCTTCTTCGAGGCCTCTTCAACGGCGGCATCGCGCGGATTGCCGAGCAGCTCGATGATCGCCAACTCAGCACCGTCGCCTGCGCGGCGGCCCAGCTTAATAATCCGCGTGTAGCCACCTGGCCGATCTTTGAAACGCTCGCCCAGCTCGTCGAACAAACGCTTGAGCGCCGCCACTCCCGCCGTGCGCGGGGCAACGGTCTGTCCGCGCCGGCCGGTCACTGAGCCGCGGCCAAAATTGCCCGAGTGAAAGAACCCAGCCGCCTGACGACGCAGGTGCACGCCACGCGCTTCCGATCCGTTGCCTTCGAGACTCGCCGCATGGCGCGACAGAGTGATCGCGCGCTCAACGAACGGGCGCAGCTCTTTGGCCTTGGGAACCGTCGTGATTATGCGCTCGTCGCGCGAATTGATTAGGGACGTCGCGAGGTTTCGCAGCAGCGACATGCGATGCTCCGAATCTCGTCCCAGTTTTCGATGTGCCTTTCGATGACGCATAACCTTGTTCTCTTCGTGGCACGGGCGTCTCGCCCGTGATAATCACCCGCCAGATGCGCGCGCCACTGCTTTTCTACTGCACTGCCGTTTCAAATTCGTCTTCGCCGTTTTCGTCGTCGTCGCCGTCGCCTTCGAGGCTCAGTTCGCCGTCGCCCGTGCCGGGAATCGGATTGCCCTGCTCGTCAAACTGCATTCCGAAATCCAGGCCCATGCTCCGGAGAATGTCGCGAATCTCGCCCAACGACTTCTTGCCGAAATTTTTCGTTGCCAGCATCTCTCGCTCAGAACGCTGCACCAGGTCGCGAATCGATTTAATGCCGGCGTTCTTCAGACAATTGTAAGAGCGCACCGACAGTTCCAGCTCATCCACCGAGCGATCGAGTTGATCGTTGCGCGGCAAAGGCGCGCGCTCGGCTTGCTGATAGCTGTAATCTTCCATGTCCTCTTCAAAGTTAATAAAGATCGCCATGTGATCCTTGATTAACTTTGCGGCCAATCCAATCGCGTCGTCGGGCTTGACCGAACCGTCAGTCCACACTTCAATCGTCAGCTTGTCGTATTCGGTGTTCTGCCCCAGACGTGCGGCATCAACCGAGTAGTTCACCTTCTTGACCGGCGTGTGCACCGAATCGATCGGAATGTAACCAAGCGACAGATCTTCGTCGAAGTTGCGATCCGCCGACACGTAACCGCGGCCACGCTTCAGGCGCATCTCTATGTTCAACGACCCACCTGCGCTCAAAGTGGCGATGTGCAAAGTCGGATCGAGAATCTCAATGTCCGCATCGCCCTCGATGTCGCCGGCGGTGACTTCGCCTGGCCCGTTCTTGGAAATCGTGAGCGTCTTCGGCTCGTTTCCGTGCAGCTTGAACGGCACCTGCTTCAAGTTCAGGATGACGTCGGTCGCATCTTCAACGGTGCCCTTAATCGAAGAAAATTCGTGTTCTACGCCTTCGATCTTTACGGCCGTGATCGCGGACCCTTCGATTGAAGAAAGCAGCGCGCGGCGCAGCGAATTGCCGACCGTCGTGCCGAACCCGCGCTCAAACGGCTGTGCCGAAAACCGGCCGTAACGTTCCGTCAGTGTGTCACCGTCTGCCGCCAAGCGTCGCGGCATCTGAAAACCTGTCCAAAGATTATTTTGATCCATAACTTACCGTCAGATGTCTGAGGAGAAGCGAAGCGGCCGCGCGAATCGCGTGACCGCTCGCGCGTTAACTACTTGCTATAAAGCTCCACAATCAATTGCTCGTTGATCGAGCGGTCGATGTCGTCGCGTGTCGGCAGGCCGGTCACCGTCGCCGCCATGTCCCCGCCACCGGCGGAAACCCATGAGGGGCGACCACGACCTGCGGCCGTTTGCCACGCGCCTTCGACGTGCGGGTTCTTGCGGCTCGCGTCCTTTATCGTCAGCGAATCGCCGGGCTTCACCTGGTACGAAGGAATGTCCACCTTGCGGTCGTTGACCAGCACGTGACCGTGGTTCACGAGCTGCCGCGCCTGACGTCTCGAAGTCGAAAAGCCGGCGCGATATATTGCGTTGTCCAGACGTCGCTCCAGCAAGAACAACAGGTTCTCGCCGGTGATGCCTTTCTGTCGCGCCGCTCGCTCGAAATAATTGCGAAATTGTCCTTCGAGGATGAAATAGATGCGCTTGACCTTCTGCTTTTCGCGCAGCTGCTGGCCGTAACCCGCCAGGGCCTTGCCGCGACGCATGGAATTGCCGTGTTGTCCGGGCGGCTGCGTGCCCCGCTTTTCAATCGGACACGAAGGTTTGTAGCAACGGTCGCCCTTGAGGAAAAGTTTTGCGCCTTCGCGGCGGCACAAGCGGCACACCGCATCTCGATACCTAGCCAATCGTTTCTGCCTCCAGTCTACGTATTACTTAGACGGAAAAGTTTACAGGTCGCATCTTTTGAATCTTGAATCTGAAATGTTGAATTCCAGATTGCGCGACCCTTCATCCTTTAGGTCATTGCATTGCCAATTTTCAATTGCTGATTGCCGATTTCTTGTTGGCCGATTTCAAATCAAAGATCGGCAATTGGCAATCGACAATCTTCTTAAACTCTGCGCCGCTTCGGCGGTCTGCATCCGTTGTGCGGAATCGGCGTCGTATCGCGAATTGCCATAACGCGAATGCCCGCGTTGTTGATGGCGCGAATCGCGGACTCCCGACCACCGCCTGGCCCTTTGACGCGGACTTCGCACTGCTGCATGCCGGATTCCATCGCCTTTTTGGCCGCTTCATACGCCGCTTGCTGCGCGGCGAATGGAGTTCCTTTGCGCGAGCCTCGAAAGCCGCGCGCGCCCGAAGACGACTGCGCAATCAAGTTCCCTTCGAGATCGGTAATCGAGATCATCGTATTGTTGAACGAAGCCGCGATATAGATGATCCCGGATGGAATGTGCTTCTTCTCTTTCTTGCGAAAGACTTTCTTTTTGCCGCCTGCTGATGCTTTTGCCATTACTTCTTACCCGGTGCCTTCTTCTTGGCGACGGTTGCGCGTCGCGGGCCTTTACGCGTGCGTGCGTTCGTGTGCGTGCGTTGCCCGCGAACGGGCAGGCCGCGGCGATGCCGCAGACCGCGATAAGCGCCGATGTCCATCAAACGCTTGATGTCCATCTGGATGCGCTTGCGGAGGTCGCCTTCGATTTCGCCCTGGGCTTCCAGGATGGCGCGAATGCGACTGAGCTCTTCTTCGCTCAAGTCACGGACGCGCGTCTCGAGACTTATTTGCGCCTCGTTCAGAATCGACGCTGAGCGCGATCGGCCAATACCGTAAATATAGGTAAGACCGATCTCGGCACGCTTATTCGGCGGAAGATCTACACCTGCTACACGAGCCATTTTGAATCTCGAATTTCGAATCTGGAATTCAGACCACCGCGGGCGAACTCAGCACGAAATCTTTACTCCTATTTCTGTCTCTGCTTGTGCTTTGGATTGGTGCAAATCACGCGTACCACACCCTTGCGGTGGATGACTTTGCACTTATCGCAAATCTTTCTGACGGAAGCTCGAACTTTCATTTAACTACCGATCACTTGTAACGATACGTAATGCGCCCCGATTAAGATCATAGGGAGCTAACTCAGCCGCGGGACGCAATTCCCCTTTATTGGCAAACTTCGGATAGTAGCATGCCATTTGAGCAAATGCCAAGCCGCGACGCTGATTAAGCCGCCACAGTCTGCGAGTCGGCGGTGACCTCTTCTTTAACCAGCGTAAGGACTTCCGGGCCTTCTTCAGTGATGGCAATCGTGTGTTCGACGTGCGCGCTGGGGCGCCCATCAACCGTCACGACGGTCCAGCCATCCGCTAAAGTTTTCGTGTGCTGCGATCCGATATTGACCATCGGCTCGACCGCGAACACATAGCCCTTCTTAATTTTCGGGCCCTTTCCGGGTTTGCCGTAGTTCGGAATCTGCGGATCCTCGTGCATCTGCCGGCCAATCCCGTGGCCAACGTACTCGCGGACGACGGAATATCCATGCGCCTCAGCGTGCTGCTGAACGACGTATCCGATATCACCAATGTGATTCCCAACGCGACAATGCTCGATCGCCATTTGCAACGATTCTTCGGTGACGCGAATCAGCTTCAAAAGGTCGTCGCCAACCCGACCAACCGGGACCGTGGTCGCGGTATCACCAACAAACCCGTCGAGCGTCGCACCCACATCGATTGAAAAGATGTCGCCTTCCTTCAATTCATACTTGGAAGGGAAGCCGTGCACCACCTGTTCGTTGACGGACGCGCAAATCGAATATGGAAAACCATTGTAGCCTTTGAACGTCGGGTAAGCGCCGGCGTCGCGAATCATCTGGTCGGCTGCATCGTTGACTTCGATCGTGGTGACGCCAGGTACAGCCATTCTGCGGAGTTCGCGCAGCACGCGCCCAACAAGCTGCCCTGAGGCGCGCATCTTTTCGATCTCTTTTTGCGACTTGCCGATAATCATTCGAAGTGTCTCTTACGCTTTGACTACCTGTTCGACCTGCGAATAGATCTCCGCGGGCGGCTTCGTGCCGTCTACTCTATGCAACCGGCCACTGTGGTCGTAGTAATCCAGCAGCGGCGCTGTCTGTCGTTCGTAGGTCTCAAGGCGCACGCGAATCTTTTCCGGCGCGTCGTCAGCGCGAAACGTCAGTTCCTGTTCAGGATGCAGATCGCATCGCTCGTCGAAGCGCGGCAGCTTGAAGTAGATGTTGTAAATCTCGCCGCAGATCGGGCACGTGCGGCGGCCCGTAAGTCGTTGCTGCAAAACGTCGTACGGGACATCCACGAAAATTCCCTGGATTGAGTTTCCCTGTTCATCCGCGAGCTTCTCGAGCATCTCCGCCTGCACCGTGGTGCGCGGGAAACCGTCGAGCACATAGCCGTTTTTGCAATCTTCGCTGGCGGTCCGCTCCCGAACCAGCTCGATTACTACTTCATCTGAAATCAATCGTCCGGATGCCTGCGTTGAATGGATGTCCGCGGCGGCCATTGCGCGCAGCATGTCGCCGGTCGAAATCTGCGGGAGATTCATCCGCTCTTGCAGCAAGCGCGCCTGTGTGCCTTTGCCGGCACCGGGCGCGCCCATTAAGACGATGATCTTTGACATTGAGTTTGGTTATGCCCTGCGACCGCGCAATCTTCCTCCGCTGCCCAGGAAACCTTCGTAGTTACGCATCACCAATTGCGCTTCAATCTGTGCGACAGTGTCCATAGCGACGCCGACAAGAATCAGCAACGACGTGCCGCCGAAGTAGAACTGATAACCCATGCCAGTCGGTATCCACCCCAAGCCCGGCGTCGTGCTGACGAGGGCGTCGAGCCACGTGCCAATGAAAGGCAAACGCCCGACGCGATAGCCACTCAACATGAACTGCGGCAGGAAAGCGACTGCGGCAAGATAAACAGCGCCGACAACCGTCAGACGCGTCAGAATCGTGTTCAGGTATTCGGCTGTGGCGCGGCCGGGACGAATGCCCGGCATGAAGCCGCCGTGCTTGCGCAGGTTGTCAGCCACTTCCTCAACATTGAAAACGATCGAAACGTAAAAGAAAGTGAAGAAGATAATCAGCGACAGAAAAACTAATTCGTAATACGGATCGCCCGCATGAAACACCTGAAAAAAGGCGAAGATCTTCCCGTACCAGTTGTCGGGATTCTTGGGCGGTAGGGCCGAGAACAAACTCTGCGGCATCGACAACACAGACGACGCGAAGATTACCGGAATAACGCCACCCATGTTGAGCTTCAACGGCATCGTCGTTTGCTGGCCACCCACCATTTGCCGGCCGACGTGACGCTTCGCATAGCTGACCGGGATTTTTCGGCGCGCGGATTCGACGAAAACGATAAAGGCAATAACCAAAACTATCGCCGCGACCATCACAATTACGCCGAGGATTTCCAGCGTGTCGCCGCTACTGACGCGACCCATCACCTGCTGGACGCCATTCGGTAAGCCAATTACGATACCCGCAAAGATTAACAGTGAAATCCCATTGCCGACGCCGCGTTCCGTAATTTGCTCACCGAGCCACATCACAAAGATGGTCCCCGTCGTCAGCGTCAGCACCGTCGTCAGCATAGCCCCCCAGGTGGGCGGGATTACGCCATTGATTTGCAGCCAGTGCGCCACGAACGAAGTCTGTAACGCCCCGAGACCGACCGTCAGATATCGCGTCCACTGATTGATTTTCTGCCGGCCCATCTCGCCTTCTTCCTGCAGCTTCTTCAACTGCGGAGAGACGACCGTCATTAACTGGAGAATGATTGACGCAGTAATGTACGGCGTTACGCCAAGAGCAAAAATTGAAATGACGCGGAAGTTGCCGCCCGAGAAAAGATCCAGCACACCGAGCAACGTGCCGCTCACGTCCTGCCATACCTGATCGAGACGTTCTCTGTTGATGCCGGGCGTCGAGATGTGCGCGCCCAGGCGGTAGATCGCCAACAAGCCCAAAGTGAAAAAGATCCGCTTGCGCAGATCCGGCACACTGAACATATTGCGAACGGCGGCTAGGAATTTTTCCATAAGAAAAACGTACTTTGAGCCTGGTGCTTAGTACTTTGATGTCATGCGAATCTTGAGCGAAACATCAAAGCCCAAAGTTCAAAGTACAAAGAACGGCTTGGGCTAGTTTACACTCCAATCAATGTCGCAGTGCCACCCGCTTTCTCGATCTTTTCGCGGGCGCTCTTCGTAAACCGATGCGCCGAAACCTTCAGCGCCTTTGAAATGTCACCGGTGCCGAGCACGACGATGTCATGTTTCGCCTTCTTGATAACACCGCGTTTATGAAGAATTTCCGGCGTGATTTCGTCGTCGGCGCCGAAATTCTTTTCCAGCGCATCCAGACTCACTTCGAGCCACTTCTTTTTGAAAATGTTTGTGAACCCGCGCTTAGGCAGCCGGCGATGAAGCGGCATCTGGCCACCCTCGAAACCGATCTTCGAAGAGTAGCCTGAGCGCGACTTTTGACCCTTTTCACCGCGACCCGAGGTTTTGCCCAAACCCGTGCCGGGACCGCGACCGAGACGCTTCTTCTTGTGCGTCG
>DATEPC010000067.1:0-22325 GCA_035273405.1 Pyrinomonadaceae bacterium | reverse complement strand
GAGCGGAGCTGATCCACCATCGTGTTGATGGTGTCCTTGAGTTCAAGAATCTCGCCTTTCACATCGACGGTAATCTTCTTGGACAAGTCGCCATTCGCCACAGCGGTGGTAACTTCGGCGATGTTGCGCACCTGGCCGGTGAGGTTGCCGCCCATCAAGTTCACGCTGTCGGTCAGGTCTTTCCAGGTACCGGCCACGCCTTTCACGTCTGCCTGGCCGCCGAGTTTGCCTTCAGAACCCACTTCGCGAGCCACGCGCGTTACTTCCGAAGCGAAAGCGTTGAGCTGATCCACCATCGTGTTGATGGTGTCTTTTAGTTCCAGGATCTCGCCCTTTACGTCTACCGTGATCTTTTTGGACAAGTCGCCGTTCGCGACCGCCGTGGTTACTTCAGCGATGTTACGAACCTGGCCGGTCAGGTTGCCGGCCATGAAGTTCACATTGTCGGTCAGGTCTTTCCAGGTACCGGCCACGCCCATCACCTGCGCCTGACCACCAAGTTTGCCTTCGGTGCCGACTTCGCGCGCGACACGCGTTACCTCCGAAGCGAACGAGTTCAACTGATCCACCATGGTGTTGATGGTGTTCTTCAATTCGAGAATCTCGCCCTTGACGTCTACGGTGATCTTCTTTGACAAGTCGCCGTTAGCCACCGCCGTGGTTACTTCGGCGATGTTACGAACCTGGCCGGTGAGGTTGCTGGCCATCGAGTTGACGTTGTCAGTCAGGTCCTTCCACGTACCGGCGACGCCGCGCACATCGGCCTGGCCGCCGAGTTTGCCTTCCGTACCTACCTCGCGCGCGACACGCGTCACTTCGGACGCGAACGAGTTCAATTGATCCACCATGGTGTTAATGGTGTTCTTCAATTCGAGAATCTCGCCCTTCACGTCCACGGTGATCTTCTTTGACAGGTCGCCGTTAGCCACAGCCGTGGTCACTTCGGCGATGTTGCGGACTTGCGCCGTGAGGTTGCCCGCCATCGAGTTCACACTGTCGGTTAGATCCTTCCACGTGCCTGCTACGCCCTTCACCTTTGCTTCGCCGCCAAGTTTTCCTTCCGTTCCTACTTCGCGCGCTACGCGTGTTACCTCCGAAGCAAACGAGCCAAGCTGGGCCACCATCGAGTTAACGACTTTCGTTGTCCGCAGGAACTCGCCTTTCAGCGGTCGCCCGTCGACTTCCAGGTTCATGCGTTCTGACAGGTCGCCGTTTGCTACTGCTCCGATCACGCGGGCCATCTCGCTGGTGGGCCGGGCCATGTCGTCAATCAGCAGATTCGTGGAATCGACCAGATTCAACCACGACCCGGCCGCAGCCGGCACCGCGGCGCGATGCATGATCTTTCCTTCCTTGCCGACTACGCGGCTGACGCGTTCCAGCTCTTTCGCCATCTTGTCGCTCAGATCGATGATGTCGTTCAGGGTGTCCGCAATTTTTCCCGCCTCGCCGGTCCAGTCACCGGGCAGGCGCGCGGAAAAGTCACCCTTCTTAAAAGCGACGAGGGTCTTTAGGAGCAGCTTTGAATTAATAGAGTCTCGGGAAACAGTTTGAGCTCGCATATTTTCCTTCCGAATAATACGAAGTCGTTGGAGAGACAGCGCCGGAACAGACCTTTGAGAAAGGAGAACCCATTTTTACGCAACTCGCAGTCGGGCGCACAGATGCGAAAAAAAACTAAGGGGATAGCTGCGGGGGCATCGTCAAAACGCCAGTGGGATTATCGCGTTTCGAGCATTCTAGCTAGGCGAAGAGTTATCTGTAAAGAACTGTTATTGCAGGGCTGGCGGGCGTCCAGGCACAAAGCCCGCCCGTCAGGCGAGTCCGCGGACTGGGTAAGCTCCTGTTGACGTCCGCGACAGAACAGGCTTGGGCCGACGGCGCGAACCGCGTGTGGCTGCATAGCTGCCCGCTCGACGAGCCGGCCGGCTTTGCCGAATTATTTGAAAAGAGGTTCCGGCCTTTGATACTGAGCGATATCAAAGGCGCTTCCATCGTCCCCTGACTTCGTCATCGCTTCAGACTGGCGACGAACGTCCGCTAAACCTTAAACGAAAAGCGCCCGAGGTCTCCCGGCCGCTTTCGTGTTTCTTGAAAGAATAGATTTGAATCTCACCTAATCTGTCTGGCCCGAATTGTCGCATCGGGCCTCGCTCCTTCCTTCCCTCCCTGGAAGACGACCGTGTAGTCCTCAAGCCTGTCCGCAAACTGCCGGCTTGGTCGGAACCGCATCGTGACGGTGTTCCTTCTTCTCGTTTGCTGGACGTTAACCCTTTTTCCGGCGGGATCGAACAGGACGATTTCCCAGGGATCTTCGATCCTGTCGATAAAGATCTCCACCATGCAAGAGATACAGTGCTGTAGATTACAAGGTATGTCGCAAACCCCTTTGCAGATCCACGGTTTAGTCTTGCAGATGTTCGGAATGAAGAGGTTGGTCGCCGGCGCCGTGAAAAAAATCGGATCCAGTTGCAGGGTCGCTCTCCCAATGGACTGGCCGGTGAATACGCCGTAGAACTTGTTTCCGTGCGCGGTGATTCCTTCATAGTCTCCCCACAAGAACCCGCTCGCCGCGTTGGCGATGGGGCCGGGATCCATCGATTGAAGGTTTGAGTGGGTCCAGGTTGAGCCGAGATTAAATGAGCGCGCTAAGCGATGACGAAAGATGGTACTCGCTCCCGAATCGTCATAGTCAATGTAAAGGAGACCAATGGCCCCATTGCCCGCCACGGCAATTTCGGGATAGGCGGAATGATGCGTGCCGTCAGTGATGCGCGTGCTGCTCCAGGTTGCGCCCATGTCGGTCGAACGCGACACAAAGATTTGTCCAAAGCCGGATGCATCCCGATGACAGTACGCCGCGTAAACGTCGCCGCTGTTGGGATCGACCGCAATCCAGGCATCACTGCTTCGGGCTCTGGCGGTTTTTCCTTTTGCAGAGTTGCCCCAGGCATTTGAGAACCACGTGATGGCGGTTCCCGCGTGTACAGCCACGCCGGTTGCTCCTAAGGCATTCCACGTGACACCGCAATCATCTGAACGCTCGACACGGAAATGTGCATTCTCGAAGTTAGCATCGACGGCGCCTTCGCGTGTCTTGTAGATGATATAAGCCCGGCCATTTGGCGCGACAGCGACGCGTGTCGTGCGATTATGAAAGGCCGTGCTGCCGGCCGGGACCGCGGTTACCGTGGCGCCAAAATCAGTCGACCGCTCAACATTTGAGCGCCAGGTTGCAATGTTAGTGTTTAGCCACGGCGAGTAAACGCGATTGAAACAGGGACTGGCTGGTGTTCTATCGACGTCGATATGCGGTTGATCGTTACCATAGCCAGTTCCGGACGTGAGATTTGTGCCCAGCGCTCCCGTCTGGCGATAGATGAAATCAGTCAACCCAAAGTCGAGTTGCACTGCCAACAGGCGGCCCATCGAGTCGAACACAATCTTCTGATCATTTGAACCGCCTTGCCCCGATGCCGGCGTCCCAATTATGAAGCTCTTCGTCCAAGTGGTCCCGCCATCGGTTGAGATCCAAACCGGTGCATTCTGACCCGGGCCCCAATTCTCGGCAAACGTCACGATTGCAATTCGATTTGGATTAGTTGGATCGACGGCGATGCTCGGCTCCGTATCTGACAAGTTACTTGGGTCCGTCGCGTTGGTCGCGATGTCCTTTATCGTTTGGGCCGAAATAAGCGAAGGAAGCGTGATAGCGTTAATTGCTATCACTAGAAGGTAAACGAAAACATGTTTCAGCGAAGGAGTTTTTGTGGGTGTGGTTCTCATTTTTGCCTCCTTAAAATAGTGTCGCCGAGATCTTCGAGGCGTCGAATAGGACGCGGTCTATAGAACCGATCTTTAAACTGCGATCAGATTCCACAAACGCGATGGCGCCCCCCGCATAATAATGAAGCGTCAAAATCACCGGTCGATGTTCCGTGCCGTCGTCAAGCACCTCAGTTGTGATTCGTTCCTCTTTACCAAGGCGCCTGCGGACATCAGCGATGGTCAGGCCGGGTCGCAAAAACGGGCCGCCCTCGGCTAAGACACGGTACGTCCGGTCATCGCGAAACAGAATCGGTGACACCTTTAGCGGTGACACTCCGGCGGTCATATATGTCCGGAGCTTGGCCGAACGTGGCTGACGCGCGGTTTTTAACGCCTCGGACACGTTCTTAACCTGCCGCTCCGATTGGTCGCGCTCACGAAACTTATTGCCACCGACTACGCGATCTGAAAACACCCAGATTTGACTTTCGCCCCCGGCAGCAAACGCTGGTAACGCCGCAATCACGGAAGGAAATCTTTCACCCCACAGGGTCTGATCAGTAAGTATGTCTTCCAGGTTCCGTCGCTGTAGCGCCACGCTGTGCGCCCTGGATTTCGCAACCTTCGTGCGAGTGACGACCTTGCTTCGCGTTGCACTCGGCTGGGCATGCACAGTCCTATTTACCTCCAGAGCGCCAACAGCCAACAGCACCAGTACGAGAAAAAATAGATATTGGGCCATTTGGGACTCCTCCTTTCGAACCATGTCTTCAGGCTAATGAAGCCTTACGAATATTGGATGCAGTGCTCTCGGATCAGAGTCATTTGCGTTTGACAACGCGGAACGAACAGCAGGCCAGGGGTTAGGCTGGCGCAGATAACCGCAACCGGCGATATCATGAAGAAAAGGTTGCGGGCTGGAAGAAAGCGCCTCTGGGTATAACGCTCGGCCAAGGGAAGCCTCCGTCTGATTGACTGGTCCAGAAGGGCGATGGGCGTCAATCAATTTAGAAAGGGGTTAGGCCCGAGGAATCTATCGCAGAATCGGACAAAAGGAAAGAGAAATTTGCGTTGAACCGCCCACGCTTACGGTATATAAGCGGAATTGCCATTTCTGCAGCAAAAGGGGCTCTTGGCCGTAATGGTTGGCGATGGAGTTCCTCGTCAACCGCTGTTTACGGCAACATTTCGGGCTTTCCGGTTCACGCAAAGGCGAAGTCGAACTGTTCCTGATGCACGCGCGGATCGCTGGTGACATCGACCGAGCCGAGATAGTCCTCGATCTCGTTCAGCACGTCGCGCTCGGGGCCGCGCAGGGTGCGCGCGACTTCCGGGTTCACCCGCAGCATGGCCTGGCGCGAACCGTCGCTCCCACCTTCGCGCGACAGTCGCCGAGCCTGTTCAAGAATCTCGTAACAGATCGTCTGCGGCGATTTCACCAGGCCCGCGCCCTGACAATACGCACACGGTGAGCACAATGTGCGCTCGAGCGATTGCTTGACGCGTTTGCGCGTCATGATCACCAAACCGAAGTCGTTGAACGAGAGAACTTTCGTTGGCGATTTGTCCCGCCGTAACGAGTCCTGCAAAGCCGCCATTACCCGGGTCCGATTGCGACGTTCTTCCATATCAATCAGATCGAGGACGATGATTCCGCCCAGGTCTCGCAAACGAATCTGACGCGCAATCTCTTCGACTGCTTCCATGTTCGTGCGTGTGATCGTGTCCTCCAAACGCGTTGCGCCACGGCCGACGAACTTGCCCGTGTTTACGTCAATTGACACAAGCGCTTCGGTCTGGTTGATTACCAGGTAGCCGCCGGACTTGAGCCAGACGCGCGGCTTGATCGCTTTGTCGATCTCAGCCTGCACGCCGAACTCCTCGAGAATCGGTGTATCCCGCGTGTAAAGCTTGACGCGCTTGACCAGTTTTGGCTGCACGCGGTTCACAAATTCGACAACGCGCTCGTATTCTTCTTCGTTGTCGATGCGAATCGCGCTGAAATCCTCGGAAAGCTGATCGCGCAGAATGCGCTGCACTAAATCGAGATCGCGATGGACCAGCGCCGGGGCCTTCGACTTCTCGGCTTTCTGCCGCATGTCCTGCCACGTCCGAATCAGGTAACGCGCGTCCTCGCGCAGCTCGTCCTCTTTCGCGCCCACACCGGCCGTGCGGACGATGAATCCTCCTGACGGTACATCTTCTTCGGCGTGAATTTTTTGGATTAGTTTTCGCAGGCGCGCACGCTCACTGTCGGAATCAATCTTGCGCGAGACACCGAGATGTTCAACCGTCGGCATGTAAACGCAAAAGCGTCCCGGCAACGCGATGTGCGAAGTGATGCGCGCGCCCTTCTTGGCGATCGGCTCTTTCGCGATCTGGACGAGGATTTCCTGCCCTTCCTTAAGCAAGTCGCTGATAGCCACTTGTTTACGTTCGTGTCGCGGATTTCGACGGCGGGGGCCACCGCGCGGCGCCGGTGGCGCACGTCGTCCCGATCGCGCCGCGGGACCGTTTTCTTCCTCAGTCACGTTGATATCAGATTCAGATTCAGGTTCGGCTGCGGCAACGGATTGCGACTCTTCTGCAGGCTGGGCTTCGTCGGCTTCGACAACTTCGGGCTCAGCGTCCTGGCCGTTCGTCTCCTCGGTTTCCGCGCTTCCAGCCACCTTTGGCTTTCGTCGTCGCCTTCCGCCGCGGCGTGTCGCGAATTCTTCGTGCGCGCGCCCCGTGGTAAGGCTGGCATCCGCGTCGGCGTTTACGTCTTCGCTCGCAGCTTCCTGAGAGCCAGTTCCGACTTCGTCTGATGTTTCTTCGGCCTTTTTTGATTTGAAGAACCGGCTGATAACGCCCGTTTTTCGCCGCGAACGCGGGCTCGACGGTGGCGAGGGAGGCTCAGCGGCGGGTTCGGCATTGGCTGAGGCTTCTTCGTCATCGCTAATTCGTTGAAAGGCCGCGCCGCGCGAACTTTCGTCAACCACTTCATCGACGAAATCGCGAACATGAGCTTTTTCGATGGCTCGCGGCCGCGCCGCGGCGACTTCTGCATCTTCGCTGTCCGCCACCCGTTGAAATTCACCGCTCTCGCGAAAGTCTTCCAGGAGCGATCCCACAGGCGCACTCGGCATATCTTCAAGATCGAACTCCGCGGCATGGACTTCATCCATGATGCGTTCTTGCAGCCGCGCGTCTTTCAGCATCTCGCCATTCATGACGCCTTCGTCATCGCTCACGCGTTCAAACGAAGCAGCCGAAACGAACGGCGTATCGAACGGCTCGACGGCGTGCGGAATCAAGCTGCGCTCTTCACGCGCAGGCTCGGCGTCGGCTTTCGTTACCCGCTTTCGGCCACGTCCGCCGCGACGGCCGCGACGACGGGCGGCGGTTTCTTCGGTTTCTTCTTCAGGGGTTTCAGCAACTGCTTCAGATTCAGCGTCACCTTCCGCTTCAGCTTCGCGCAACGGACCAACACGTTCATGCGTTGCTTCGATGTGATGCTCGCGTTCGATGCGGGCCTGCGCGATCTTTTCGGCGGCAGCTTTCTCGGCTCCCGCGGCGTCGCCTTTCTTTGCGCTGTCGACGACGATGCGTTCGAACTCGGCTTCTTCATCAAAGAAATCGGACACGTAGAGGAACGCATCGCGCTCCAGGCCGATATCGACAAACGCCGATTGCATGCCGGGCAGAACGCGCATGACGCGTCCTTTGTAAAGGTTGCCGACGATGCCCTGATTTTCTTCCCCGCGTTCGATGTAGAACTCTGTGACGCGGTCATTTTCGATGATCGCGATTTTCTTTTCGCGACCGTTCATACTAACAATTAATTCTCTTGACATTGGTTTTCCTTCTGCGGCGCGCGCGCCGCCCATGGGGGCGCAGGCGTCCTGCGTGCGGTTCGCGAATCCCGACTCGTCGGGACTCGCGTTTTTCGCTTAGTTTGTGAGTGGAAATCGCCGGCAGAAAGTGCCGGCAATGAATTTGCCGCGCGCTCAGGCGCCTTCGCGAGTCCCTCGGTGCGGGGACTCGGCAGCCTCAGATGGTCGGGCTGCGCTGCGGTCAGTGCCACTCGGTGAGCCGGGTGGCCGTCGAGTTGATTCAATCTGGAAACTCCGTCGAACCGCAGCCTTAATTTCGTTGGGCCAGGGAGCCAAGCGTTACCAAATAGGACGCGCTCTGAAACCTGGATTGCGGTTCGTGCAAATGGCCGTAATGCCGGCCTCAAAAATCCTTGCTCACCATATTCACTGCAATTGAAAACTATTTGCGGTGCGTTGGCCGAACCGGATGTCCGGCTGAGGCGAGCCGCAGGGAGTATAGCAGAACTACCCCGGAACTCGATAGGTCCTGAGTCACTTAGCAGGCGGCCCCAAGCCCGCAGGCACAACAAAGGAGGTCGAGACCGTCTGTGAGCAAAACCAGGACGAGCTGGTGACGTTAGCCTTGACCTCGAGGGTTTTGCCTGACAGTCCCGACGTGTCGATGCTGATCTGTGAATCATCGAGGCTCAACGGTGAATTAGACCGGATCGTGCCTGCCGAAACAGACCAACTTACATTGGCGACGCCCGGGGCCGGTGCGGCGGCTTGCAGTAGAATTACCGAGCGGGAGCAAAGCGCGCCGCTGATCGGTTTACTGTCGTTGTGATTAAAAGTGTGAGACTTGTCCTCTACCAGGCTGCAATAAGTTGCCGGTTCTGAGGGCCCACAACTGATTACGAGCCTTGGACAGTTTGAGGTGCCCGCCACGTAAAGACCGAGAAAACCGAATCCGGCTGCGACGATAACCAGAGCCACCAGGCCGATCACCACATACTTCAGAGGACTCGTTCGCCGAGGACTCTCGGGATGAACACGGAGTTGTGCCTTCGCTTCTTCGGCGTTGGTCGGTGATGGCGCGGTCTTCACCGTTGGCGGCAGTTCTCGTCCACTTCTTTCGGGTGCCGGAAGAACTGCAGTGGGTGGCGGCCCTCCACTTTGAATTGTTTTAAGCGGCTCGTCCTTCTTCTCAGGATCGTATGGGGCGGACAACAGGGCACCGTCCTCAAGACAGAAAGTGAACGCATCGTCCGCGTAGGTGCGCTGACATTTAGGACATCGTTTCATACCAAAAACGGGCTGAGCCTCACCGTGCGATTTTTGCCATCAGTTCTGCGAAGCGTGGATCAGCGCGCACGTTCTTCAAATTCGGATCGCCTGCGAAGCACGGCGTGTTCCCATTACCCAGCGCGACCGAGCGTTGCAGCCAGCCAATGGCTTGATCCGAATCTCCTTCGAGAGCGTAAACGGAGCCGACCGCGTAAGCGATGTCGGGATCTACCGACGCGTTGCGGATTACAGAGTCCGTTAACTCAGCCAGAGCTGCATCATGTTTTCCCTGGCGACTCAAACACATCGCTAACGTAGGCCGGACCCCATGAAGATTCGGGTTCGCTTGCAGCACTTCGCGGAGAATCTGTTCAGCTTCGGCAGGCCGTTTTGTGTAATAAAGCGTCAATGCCCGCACCGTGTTCAGCAGGGGATTGTTCGGCTCGACTGAGCGCGCCCGATCGAGTTCGCGCTGCGCCTCTTCAAACTTGCCCTGGTAAAGAAAAATCAGCGCGCGGTTGTAGCTGACGACGACGAACGAGGCCGGGTCGAGATGCACCAAACGATCGTAGGCACGCAGCGCGCGGTCATATTCCCCGTCGAGCCGGTGCAGCGTCGCCTTTACAAAATGCACGACGGCTTCGTTGGGCGCCTGCCGGCGCATGCGTTCGACTTCGTCGCGCGCTTTCGCTTTCTGCCCGCGCCACAGCTGCACGAAAACCATCAGCATCCGCGCTTCGATAATGTTCGCGTCGATCGCCAGCGCCTTGTTGAATGCACTCTCGGCTTTCTCGAAGTCTGCTGCGCCTCCCAGTCCTTTGAAAACCCGATTCACGTGAGCCGCGCCGAGGCCGTCGTAAGCCAAACCAAACTCAGGATCCAGTTCGGTCGCACGCGTGAAGTGATGAATCGCGGCATCGCAATCCTCCGCGGCTACGGTGCGAAAGATGAAGCGCGCAAAGCGATCGCGTCCGCGCAAAAATTCCTCGTAGGCTTCGGCGTTGACGGTCTTGGTTTTCTCGAGACCGGCTTGTTCGTCGGGACTTAGTTCCAGCCGCAGCCCATCGACGATCCGTTGCGTGATCTCGTCCTGTACTGCGATCACGTCATTCGCCGAAGCATCGATTTTATCGCTCCAGATAATTTCGCTGCTGCGGACGTCGAGCAGTTGCGCGGTCACGCGAAAGCGCGCACCGATATGGATAAAACCCGCGGACAAAACTGCGTCGACGTTCAGCTCGCGACCGACGTCCGCCGGATCGACGGGTTGTCCCTGGTACTTTGACATCACGGACGACGGCCGCACGACAAGTGAACGAATCCGCGCCAGCTCGGTTATCACGGCGTCGGCCAACGCGAACTCGTAAAAGCTTGAAGCCGCATCGTTGTTGAGATTTTTGAACGGCAGCACGGCCAAACTTTTCTTTTCGCGTTCAGTAATGGTTGTGAAGGAAGCATCGGGCGCTTCAGTGATCGCGGGTTTGGAAGATAGTTGCGGCGCGCTCGTGTGCACTTCAACGCCCCCCATCCTTTTCAACCAGCGCATTGCGCGCGAAACCGCGCTCGATCCGCCCATGTGACGCGCGGGCGCCGCGGCGACTTCAAATTGCTCGCCTGATGAAACCTGCTGAAGAACTTTTTTAAGTTCATCGTGTAGCTCTGAGATTTTTTGATAACGATGGCGGGGATCCTTGGCCATCGCCTTGTCAAGAATCTGCTGAAGTTGCGCCGGCAAAGGTCCGGGGCGCGCTTCGGCCAAAGGTTTGGCGGCGGCATTCATCACGGCGTACCGGACTTCCACCGTCGTCTTCCCACGAAAAGGCCAGGTGCCGGTCAGCATTTCATAGAGCAGCACCCCGGTCGAGAAAATGTCGGCGCGCGCATCGACTTTATCGCCGCGCGCTTGTTCCGGAGCGGCGTAGGTCGCGGTGCCGTAGGGCACGCCGATCTCCGTCAGCTCAATCCGATCCATACCGCCATCCTGGGGTTCGTTCTCATCGAGGAGCTTTGCTAAACCGAAATCGAGAATTTTCACCTGGCCCGAGTCAGTGACCATGACGTTGCCGGATTTGATGTCGCGATGGATGATGCCGCGCGCGTGCGCTGCTGTCAGGGCATCGGCCACCTGAACGGCAATCCGCAACGCGCTGTCCAATTCAAGCGGTCGCCCATTCACAAGCTGACGCACGTTGCGGCCTTCGACGTGCTGCATCACGATGTAATGCATTCCATCCTGCTCGCCGAGATCGAAAATTGTGCAGATGTTCGGATGATCGAGCGAAGAAGCGAGACGCGCTTCACGATCGAAGCGCTTCAGGTTTGTATCTTTGCCGGTGAGTTCGGGTGGAAGGACTTTGATGACGACGGCGCGTCCGAGCTTCGAGTCGATTGCTTTGTACACAGTGCCCTGGCCGCCTGCGCCAATCTTGTGCGTGATTTTGAAGCTCCCGATGGTTTGGCCAATCATGGTTTTCGCGTGCGTATTTAACTCTCAAACAGAAGTTGGCGCAACCTGCTTCGTGCACCGAGGAAACATGTAAAACGCACTTCCATTACGTTTTGAATCGATTCAAAGCATTCGACCTATCCGACAGCGCGCCATCGCAATTGATGACGCGACCCCGGAGGACGCCGCGGGTATGCGATACTTCAATGAAATTGATGAGCACGGTCGGATTTTCGATCCTGACGCCCATCCCGCCTAAGAGGGCAAGTTTTTTAACTGACGCAGTCGGACGTTTTTTATCAACCCAGCGAATTGACCTCTAAATCAATAGTTTGGTAAAGTCCGATTTCCTTATCTGTGTGGTGTCGCGTTTTCCTGCCTAGAAAGTTGCTTCACCTGAAAATTCAACGCCCTGTCACGAGAAGTAAGAAGGAGAATTCCATGTCTACTTTTGCCCGCCCGAGCACAGTCCGATCGAAATACACTTCATTGATTGCCGCTGCTTTGTTGGCAGTTTCTGCGATCGCACTTCTGATCTTACCGAGTCGATCTGCCGAGGCAATGTTGGCCGACGTGCTTGCCGCGTGGAGTTTTGAAGGGGTAACTGTTTCGACTACAGCTGCCCAGACCCCAACCGTTACCGGAGGATCGAGTGCTGCCGATTCAGGAGTTCTAACCGCGGGTTCGGCGTTCACAGGATTTCATAACAGCGCCTCAACCGGGTGGAGCACTCCAGTGGGTAACGGTTCCGCTAAATCAATTTCTTCTAACAACTGGGCGGTCAACGATTATTATCAATTTTCATTCAGCACCTCCGGCTATAAGGCAATTAGCATAACCTGGGATCAAACGGGTAGTGCCACCGGTCCCAGAGATTTCAAAGTTCAATATAGTACGAACGGCTCCACGTTTACTGATGCGCCTAGCGGCAGCTATCAGGTCCTGCTTAACGGAGCTCCCAACAGCGCTTGGTCCTCCGGTACAAACCAACCGGCGTTCACCAGGACGCTTGATCTTAGTAGTATTACGGCTTTGAACAACCAATCAACTGTTTATATCAGGCTAGTTGACACTTCAACGACGTCGATTAATGGAGGAACTGTTGCGGCTGCCGGGACTGGCAGGGTCGATAACTTTACTGTAAACGGTACAACTGAGGCATCAACGCCAACCCCAACGCCCAGTCCATCGCCATCGCCCAGCCCCTCCCCATCCCCCAGTCCGTCGCCCAGTCCATCGCCTACCCCGCCCGTCGCCACCAACATTGTTATTAACGAACTGGATTCGGACCAGACGGGCACCGACACTATGGAGTTCGTCGAACTTTACGACGGAGGCGTCGGCAACACTTCTCTGAATGGACTGGTTGTCGTTTTCTACAATGGTAGCAACGATTTGTCTTATCGAGCGATCGATTTGGACACGTTCAGCACCGACGCTAACGGCTACTTCACTATTGGCAACCTGTTGGTTCCGGGTGTCGACCTGACATTCCCGAACGAGACGCTGCAAAACGGACAGGATGCAGTCGCTTTGTATGCTGGCGATGCTTCCAATTTTCCGAATAATAGCCCGGTCGCCACGTCCAATCTATTCGACGCGATCGTCTATGACACCGCCGATGCGGATGATCCCGGTCTGTTGGTGCTGCTAAATGCCGGTCAGGCGCAGATCGATGAAAACGGCGGCGGGAGCGGCACAACTCAATCCATCGGACGCTGCCCCAACGGCAGCGGTGGACAACGTAACACCACGTCATACACGGCGCGTAATCCCACCCCCGGCGCCGTGAACGACTGCCCAGTTCCGCCGGTAGCCAAGACAATCATGGAGATTCAGGGCAGCGGAATGGCCTCACTCTACGACGGCGTGGCCGTCATTACCACCGGTATTGTCACCGGCCGGAAGTCCAACGGCTTTTTCCTTCAGGACCCTGTTGGCGACGGGATTATGGATACTTCCGATGCCATTTTTGTCTTCACCTCGAGCAATCCGACAATGGTCGCCGTCGGCGATGCCATTCAAGTCACCGGGACGGTTTCTGAGTTTGAGTCATCGACCACCGACGAACCTAACGGCGTCGCCCCTCCTGACCCCAAAACCGCGACGGAAATAATAACTCCGACGATCGTGGTTCAGGTACCAGCCCAACCGCTGCCGGCGGCTCTCGATTCCACGTCCCTCAACATTTTTGGGCCCGTCCAAACCAGCCGGGGCGCACAGCTTGAACGATATGAGTTTATGAGGGTGCAGGTAAGCTCAATCACGGTGTCCCAGCCAACTGACGAGAACGCGGAGTTCTGGGGCGTGGAGCCGCCGCGACCGCGACCCTTCCGTGAGCCGGGAATCGAAGCGGGTGATCCTGTCCCCGCCGCCGACGAACCCCCGTATGCTCCGTCTCCGCCGCCTTTCCCACCGAATTTTGATGGGAACTTCGAGCGCGTTCTGGTTGATAGCAACGACGCGATCGTATCCTTTGTCCCGTTTACTCGGCGCCCGACCGTCTCGGTGACGACCGGAACTGTGGTAAGCGGGATAACGGGTCCGCTCGACTATGCCTTCAACAATTACCGCATCGTACTCGACGCGGACGTCACACCCGGCGTGGCCGGGGGCGTCACGGCCGCAACTCCAGTACCGGTTCGCGCCAGCGGCGAATTCACTATCGCCCACGCCAACCTCGAGAACTTCGGCGTCTCTAATGCGAATTTTCCAGACCGGCTGAACAAGGCCTCGCTGGCAATTCGTAACGTCCTAAACACGCCCGACATCCTCGGCGTGATTGAAGTGTTTGATCTGCCATCGCTGCAACAGTTGGCAACTAAGGTCAATGGGGACTTCGGCAACCCAGCCATGGTTAACTACCAGGCGTACCTGGATGAGAGCGCCTCGACCTTTAGCGACAGTCAGGACGTCGGCTACCTGGTAAATACTGCCCGCGTGGCGGTAGTTGGCCCGCCGACGCAGTACAACCGAAACAGTACCTTCACCTACTGCGGTAACACCGACCTACTGCACGACCGCCCGGCCTACATTCTGACTGCCGACGTACCGCAAGTTGGTACAGCAGCGCTGTTGCGGGTGAAGGTGGTCCTCAATCACACCAAGTCACTGATTGGTGTCGATAGTCAGCAACCTTCCGGCACCTGCGGGACCGGGACCGAAGGTGCGCGCAACCGCGAGAAGCGACGCTTGCAGGCGGAAGACATCGCCGATCTAATTGAGTCGTTGCAAAACGAGAACCTTGTGGTCCTTGGCGATCTCAATGCGTTTGACTTCAATGACGGTCTGGGGGACGTGGTGGGGACCTTCAGAGGCAACCCTGTTCCTCCGGAGCAGGTGGTTGAACCGAGCGTGGATTGGTGGACCCATCAACTGACAAACCTGATCTATACAGTCACACCGGATCAGCGCTACTCACTACTGTTCGAAGGAAATGCGCAGGCGCTGGACCACGTACTCGTTAACAGCAAGATGCTGGCGCGTAATACTGATTTCGCTTACGCGCGTTACAACGCTGACTTCTCTGAGTCGTACGCCGCCGACGCCAATCGGCCCGAGCGACTCTCTGATCACGATGCGCCGGTCGCGTATTTCAGTTCGCCGGATCAAGACAATGACGGCTTACTGGACGGCGGCGACAACTGTCCGACCACGGCCAATCCCGATCAGGCGGACGCTGATGGCGACGGCGTAGGCGACGCGTGCGACAACTGCTCGACCGTGGCCAATACCGATCAAGCAAACTTCGACAATGATGCGATGGGTGATGCGTGCGATTCCGACGACGATAACGACGGCACCTTGGACACCGATGAAGCAGCCTGCGGTTCCAATCCGCTAAACGCGGCATCGACGTGCGAAGTTTGCGACGGCGCAGACAACGATTTGGATGGCTTTGTCGATGAAGGGTTCACCAACACTGACGGCGACAGCCAGGCCGACTGCGTCGATCCGGATGATGACAATGATGGGGTTCCCGATGGCAGTGATAATTGTCCGTTCGTGGCTAACGCCGACCAGGCCGATGCGGATGGCGACGGAATCGGAAACGTCTGTGATGTCCAAACCGGACCGCCGACCAAGGACCAATGCAAGAATGGCGGATGGCAATTCTTCAACTATCCACGTACGTTCAAAAACCAGGGAGACTGCATCCAGTTTGTGAATACCGGTAAGTAACACACCGGTTCACTTGCAGTTACTGACTGACCAAACGTGAAGGCGCAGGCTCATTTTGAGCTTGCGCCTTCATGCGTTTAAGTAAACGTCGCGAAATCCTTGACATTGTTAGACTCGCCTGCTGAAAGACGCACTAAGCGACATAAAATTAACAACTGTAATCGTGGCCTGGTCCGATTGCCCTACCTTACCTCGTCGCGTTTCCCATTGGCTGCGGTTCCCCAACCGACAGGAGGTTTTGCAATGAAAAAGTTGAGATCTTGGGCTGCAGCTTTTTTAGCTGCTGCGGTAGTTACTTGTCTTTCGATATCAGTAGCAGGTCAAACGGCGAGCGACGGCAACCTGGCGAGCGTGACCGGGGGCGGGTCGGCGGCAAGGTGGGATGTCACCGCGACGAACGCCGGCGGCACTTTAACCATTAGTTTTCCCGACGGCCGGTCGATCCGAAAGACGTTCCGGGCGGGCGATTCTCCGCAAGTTACGATCGGCGATAAGTACTTCGATAATCTTCCAGATGGAGTCTACTCATACGAGTTACGACTCGCCTCTGCGCCGTCAGACGCGGCGAAAAAGGCCGTGGCAAGGACGACGATCCTGAAAACGAGCGGGCCGGACGCAAACGCACGCCGGCCCCGGCGTTAACTCAGTCCGGATTCGGCCAACGTGCTTCAGCGAATTCGTAACAATCACCGGGCGTTCTTCATGCCTGACGCGGTCAGCAATAACAGCTCAGGGTTCCTGACGGTCAACAACGATCCGATCATTTGGACGATGCTGAATGCGATCAAGGAACAACAACAACAAATTGCCTAGCTAAAAGCGGAGGTGCGGAAATTAAAAGCTAAACAGCCCCGCCGTCGTAAATAAAGGTATCGCGGCCAAAAACTACTAAGGCGCAATGGCATCCAAGCCTTGCGCCTTTTTTTTGTCACGTCATTACCAAAGATCAATTCACGAACCGGCGCAGCTGCACACTGATCGCAAATCCAATGGCGATGAAGGTGGCGAGCATTGAAGAGAGCCCCGCGCTCATGAGCGGCAAGGGCACGCCGATCACCGGCAATAGACCAACGGCCATCCCCACGTTGAGGCCAATCTGAAATATCAGACCGCCGACGATGGCCATAATTACCAGCATGCCCGTGCGGTCACGCGACCGGCGGGCATCAGTAATTAAGCGGGTCAGCAAGACTGCGTAAGCCGCGAGCAAAAGCAGACAGCCCACAAAGCCGGTGGTTTCCGCCGTCACGGCAAAAATAAAATCGGTCTGCGGTTCAGGGAGGAACTTCAAACTGCTTTGCGAAAACTCCGGGTCGCGCGAACCGATGATTCCTCCCGCGCCCACCGTGACCATCGACTGGTAAGTGTGATAGCCGAAGCCGCGCCTGTCGGCGCTTTCAGGGTCGAGGATGACGTTAATGCGCTCAAGCTTGTAACCGCTCAGAACTCCCGTCTTTACGCCCACCGCATAAGCTAATGGTGCGCCCACGATGCACGCCGCCAAAACCACTGCGACGATCCGCATTTTAATCGACGAAAGGAACAGCACGGTCGCCAGCAGCGGAAGGTACGTTAAAGCCTGTCCCGTGTCCGGTTCCAGGAGTATCAAGCCAATCGGTATCGCGAGAATGACACAGCCCTTAGCGAACTCTTTCCAACCCAAAGCGCCCGTGCGGTGTTTTCCGAATACTTTTGCAAGCATCAGCACCACGGGAATTTTTACGAATTCGGACGGCTGGAATCTTCCAAGCGGCCCGGGCAATTGAATCCAACAGCGCTGACCATTTATCTTCACGCCGATGCCCGGAATCAGCACCAGGATCAAGAGAACCAATCCGAGCACGTAGAGTATCGGCGCCAGTTCCACCAGTCTTCGATAATCGCTGAAAGCAATCGCGACCATGGCGACGAGCGCGATCACAAGGCCGACAATCTGTTTCTGCCAGTACGTTTCGCCCGGCACTGCGTTGTGAATCTGCCAGACGCCAAACGCGACGATGAGAATCGCCAGCGCCGCGACCAGCCAATCGAAATCTCGAAGTTTGCGCTTTTGGAGAGCTTCTACCATTGAACTTCAATGGGACATATGGGTCGCATAGGCCGTACGGGTCGCATAGGTCCCCTAAGTCTTATCGGATTTACCGAACTTTCATCGCTATGTTGGCTTTCGTCGCCTCGGGCTGTCCGTGTTTTTTGTTGTAGTACACGTCGTAAACCGCGCGTACGGATGGCGCGCCGAAGCGCGAACCCAACCCCGCGTTTTCGATCAAAGCGACGCACGCGATTTCCGGCTTGTAGGCCGGAGCATAAGAAACGAACCACGAATGGTCGCGGAATTCGCTGCCTTCTTTGCCGAGGCTGACGACCTGGGCCGTGCCCGTTTTGCCGGCAATGTCGAATCCGGGAATCTTGATTCCCGTGGCCGTTCCACCCTCGTTCACAACGGCCCACATCGCTTGAACAACGAGCGCGTTTTGGTCGGCAGGAATTCCCAGGTCTTTCGGCTGCGGCCGATCAAAGAATCGTCCCGCGCGCTCTTGTCGCTCGCCGACCGAACCCACGGGACGGACTTCTTTCAGGAGATGCGGCACGAACATCTTGCCCTTCATCCCAATCGCCGCGTGCGCGCGTATCAAAGCGATCGGAGTTATCACATCCTGTCCCTGCCCGAATGACGCGTGAATCGTGTCGATGTCTGTCCACTCGGGGGATTTCGGATGGAGTTTTGCTTTCAACTCGCGTGACGGCGTGATGCTGACGATTTCATGCGGCAAGTCGATGCCCGTGCGTTTGTCCAGCTCGAATTCACGCACCATCTGCTGCATGCCTTCGAGCTTCATCTTCAATCCGAGCCGGTAGAAATAGCCGTCGCAGGACTTGGCAATCGCGATATGCACGTTGGGCGAGCCGTGATTGCCGCCCATGCAGCGCGTGTGCTTGTTGCCGATTTGGATGCCGCCGCCGCATAACACATTCGAATTCTCGATCGTGATGTCACCCTGTTTCAGTCCGGCGGTCGCCATGAGCGGTTTCCAGGTTGACCCCGGCGGATATCGACCCTGCACCGCGCGATTGAGCAGCGGCTTGTCAGGATGATTCACCAGGGCTGCGTACTCGGCGCGGCCTTCTTTAGTCGTGATGCGCTGGGAAAACAGGTTGGGATCGAAAGTTGGCGCCGACGCGAGCGCGAGGATCTCTCCGTTGTTGGGATCCAACGCGATAATCACGCCCCGACCCTGCGGAGAATTCTTGAGTTCCAATTCGGCGGCCGCCTGTAGATCGCTGTCGATTGTAATGATCAAATCCTGGCCAGGTTGCGGCTCAACTCGCGATCGTTCGCTTTGAATGTGGCCGCGACTGTCCACGACAACTTCGCGGTAACCATCCCGGCCCCGAAGAAACTCGTCATACACCGACTCGATTCCGTCCTGTCCGATAATGTCACCTGGTTTGTAACCCTTGCTCTTGTATCGAGGATCCTCGAGCTGCTCAGGACTAATCTCCTGAACATATCCGAGCACGTGGGCCAGCACGCCGTTCGCCGGATAGCGCCGTTGCGGCGTTTCCTCAACCCGCAGCGCGGGAAGCTCGAGCTGGTGCGCATCGACCCAGGCAATGTCGCTATAGTTCGCCTCTTCTTTAATGACAATCGATTCGAACGCCGGTTGTGTTTTCACCTGCTCAAATCGCTCGCGCAAGATTTGCGGATCGATCTTGAGCCCTTGCGCCAGGGGCTGAATCAGCGAATTGCGATCGATGTTCTTTGTGTCTTCTCGCGAAAGCAGAATGTTGTAGATGGGCCGTGAGTCAACCAGCAACAGACCATGGCGATCGATGATCGCCCCGCGTTGCGCGGGAATCGGCAACCGTCTGAGGCGTTGGTTGACGGCAACCTCGGCGTACTTCGCGCCTTTCACGACTTGCAGAAAGTAAAGTCGCACGGCCAGAACGGCTAGCAGCAACAACACAACGGCCTGCACGATACCAAGGCGAGTCCTTAGGTTTTGCGAGTCATCGACGAACTTCATAACAATTCCTGTAAATTAGATCTGAACCACAGAGGACACAGAGAAAAACACTAAGCCACAAAGAGGCACAAGAAACACAAAATCAATTTAGCAGAGCAGTCCGTGCTCCGATTTTCTGGGTTGCGCCTTTTGTGCATTTTCGTGGCTGAATTTGCTTGTCTCCCTCTGTGTCCTCTGTGGTTAAGTTTACTACCACTGTCGGCTGGTGGTTCTTCTTTTTCTGCCGAACAATCCGGAAGTGCGACGAGCGTCGCGGCGCCGGGTTGAGAACTGGCGACGGTGTCTCGCCTTGTCGCTGAAATAATTGTCATGCACGTAAAGCAGGAGCGTTCCCAGGACGGTTGTCGCGACCAGTTTGTACGACAGCGCCTGCGCAAACGGCATTGAAGTCGACTGTCCTAACAGGCGGTTCATGCCAAAGTAAACGAGATTGTCGATGAGCGCCGCCGCCGCCAGCACCGGAATTCGCAGCAGCGTTGTGTCCAGCATGACGCGCGACGCGACGAAGTAAACGGCGTACGCCGTAAGCACTTTTGAAAATCCACCCGCGCCCAGTAACCCGCGGCTTAAAGCATCCGTGGCCAGTCCGCCAATGGCGCCGATGAACAATGCATTCAGCGGCTCGCGCTGCAGTGCGAAATACACCACCATCACCAACACGAGATCGAAAGACGCAAGCACCTGCCACTTCGCTGCCAACGCTGATGGCAGAGCGAACGCAACAAGCAGCGCGATGGCGATTTTCAGTTGACGCATGACGAATGACAGGAGGCAGGCGGCAGAAGGCAGGCGGCAGTAACAGAACAGTAGGCAGTAGGCAGTACGCAAGCATCAGGAGAAATCCAAATTTCAGTTGCGTGGATTTGGTTCATTAGCGTTGAATGAACGTGCATGCGTGTGAATGAGCACGTTCTCCTGCTTACTGCTGTCTGCTTACTGCCTTCTGCTCGTTGCCGTCTGCCTGCTGGCTACTGTTTTTTCTTTTCTACGTTCGGGAGAGATTGATCCAACTCAGGAGTCTTCGTCGGGCGATACTGAAGAACTACCACTTCTTTCAAGCGATCGAGGCCGGCGCTCGGCCGGATGTGAATTACCTGGGACTGTGTAGCAGTGCCGGGCCGCAGTTCGACGACCGGCCCGACCGAGTAGCCGGGAGGATAAATCCCGTCCTGGCCCGTCGTGTAAACAATGTCGCCGAGCTGCACCTTCTCAAGCCCGGAAACATAACGCATGTCCAACAATCCATTCTCGCCCATGCCCTTGATCGACCCGACCGCGTTTGATTGGCCGAGCTGTCCAACGACGGCGCCGGCGCCCGACTTCTCGTCGGTGATGAGCATGATCTGAGCGCTCAAAGGGCTGGTTGAAACGATGCGGCCCACGATTCCATCGGCGGTGACGACCGGCATGTTAATTTCGACGCCTGCCCCTCGACCTTTGTCGATGGTGACTGAGTCGAACCACAGCGACGGATCGCGAGCGATGACCTGCGCCGTAACTGCGCTGTATTTCGTCTCCTCGCTCAGCTTGAGAAGCTTTTCAAGACGCTCGGCTCCTGAGGCTTTCTGTCGCGTATCGCGCAACTCGTTCTGCATTTGCTCGACTTGCGCGCGAAGCTGGTGGTTTTCGGTTGACGCGCGTCGTAGTTCGCCGACTCCGCCGAAGAGACCTCCGACCAGGTTGCCGACTGAAGACGCAGTCCACTGAAAGGGATAAGCGATGCTTTGCGCGACCGTGCGAATCTTCCGCTGTTTCGTCGATTCGTCGCGCGCATCGTAGGTCATCAGCGCGAAATTCAACGCCAGCAGCCCAAAAAACCACCAGGGGGCGCGCTGTCGAATTTCGCGTTGAGTCCGAATTGCCGCCATTGGAAAACCAGAAAGTCAGAGATCAGAAGCCAGGGGTCCGATGCTTCGGGCGGGTTTTACTGATGTCTGACATCTGAAGTCTGATATCCGACGTCTGACCTCTGCATTTACGTGCCGGTCGTTAAACTATTGTCCCATTTCACGCGCTTGAGGAGATCGAAATCTGAAAGCATCTTGCCGGTGCCCAGCACGACAGACGCGAGCGGATCTTCA
Source organism: Pyrinomonadaceae bacterium (assembly GCA_035273405.1). GTDB lineage: Bacteria > Acidobacteriota > Blastocatellia > Pyrinomonadales > Pyrinomonadaceae > UBA11740. Next base: position 736 of record DATEPC010000067.1, on the reverse strand, counting down.
GCGACCGAAACGGGCAGGCCGGTTTCGATCGATAGTCGCTTGTCGAGGTTCTTGAGCAACGCGCCGCCACCGGTCAGCACGATGCCGCGTTCGACAATGTCCGCCGACAACTCCGGAGGCGTACGTTCCAGGGCTACGCGCACGGCGTTAATAATGGTGGATATTGAGTCGGCCAGCGCTTCGCGAATTTCTTCGTCGGTAATCGTGACGGTTTTCGGAATGCCTTCAATCAAGTTGCGACCGCGAACTTCGTATGACAGTTCCTCATCCAACGGAAACGCCGAGCCGAGTTCGATCTTGATCGCTTCGGCCGTGCGTTCGCCGATCAGCAAATTGTATTTGCGTTTGATGTACTGCGTGATCGCTTCATCCATCTCGTTGCCGGCGACTCGCACCGAACGCGAATAGACGATGCCGCTCAGACTGATCACGGCGATGTCAGTCGTCCCGCCGCCAATATCCACTACCATGTTGCCGTGCGGCTCGGTGATGGGCAGACCAGCCCCGATCGCGGCGGCCATTGCTTCTTCCACCAGATAAACTTCGGACGCTTTCGCTCGATACGCCGAATCTTCAACCGCGCGTCGTTCGACCTGGGTGATTTCAGATGGGATGCCGATCACAACGCGTGGGCTGACCCAGGTTTTGCCATTGTGGGCCTTGCGAATAAAGTGCTGAAGCATCTTCTCAGTCACTTCAAAGTTCGCAATTACGCCATCTTTCATCGGACGGATCG
>DATEPC010000066.1:0-5048 GCA_035273405.1 Pyrinomonadaceae bacterium | reverse complement strand
TCAACCGCTGAGCCAGGTGTTGCGGCAAAAGCTGGAAGGACTTCAATCGTGGATGGAATTCCTGATCTTCTGGCCGCTGATCGTTTTCTTCTTTCCCGTCCAGGACCTGCTTGTGCGATTGGTAGGCCTGCGCACGAGCGTTTTCTTCCTGCCGTTCCTGCTGATTGGCGCACGGCTTATTGCCGAAGAGCGTTACAAACTGGCTCTCGGCCTTGCGGCGCTGAATCTGTTGGCGTTGGCCTTCGCGGGCGCCGAGTTCTTCATCGGAGTTCCGGAATTTTTCCCGCGCAACGCCGCTACCAAGATCATTTACATGAGCAAAGACGTCGTCGGGCATACTGCTTTCCGCATTCCCGCCACATTTGCGAATGCGCACGCGTACGGAGGCGCAATGCTTATGACCGTGCCGCTGATGGCCGGAGCGCTGCTGCAGATGCGCAAGAAGCAATGGCAGACCTCTTTGCTGATCCTTGGTCTGGCCGCCGCCCTGCTGGGCGTTCTTCTCTCGGCCACGCGTCTTAACTTCGTCGTGATAACGATTCTGATCATCGTTCTCACCTTCTCGATCAAATCGCGCATCAGTTACGCCTTCGGCTGGATTGTAATCATCGGTGCGATTGGCTTGTTCGCCTCCGGCGAAGCGCGGTTGCAACGCGTGACTGAGTTACAGAACACCGAATTCGTGAAAGAGCGCATCGGCTGGAGCGTCAACATGACGTTCTTTGAGTTGGCGAAGACCTATCCTTTTGGCAATGGGCTCGGCGGAGGGGGTTCGAGCATTCCACACTTCCTGCAGGAACGTTTGGAAAACCCAGTCACGATGGAAAACGAGTACGCGCGCATCATGCTCGAGCAGGGAATCTTCGGGCTGTGCCTCTGGCTCGCGTTTCTGATTTGGCTCTTCACGCGGCGCGAGAAAGGCTACCTGGATTCATGGTCGCAGGGACGCCGGCTCGCCTGGTGGGCTTGTTTTCTGTCGTTCGGCACCGGAATGATCGGCATCGGTATTCTCGTTTCAATTCCGCAGACCGCTCTGCTGCTGATCAACGCAGGTTGGATTGCCGCGCGGCAGAGAGTTCCGGCGCAGCAAATGGAGTTCGCCTTTCGGAATAAACAGCTTTACGACGGCCTTGCGATTTGGCAGCGGCAACATATGCCGGCGCTGGTGCGCAGTCTTAAAAAGAACTAATGGGACGCACGCAACGAATCATTCACGGAATAGGTTTCGGTTACGCCGGCCAGGTCCTGGCCACGCTGGTGGGACTGTGGCTGACGCCTTTTCTGTTAATGAGAATTGGGAAGCACGATTACGGTTTGTGGTTGGTCGGGACACAGTTGATTTTTTACGTGGGCCTGCTCGATCTCGGCGTAATGGCGCTGCTGCCGCGCGAAACCGCCTTCGCGACGGGCCGCGCCGGAAATATTTCAGAAGCGAAAGACCTGCCATCCATCGTCGGACAAACTGCCAGGCTCGTTTTTTGGCAGACACCGATCGTCGCGATCGCGGCCGTGATTGTTTGGTCATTTTTGCCGGCTGATTGGGCTGGCTTGCAACAACCGATCGGTGTAGTCCTGGCGGCATTTGTGTTCACGTTTCCCCTCAGAATCTTCGGCGCGCTCTTGCAGGGATTACAGGATTTTAGCTTTCTCGGCAAGACGAACATCGTCGCTTTCATCATCAGCAATGCAGTGACCGTCGCACTCGTGCTGGCCGGCTTCGGTTTATATGCCCTCGCGTTCGGCTGGGCGACATTGCAAATGATTAACGCCGGCGCGAACTGGTATCGGTTGAGAAAGCATTTTCCCGGCGTGCTGCCCTCTTCCCTTCCGAAACTGCGCAGCGACGTCGTTCGCGTGCAACTGAAACAGGGCTTCTGGATCAGCTCAAATCAAATCGCACAGGTGCTGCTGACCGGAACCGACCTTTTAATTATCGGCAAATTGTTTGGACCACTCGCGGTTGTTCCGTACGCCTGCACGGCGAAACTCATCAGCGTGATGTCTAACCAGCCGCAATTGCTGATTCAGGCTGCCGGCCCGGCACTTAGCCAGATGCGCGCGGGCGAATCACGCGACCGGCTTCCGCAAGTTTGCATCGCCCTGGCACAGGCGATGTTGATGATTAGCGGCGCAGTTGTTTGCGTGGTGCTGGCCGTCAACCAGGGCTTTGTCGCGCGCTGGGTTGGCGCGGAACAGTTCGGCGGACTGGCATTGACGGCGCTGATCACGCTCAGCATGTTGCTCAGGCATTGGAACGTGACGCTCGGCTACGCGCTGTTCAGCTTTGGCCATGAAAAGCGTCTGTGTGCGACGGCCCTCGCGGACGGCCTCATCACTGTCGGCGCGATTGCCGCATTCGTTTCGCTGTTCGGCATCGTCGGTGCACCGCTCGGTTCGCTTCTCGGCGTATCGTGCATCAGCCTGCCGCTTAATGTGCGTGCCCTGGCGCGCGAAGCCAACGTGCCGTTCAAGCAACTAATTCGGCCTTTGGTTCCGTGGTTCGGAAGATTTGCGGTGCTGGCGGTTGCCGCCGGCGCAATGGCGCGCGTTTGGTCGCCGGCCACGCTGCCGCTAATCGGTTTAACGGCTGCTGCAGTGGGTCTTGTTTACGCGCTGGCAATGTTTCCCGTTGCTTTACGCGAGCCGCTCGGCAGTTATGTGCGGCCGCGTCTGCCGAAATTTGGACTCAGGTTCTTGCGGAGTTTGCGCGCGGAAGAGGTTGCATGACGAAACTCGCCCAACATTCGAAGTCACCGCTGACGACGATCATCGTCGCCAGTTACGATCGGCCAAATTACCTGCCCGCGGCGCTCGACTCAATCGTCGGGCAATCGTATTCGAATCTCGAGATTATCGTCGTCGATAATCTGAGCTCTTCAAGTGATGAAATCGCACAAATCGTGAGTCGTTATGAGCGCGTGCGGCTCATTCAAAATCCGCGGAATCTCGGCTTCACCGGTGCGATGAATCGTGGAATTGAAGCAGCGAAAGGAAAGTACGTTTATTGCACGCTTGATGATCTCGCGCTACATCCTGACTGCATTGCTGAGTTTGTGAAGCACGCCGAGGCCCGCCCGCTCGACGGGTTACTTTCCGGGATTCTGCTGAATGAAGATCGCGAAACCATCCGTTGTGCCGGAGGTGTCTATTCGCTGGCGCCAGTTTTCCGGCGGACGATCGTCGGTTCCGGCGAACGTGATTGCGGCCAATTCACCGAAGCCTACCAGGTGAACTACGTGCCGGGAGGAATGGTCTTCGCGCCCACCAATTTGCTGCAGCGACTGGGCGGCTTCCGCCGGCAATTCTTCATGTACTCAGAAGACACCGACCTGTCCGCGCGCGTGACGAAAGCCGGCCGCGCCATCACCATCGTGCCGCAGGCAAAAGCGTTCGTCAGCGACGCGCCGCACGGCTTCACGCACAAAGGCATCGCGTTTCACAAAATCAAAAATCTCTTCAGCTTGTATCTGCTGCATGCGCGCCTGCGCGTGCTTCCGGAATTTTATCTGCGCTACGGCGTTGTGAACTTCCTGCGCGCACTGAAATCTGATCGCGCAATTGTCTGGCCGATGATCAAGGCGTCGGCCTGGTTTGTGGTAAATGCGCCAGGCTTTATTAAGGAGCGCTACGCAACCCGCGTGTCAGTACCCGGAGCGGTAGCGACGGGATCCGGGTGCGATCTAAAAGAAACTAAGGTACGTCTTGATCCGGTCGCAACCACCACTCCACGCGGGCCCGCATGGGGACCCCGATCCGCTCGCGGTACTGACACAGTATTTTCACGATCATGAACATCAATCTGATTCTGCATAAGTTGCTGCGGGTGCCGACAGCTTACGATTACATCAAGGGCACTTTGGCGAAGTCTGACTGCTCACTAACGCTCGACGTTGGCTGCGGTGGATTCTCGCACCTGACACATTTCCGCCCGGCGATTACTTCGGTCGGCCTCGATGTCTTTCCGCAGGCGATTGAGAAATCAAAAGCGAATCGCGTGCACGACCAATACATCGTCGGCGACATCCTGAGGGAAAGCGCGGACGATCTGCTGGCGCGCGCCGGCGGCAGGAAATTCGATCTCGTCATGCTTTACGACGTCATTGAGCATCTGCCGAAGCGACGTGGCTACGAGCTGCTTGAGAAGTGTGAAGAGCTGAGCAGCAAGTACGTTCTGCTGCAAACGCCAAACGGTTTCCTGCCGCAGGGACCGGAGTTCGGAAACGAGCACCAGCGCCATTTGTCGGGTTGGTTCCCGCATGACTTTGAGGGACTCGGCTACAAAGTGTTGGGCGCGCGCGGCACGAAATACCTGCGCGGCTATGCGGGCGGACCGAAGTTCAACTTTCCGGGCTGGATGACGTGCGACATCGCACTCGCGTCGTTGCTGCGCATTCGCACACATCCGCGACACGCGTTCAACCTGGTGGCTATCAAAGATGTGCGCGGCGTGCCGGCGAGATTCGTGTCTGCCGCCGCCAGTGAGTAAGCACCGATGACTTCCAACCGCAACAACTCGAATCCGCAAGTCGTGCACGTCGTGCCCGCATTGTTTGACGCGTACGACGGAATCATCGGCGGAGCCGAGCGCTATGCTTTCGAGCTGGCTCGTCACATGGCTGATCGCACGCCGACCACGCTGGTTACTTTCGGAAAGCAAGCCCGCGACGAGCGCACCGGTAATCTGAAAATTCGGGTAATCGGAAAAGCGCGCTACGTTCGTGGGCAGCGCACGAACCCGATCTCTCCGTCGCTAATCCCCGAGCTGCGCAAAGCCGACGTGGTTCATTGTCACCAACAGCACGTTTTGGCAAGTAGCCTCAGCGCGCTGTTCTGTCGAATGACCACGCGGCGCGTGTACGTGAGCGACCTCGGCGGCGGTGGTTGGGATATTTCCGGTTATGTCTCAACCGATAAATGGTTCAGCCGCCACCTGCACATAAGCGAATACAGCCGCACAATCAATGGTCAGTCCGCTGACCCGCGGGCGAGCGTGATTTTCGGCGGCGTCGATCTGGAGAAGTTTTCGCCCGATACCTCGGTGCCGCGCA
>DATEPC010000065.1:0-32234 GCA_035273405.1 Pyrinomonadaceae bacterium | reverse complement strand
TGTCGCATCCGAACGTCGAGATAACGTCACACAATCACGGGTTTGCAGTGAGCGCGGAGAGTCTGCCGCCGGAAGTCGAAGTGACGCACATCAATCTCAACGATCAATGCGTTGAGGGAATGCGTCACACGAAGTTGCCAGTGATTTCCGTCCAATACCACCCGGAAGCCGCCCCCGGCCCACACGACGCCGAACATCACTTTAAGAGATTTATTGAATTGATGGAGAAGCGGTGACGTCGTTTGCCCTTCTGGCAGCGAAGGGCGCTTTAGGGGACGCGCACTAGCCCGACTGTCAGGGAGGAGGGCTCCATTAAACTGAATTCACGAGCTCTTGCTTACGCGCGGGCTAATGCCGGCCTATCGCTCGTTTCTACCGTCTGACCCAGGTAGTTCCGTTGTCCCAGCGAAGCTCTTTGCCATCGTTTGCAATCGTGCCGGTCAAGTTTCCCCAGCCCGTCGCCAACACGCTCTTAGAGCCAGTAAAGCGACCGGCCGAGGATTGGCCTCCCTCGTTCGTAAAAGTCAGAGCTTCTCCGTTGTGCGCAATGCTCGCTGCTTTACCTTCTCCGCCGGCAGGACACTTTGCCTTGCAGATCCACGTGCCCGATAGATTGTCCTCTCCCTCGCGCTTAAACACTTCGGAACATTTAAGATTGTCCATTCGGTTCTCGCGTAGGTTTGTCTGATCGCGGACTTTCAATAGTCGATCCAGTAGTTCTTTTTCGTCGCTATCTCTGGCTTCCTGTATCGCCTTCTCCAAAAAATCCTTGAGAGTCTTTTGGAAAGCCAGCCTTTCGTTGTTCGAAGCGCCATAGCCAGGGCCGCGCACCCTCACTCTGGCGGAGAACTCGTCCAACCTGGAAATTACGTAGCCGCTCGCTATACCCCGGCGCAGCTCTGCCAAAACTCCACGCCATTCCTCTTCATTCGACTTAACATCACTTAATCTCTCGGCTTCGTCGAGCTCGCGCAAGAGCGGCCTCAACACTTTATTAGTCTCGCGGCACACGTCCACTGTGCTCTGTGCTATCGCAACACCGGGCGCAGAAAGCAAAGCGGCCAGGACGAGTAGAAGCGGCAGCAAGAGAGCGTTCAACGACGCGACTCGCGCCAGGTTGTCATTAGAGTTACGAGCGTCAATTCCTTTCATAACTAAACTCCAGTCGTTATTTTTGGTTGTGTTTTGCGAGATGCGCCAACCTGATTGCTCATCTCGCCTGCCCGAAATACTTCACCAGGCAGGTTCCCATGAACTCCATGTATTCCTTGTGATCCGACGGAAACATCCCGATGTATTCATCCAGCCCTTCGTCAGTATCAATGTTTTTATCCATGCCGAGTAGGCGCCACAACGTCGGCCACGTTTCATGCTGCGATAAGTCCGGCGAGCTCGCGTCACCGATAAAGCAGGCGAATCCCTCTCGAGGAACGTGGTTTATGGCTATGATTTTGTCGGACGCGGAGTAGAAGCAGGCGTTCGTCTCTTTCCACCCGTCCCCTGTCCGGGTGTGCTTTATGAAGGTCGCACCGATCTCCCGTAACGCCCCGCCCATATCACCCTCAACTTCTTCACGGAAGCTGGGCATACTTTGTGTCGGACTCACTCTTCTTCTTTCGGCACTTTCAATTCACCAGGTCCGTACGATGCGGAACATCATTTCAAGAGACTTATTGAGAAGCTGTGACGGCCGCTATTTCTGAATCCGTCTTACCTTTGGACTCTTCACATTTTCTTCCGATCCGATTTGCCATTCACCGAAGGCATTAACATAGAAATTCAGGATGCGAATCCATCCTTCTTCAACTTCCGTTGCCGTGCGATAAAAGGTCGAAACCGTGTAGGTCGCCTTGACCGGATAAACCACTGTGCCACGTTTGGCGTTGCCCGAATCCTGACTGTAACTCCAGGGCCGTGAGGCGCCGATTTGAATAGCGGAGATGTCGACTTTGACTGCGCCTTCATCTCCTGCTTCAACTGCTTTTTCCCCTTTGGCGCAGCGAATGACCTTCTTAAACAGTTCGGTATCGGGACGCGAACCGTTTCTCACCTGCTTTTGTTTGATGGGACATTCGACGACATCGCCCTGAGCAGAAAGTCCAGTCGTTTGAACGGTTGGTTTTTCTATCGGATCTGCGAGCTTAGCCGGATTATTTTCGGTTCTGGTTGGAGTACCGCCGGCACTCCAGCGGATGTGCTCTACTTTGCAATAGTATTCGACTTTGTTTGAATCAGCTTTGACGCGATACCAACTGCCGTCAGGTTGATCGTTGTCGCGAAAGGGCATGACAGTTCCCTTTTCGTAGTACTTCTCGTATTTTGGCTCAGATGAACCGATTGTGTTGCACTCAACGCGGTCGCCGGGCTTGTACCTGCCTTGCGCCTCTGCAGTTAATTGTCCGGCAAACATGAAAACGAAAGTTGCGATTACGGCAAACACCAGTTGTTTTTGCCGATTCGAATCGAAGTTTTCCAATGATGACTCTCCCAAAATTTGATTTTGCTAACTAAAGCGGTGCGGTGCTCACTCTTCGTCTTTCGGGACTTTTAATTCACCCGTAACCAGATCAGGCCGGGCCTTCGCCATGTCTTCAGGCGTTGTGGCGATCGAGGGATGAACCACCGCTTCCGAGTCGGATTCCAGAGCGGCATCAACGACAGCTTCTTCGATAACTTCGGCGATTGTTTCGCTGCCCCGATGCTCGAGCCAGTGGCGATAGGTAACCGTGATGATCGCGATCACCGGAATTGCGAGAAAGATGCCGACCACCCCGGCGATCTCGGCGCCGGCGAGAATCGCGAGAATGACAGCGAGGGGATGCAGGTGAATGCCGGTACCGATGATCCGCGGGTAGGTGACGTAATCGTGCACGATGCGCAGCACTCCCAGAAACAGCAGCACCACGAACGTTTTCCCAAACCCGAACTGAAGAAGAGCCAGCGCGGAAGCCAGCACAGCGACCACCAGCGGCCCGACCAACGGGACGAACTCAAAGACGCCGGCAATCAGCCCGAGCACCAGAGGGCTGGGCAGGCCGAACAACCAAAAGCCAATGGTGCAAATGACGCCAATTAGCATACACGCGATGAGCTGCGCGCGGATGTAAGCGGCCAGCGTGCTGTTGATGTCCTGAAAGAATTCGTCGCCGCGCCAACGCAGACGCCCGCGCGGCAACATTGCGAGCACTGAACGTCGAAAAGCGTCGGCGTCCTTCAACATAAAGAAGCTGAGGATCGGAATCAGAACTAACCAGGGAATGAAGATGACGTAGCCGAGCAATCGCTCGGCCGTGATCGTGACCAAATCGCCGCCGCGGGCCAGCAAGCTATCAACATAATGCACGACGCCTTCAGGCATGCGCCGCCCGCGAAACCAACCTCTGACACTCTCACTGCCGCCGCGAATCTTTTGGTAATACGCGATTGCCTGTTGTTTGAACTCGGGAAACTGCGCACTGAGTGAGGGAATCAGCAGGTAGATTGCCAGGCCAATTCCCACGAACAAGACGACGTAGACAATCGCAATCGCGAGGCTGCGGGGAATGACACGCTCGCGGCCACCAATCTTAAAAGGTTGCTGAACCAGATCGACTAGAGGCGCAATCAGGTAAGCGAAGAAGATCGAAAGAACTATGAGGAGGATTAGTGGCGTTAGCCGGTAGGTGATCCAAAGCAGACCCGCCACCAGCAGCAGCAGCACGAGAATTCTCAGCACGGCGCGCGTCTGCAGCCAAGTATGGGCGACGGCTTCTGAATGAGCAGATTCCTTGGGGTCGGTCATTGATGTTCTGATAATTTCGCGCTTGCGTCTTTTTTTGAAAGCTCTCTCGGAGATTCGGGCTATGCCAGATGTGCGGCAAAGCCGCTGGGCCGTTCTTCAACGCTAACAGTGGCTATCTCGCCCGCTTACAACTCGTCGTCGTCGAGTTCGTAGTCGGCCTCATTCATCTTGATCATTGCATCATGCCAGACGACTCCGCGCCATTCATCGGTTTCACCGACCAGTTGCAAAGCCGCCTGCGGATGCCCCGGGTTTCGCTCGATGCGCAGCACTTCGGCGATCACACGCAGCTTCTCGCCACCGTCGCCCATCACCAGAAGATTGACCGTACTCCCCACCGGCGGCAAGTCGCGTAGAAAATGAACCAACGTGCCTTCGGGACCGACGTTTTCAGTCTCGCCTTCCGAGATCACGTGCGCGCCGTCGGGCGTGTCCCATTCAGCGCGAATCGGAAATGCAGCAACGTATCTGGGGCCAGAGCGGTATTCCGCAATTACTGTGTCGGGCATCGAAGACTCCTCATTGGGTGAAGCAGGATCCAACGGCTGCATGATACAAGGAAAAGCGGGATTTGCAGAGAGGAAGTGAGGCTCGGCTTCGCCCAAAAGGCCAAAACGTACTTGAGTAATCCAAAACGCCGAAGGCGTTGACTAACCTTCAGCCCCGGGTTGCGCGTTAGCGCGCTACCCTGGGAAAGCGGGGTATGTTAATTCCCAACCCTGAAAGCGTTGCCGAGCTCTTTTTGTTGAAACGGCTTGCGAACTCTTTCAGAGTTCTTCCAGCAATAAACGAGGTTACCCAGGGCGCTGCCCTGGGCTGGAATTTGCAAACGCCTTTCGGCGTTCTATCCAATGCGGTCCAGGGTTAGTTATTCAAGAATGCGCTTTCCTAAAAGGAGAGGGCATTCGCTACTCTTCGTCGTCGCGAAGTTTTTCCAGGACGGAAAAATCTTCCAGCGTCGTGACATCACCCGCGACTGATCCGCTGGTAGCAATCTCGCGCAGCAGGCGTCGCATGATCTTGCCGGAACGCGTCTTCGGCAGCGCGTCCGCGAATCGAAGATCGTCAGGGCGTGCGAGCGCACCAATTTCTTTCGCCACGTGCTGGCGCAACTCTTCTTTCAAAGGCTCGGAAGCTACGCGGTCGCCTTCGAGAGTCACGAACGCGACAATCGCTGACCCTTTCAGATCATCGGGCTTGGCGACGACGGCAGCTTCCGCGACGGCAACATGTGATACCAGCGCGCTCTCGATCTCGGCCGTCCCCAAACGGTGACCGGCAACATTAATGACGTCGTCGATGCGGCCCATGATCCAGAAATAACCGTCTTCATCTTTCCGCGCGCCGTCGCCGGCAAAGTACACGCCGGGAATTTGGGACCAGTACTGCTGTTGATAACGCTCGTCGTCGCCGTAGATCGTCCGCAGCATTGCAGGCCAGGGCTTTTTGATCACGAGATAACCGCCTTCATTCGCTCCCACAGGCTTGCCTTCGCGCGTCATTACGTCAACGTCGATCCCGGGAAAAGGCTTCGTGCCCGAGCCGGGTTTCGTCGGCGTCGCGCCGGGCAAAGGCGTAATCATGATCGCGCCCGTTTCCGTCTGCCACCACGTATCGACAATTGGGCAACGCTCTTTCCCGATAATACGGTGGTACCACATCCACGCTTCGGGATTGATCGGCTCGCCTACGGTCCCAAGTAAACGCAAGCTGGAGAGATCGTGTTTCAGCGGCCACTGCTCGCCCCACTTTATGAACGCTCGGATGGCCGTAGGCGCGGTGTAGAGCGTGTTTACTTTGTGCCGCTCAATGATGTCCCAGAAGCGATCCGGCTCAGGCCAGTTCGGGGCGCCTTCGTACATCAAAACCGTCGCGCCGTTCGACAGCGGGCCGTACACGACGTAACTGTGACCGGTCACCCAACCGATGTCCGCCGTGCACCAGTAAACATCTTCGTCCTTGATGTCGAACACCCATTTCGTGGTGAGGTGAGCTTGTAAGAGATAACCACCGGTCGTGTGCAGAATGCCCTTTGGTTTCCCTGTCGTGCCCGACGTGTAAAGAATGAACAGCGGATGTTCGCTGTCGAGTTCTTCCGCCGGGCAATTCGTGTCAACTGCGTCCGCTAGCTCATGCCACCAATGATCGCGCCCGGATTCCATGTGAATCTCGCTGCCGGTTCGTTTGACGACGATGCAGTTCTTTACCGAAGGCGTCTGTTTCAGGGCCTCATCGACCGCGGGTTTCAGCTTTACTTCATTGCCGCGTCGCCAACCGCCATCAGCCGTTACCACCAGATTGCACTGAGCATCGTTAATGCGATCGATTAGCGCCGTACTGGAAAAGCCGCCGAACACAACTGAGTGAGTCGCGCCGATGCGCGCGCAAGCGAGCATCGAGATCGCCAGCTCAGGAATCAGCGGCATATAGAGCGCGACGCGATTCCCCTTCTTAACGCCAATCTTTTTCAGGACATTCGCGAAGCGACAGACTTCTGTGTGCAGTTGCTGATAAGTCAGCGTGCGCGCATCGCCGGGCTCGCCTTCCCAAATCAAAGCAGCCTTGTTACGGCGCCAATTGGACAGATAACGATCAAGACAATTGTGAGAAATGTTTGTTTTGCCGCCGATGAACCACTGCGCGTGCGGAGCTTCCCACTTCAGAACCGTGTCCCACTTCGTGAACCAATCGAGTTCACTTTCAGCCATACGCGCCCAGAACTTTTCCGGATCGGCGGCTGCTTCGGCACGCAGCGCTTCCAGCTCTTCCATCGATTTGATTTGTGCTTTGGTTGAAAACTCTGCGGGGGGATTAAAGACTCGCTCTTCGTGTTGAAGAGATTCGATGTTGGTTGTGGATGATGAAGACACTTGAAGTTAACAGAAACTAAGCTGACTTTGTGAGGAGTTCGTCTAGAAACTCACCGACTCCGACCAATTGATATCGAGCGGCTTGCATAAGATGCTCGTTAGCTTCCGAGTATGGAAACTCCCACACGACGCCACTGTCAGGTTCTACCAACTTCAGATTTGAAAACCGCATCTCCACATTCTCGTCATAGTCGGACGAGAGTCTTAGCGTCTTGCCCGCGTAATCGGTTTCGACCGTGTTAGTGCCGAACGCACGCCAAACAAGTTTTCGTTCTTGGGTAAGCGCGATCAGCTTACCCACGGCGTCAATCCATTTGTTCTTTTCGGTTGGCATACTACACCTCCCAATTTAAATCTTTCTGACAGTCCTTCAGTTCTTCAGTGATTTTCAAGATTTCAATGTAAACGAGTCTCACCTGTTCCTCATTTTCAACAGTAATCTCGCATTGGTCAATCGCGCGAAGGACACGCTTGATTGTTCGCTTTTGATCACTGCCAGTGTGTCTCCGGAGGGCCCGCAGTTTTACAGCGGCGCGCGCCATTTCTTCCTTCACCTGAGGTAGGAAATCAGCCAATTCGTTCAGAAACTTGGACAGGTTTGTAGAAGCCTTTCCAAGCTCCTTAATCAACGCGGGTCCCCGCGCCCTGAGGCGGTAAACATTACGTAGTTTGCGGACGTTCCACAATACGAACATCGACAGGATAAACCCAGCAAGAGACAGAAAGTCTGCAACAAGAGAGAGAGTCTCGCGATCTAGCAGACTCTGAATCACGGAGGAGAGGCGGATCATGGGAGGCGCATCTTACAAGCTTTCGGCTAAGTGGAAAAGCTTTTGTACACTTGCCGTGCAAGAGAGTGAAGTACTTGATGCTCGCCGACTTGGCTAAACTACCAGCCGGTGGCAAACAATCGGCTGGCGCCTCGAAGGCCAATACGCTGATATGACGCATAAGCTTTTGCTGCCCGCACCCGAATCTGCTCGTCAGACTCTCTGTTCAACCAGCCATCCATTGCCGCCGACAGAATGTAGGCTTCCGGCGCCATGAGGTTAGTGGTCCAAAGAAGCGGCTGCGCGCCTGTCGTCCGCAACGATTCCCCAAAGTAACTCTTGCTGGCACAGGCCAGGATGATCGCTTCGCGCTTTTCCCGGTTACGTTTCTTAGGAATGGAAGTGAGTTGAAAATCCATCAGTCCGTTGTGACCGATATACGTCACCACGTCCGAACTGCCGCCGAGATAGATATCCGCCGATTTCCCTTCGAATGTAACCTGCAGCGCTTCCCCGCGTTCACCAGCTGCCGCTGCGAGAAAATCTTCTGTTGCTTGCCGTATGTAACTGCCTCGGTATGCTTCCGCGACCAAAAACGCTCCGGTTCTGCTATGGCGGAATGCAACGCGGTCCAGCACGACTGACGGAGACTTGACCGAGGCCCTGGCCGAATTAACCGGCTGCCAGTCTTTGTTCTTGCTGAAGAACGTCTTAATCCCAAACGCCGCGCCCCAGTAGAGATTGGTTGCCGGATTATCGCCGTTCCCCAAGATGGCTGAAACTGGCACGATCCCCTGATTCACGTTGTCGCACAGCGCGACAAACACGTGGATAACAGGCACTGAATTCTTCGGGAGCGCCGATTCGGTAGGCGATAATGGCGCGTATTCTTGAAGAGAAGCCAGTTCGGACTGCGACGGTTGGGCGCAGCCGGTTATTGAGAGAACGAGACAAAGAAGGAATACTCGCGGCATCGGCAAGTCTCAGTTTGGCTGCTTAGACACCGCGTCAACCGAAACTGTTCCGACTGCCTTAGGCCGAGAGTTCCTCGACAATCTCGCGCATGACGGTGCGACCCCTATCAACTTCATCAGGCGCAAAGGAAATCGCGCCGACGACTGCATGTCCACCGCCCCCGTAACGCTCGCAGATACTTGCGATGTTGTGTCGTCGCGGCCGCGGCGCCCAGGGGTTTGAGCCGACCGAGATTTTCGTTCGCTTTGGCGCGCGGGTGAGCGCCACCGTGTAAGTCGCTTCCGGAAACAAATAGTACGGGATGAACTTGTTGAAGCCTTCGCAGCCCTCTTCAACCAGATCGAAGGCCACCACGTCGTGCTCGCAGACTGCTTTTCGCTTAATGGCTTCAAGCGTTTCGCGATGCAGTTTCAGAATCGGCTGAAACCGCTGTTGTATCTCCGGGCTGGTGGCAACCTCGTTAAGGGGCTTCGCCGTGAGGTCGCGAATAATTTGTTCGATGACGGACTCATCCGGCGTGCCTTCGATCACCTGCATCAGTTGCAGCGCTGACTCTTTCAGCTCGACACATTGCGCGGCCGATTCGTAGAGCGCCCCATCGATAATGTGCGCCCAATGAATCAGCTCGTTCAGAGGTTCAGGGTTGAAGCCAAACTTTGTCTGCGCCACATCCGCGATGAATTCCGTGCAGGACTTTCGTGTCGCATCGAGAAATTTTCGACCAGAGTCATCGGCACGAAAGTGCGCTTCATCTTCGGGAGTGAGAAAGGCGGATTGATGATGATCGAACCACCAGGTCAGCTTTTCAGAGGGCGAGTATTTGAAATCGACGATCGCGTTTTCGTCGCCGTCGAACATGTCCCGGTCGAACAATAGATTGTTCGGGCGATGCAGCAAACCGCCATAACCCACTTCAGCGTTTGGATGTATCCGCTCTTGATAAAAACGGGTGAAGGTCGCCGCCGAAGCAACGCCGTCAAAACAATGACCGTGATAAAGGACCCGAAGTTTCATTGGTCAAAAAGCCCGTCATCTTAGCAATTCCCCGGCTGATAAGGCCAGCAAGGTAATTCAATCTCACGCTTCCGGCTTCGCCACACAAATAAAAGCGGCGAAGCTATCGCTCCGCCGCTGATTAGGGATCGTGCCAGAATCGACCCGTTCAAATTGTCGAACCGAACCGGTTCGCGGTCGCGTCGGTGGGATTTATCAGGCGTCCTTGCCGGCGCTGATCTCGCGCGCCAAGCGTCTCCGCCTGCGGGCTGCGCCAGCCAATCCCAACACCCCACTCCCAAGCAGTAAGAGCGTGGCCGGTTCCGGCACAGCTGCCTGTTGAGCGGCCGTGATTTGCCCGGTTACAGAAGCGGTCTGGCCCGGATCAAGCGCCAGGTCGTTGACCGAGAACGAAAAACTTCCATTTCCGCAGGTCGTCTGTTGACCGGGAACGGTCGTCGCCCCGCAGTTCGTGTCGTTAAACGTAAACAGCTGCGGCGTGTTATCGAAATCCACGAAAATGCCGCCGTCGTCGGCAGCTCTGACTGTGCCCGTGATGGTCGCGATAAAGTTCGCGGTGCTGCTACCGTTTATCCCCTGAGGTGCAGTAAAGGTCACTTGCATGAGAAAGAGGGTGTTAAAAGTATTTGGCGCGGTGCTAAGAGTAAGCGATCCCAGGTTGTTGACGTTGGCGCCGGGATTCGCGTTGCCGCCGAGCCCGCGAAAACCATTGGCCGTGGTCCCGGAAAAAGTGGCATTGCTATAAGTCGCGCCGGGAATTGAAGCGGACGCGCCTGGCGTGCAGCCGGCTCCAAAACAGCCGTTAGTGAAGCCAGAGATGAACACCTCATCGGCGCGCGCCGATCCTGCTCCCACCGTTAAGACCATGAATAAAGCGACGAACACCCCTAAAGCTTTCGCCGCCGTTGTTAAAGTCCGCATAGTTGTCCTCCGAAAGAAATGGGCACCGGCTGAATGCCCGGCACACAAGCGAGTCGCATCCCAAGGCGACGCGGCTGGGTGCCGGCTAAAACTCTACTCGGGACGCTCCGGGGCAACTGAACGTTACGAAGAGATGTGGATAAACTGAACGAGGAACTAAAAAGGCCAATGAACCTCAAGTTCCAGAATTCATGTCCGGAGTGAGGTCAGGATTGAGAGGGTCGATCGAATGAAGGATGTTCTTGAAACCAGTATTTGAAACACCGTGGAATTATCAGGCTCTGGCACGAGTTGGCTCGCCCGCTTCATCCAGCCCCGGTGGTTCGCTCGCGCGCCGCCATCGAACAATCAACAGAATCAGCGCGCCAATCCCCACGACAATCCCGATAATCTGTGAGGTAGACAATCCCGTCACCGAAGTCAGCCCGAGTATGTCGCCGCGAGGATCGTCGCGGACAAACTCAATCAGGAACCGCACCGTTGCATAAAGGATCGCGTAAGCGAGAATCACCTGCCCGCTAAATTTCTTCCGCTTGTGCAGCCACAAGAGAAAGACGAAAACGATCAGCATTGAGAGCGATTCGTAGAGCTGCGTCGGATGAAGATGCACTCCGGTGGGGACGCCAGTGACTTCATGTCCCTCGGGTGGGAAGCTAACGCCCCACGGCAAAGTTGTGACTCTGCCCCAGCAACAGCCCGCGAAAAAACACCCCAGCCGCCCCAGAACGCTTCCCAGTGCGATGCCGGGTGCGCACGCATCGGCGGTCTGCCACCAGGGCAGCTTCCCACGACGCATCATCAGGTAGCCGGCGATGATCGCTCCCAACAGTCCGCCATAGAAAACTCCGCCAGAGCGCAGAAAATCGAGCGAGAAAAGCAACAGCGGATTTTGCCGGTACTCAGGCTCAGTCAGGAGCATCAGGAGTTTTGATCCGACGAGCGAAGACAGCAGGAGCCACAAACAAAGATCGTAGATTTTCTCTTTCGGCAATCCATCGCGCACCGCCAGCCTGACAGTCACAAAGATCGCCGAAAGAAAAGCCAGCGCGAGAAACACGCCGTACGCGTTGACTGGAAAGCTACCGACGCGAAAAAGAATTGGATGCATAGGTCAGTGTGCAGTTCGCGGTCGGCGGTGAGCAGTTGTTGTCATGACTCGGAAGATGCGCTCGCCTTTTTTAGCTGCGTTTGCTGTTTGCGGTGCGCGAAAATCATGTCGTAGGCCAAAAGCAGCGCTCCACACGTGATGCTGGCATCAGCGACATTAAACGTTGGCCAGTGGTATTGCCCGGCGTGCACCAGAATGAAATCGATCACGTAGCCAAGCCGCACGCGGTCAGTCAGATTCCCGAGGATACCTGCAAGCAACAACGCGCAAGCGCCAAGGACCCGATCGTCATTGCGCGCCGTGCGAAAGAAATAGAATAGGACGGCAAGCGCCGCGGCCGCCGCCAGCACCGCAAAGAACCATCGCCCAAACGCGCCGCCTTCCTGCAACTGGCCGAATGCGATGCCTGGATTCTCAGCGTAGGTGAAATCGAGAAAGCCGCGGATGACGGTCACGTCCTGGAGACGCAGGCGCCGCACGGCCCAGGCTTTGCTCGACTGGTCGAGAAGATAAATGCCGAGCGACGCGACCAGGTAGCCGATACGCCAGCCCATTCTAGATTTAAAAACGCCTTTCAATTCGCTTTCAGATCAATGACCCAGGATTTCGCTCCGTACGAGCGAGATGTCTATAAAACTCGTCACCAGAAGAACGTTAAAGCTCCGTAGGATCGGGAACATGTCGCGGAAAGTACCGAGTTCACCGAGCTATAAACATTCCGTGCCTAACGGCACTCAGGATAATTGCGCGCTTGCCTCGATCTCATCCAGCGCGTCAACACACCGCTCGCACACGGTCGAATACTTTGAAGATTCGCCCACGCGCGTCGAATAGTTCCAGCACCGCTCGCACTTTTCGCCACGCGCGCGCGCGACGGTAACTTCGAACACGTCGGCGTCCATGTCCACGTTTGCCTCAAGCAACTGGACTTCAGAGACAATGAAGAGGTAGCGCAAATCGTCTGCGTTCCGCTTCAGTCTGTCGTACGCACTTGCACCAGCCGAGATTTCCACTCGCGCTTCGAGCGAGCTGCCGATCAGTTTTGCAACGCGCGCATCTTCAAGTTTGCCCAGCACCCCGTCGCGACAGCCAAACAAGTGTGCCCACGAGGTCAACAATTCTGTGTTGTCTGCGTCGCTGGCGGCTGGCAGCAACGCGAGGTGCACGGACTCCGCGCGCGGCCCACGCTCATCCGCGGGTAAGTTCTCCCAAATCTCGTCCGCCGTGAAGACCAGGATCGTCGCCAGCATCCGCGCTAACGATTCGGCGATTCTATACAGCGCGGTCTGCGCAGACCGTCTTGCCGCATTGCGTGGACCGAACGTGTACAGACGATCCTTGATGATGTCGAAATAGCGCGCCGACAAAGTCACGGTCGAGAATTGATGCAGCCTTTGGTAGACCACGTGAAAGTCGTAATTCTCGTAGGCGTCGCGCACATCGACGATTGCTGAATCCAGCTCCGCGAGGGCCCAGCGATCGATTTCAAGCATTTCGTGCTCAGCAACACTGTCGCGCGCCGGCTCAAAACCATGGAGATTGCCGAGCGCAAAGCGCGCCGTGTTGCGCAGCTTGCGATAGCCATCAGTGACGCGCTGCAGGATTTCATCCGAGCAGCGCATGTCTTCCATATAATTCGACGAGACGCACCACAGTCGCAAAGTTTCAGCGCCAAGTTTCGGAATAACTTCGTCAGGCGAGACGGCATTGCCTGCGGACTTGTGCATCGCTTTACCTTGCGCATCAAGTGTCCAGCCATGACAGATCACGGCGTCATACGGCGCGCGATCGTGCACGGCGAGTCCCACCATCAAAGAGGAATTGAACCAGCCGCGAAACTGATCGCCACCCTCGATGTAGACATTCGCCGGCCAACGCAGATTCTCACGGTTCTCCAAAACAGCGACGGACGACGAGCCGCTGTCGAACCAGACATCCAAAATGTCAGTTTCTTTCGTAAATTCAGTCGCGCCGCATTGCTCACAGTTGAAGCCGGCGGGAAGCAATTCGGAAGCTTCGCGTTTGTACCAGGCGTCGGCGGTTTCTTTTTCGAAGATGTCTGCGACGTGACGGATGACATCTGCTTTGGCAACGAGGTACTGGCAGTTCGCGCAGTAAAACGCAGGAATCGGCACGCCCCAAACACGCTGCCGCGAAACGCACCAGTCGGGTCTGCCTTTAAGCATGTTGCGCATGCGCTCGCGGCCCCACGCCGGAATCCATTTAACGCGGTCATCAACTTCGCGGAGAGCCATCACGCGAAGTGAGTTATTCGCCAGGGATCGGTCCGCGCCCCTCTCCGCTTGCGGGGAGGGGTTGGGGGTGGGGTTGAGACCGTCGCCAACCTCTCCCCCTAACCCCCTCTCCGCTTGCGGAGGAGGGGAACCACCGCCCTCGTCCATTGAAATGAACCATTGCGGCGTGGCGCGAAAGATGACCGGGTTCTTGCAGCGCCAGCAGTGCGGATAACGATGGTCGTAATTTTCGCTGAACAGCAGTACGCCCTGTTCGCGCATAAAGTCGACGATTTTTGGATTCGCTTCGAACACAGTCATGCCGGCGAAGTGTTCGACGTCGGCAC
The DNA here is from genome assembly GCA_035273405.1 of Pyrinomonadaceae bacterium. Classification (GTDB taxonomy): domain Bacteria; phylum Acidobacteriota; class Blastocatellia; order Pyrinomonadales; family Pyrinomonadaceae; genus UBA11740. Next base: position 18,214 of record DATEPC010000065.1, on the reverse strand, counting down.
CAAAGCGGCCGGCATTATCGACCGGACAGTAAATCTCGACCCCGTACTTCTTGCCGATCACAAAGTCGTCGTGACCGTGTCCCGGCGCGGTATGAACTAGACCCGTTCCAGCCTTCGTCGTCGCTGACTTATCGCGCGCGTCGCTGACATCGAGTTCCGTTTCCGCATCAGCTTCGCCGCCGAGCGTCACGTGCTCGCCAACCATGAAAAGCGATGGTCGATCAATCCATGGGTGTTTAGCTTCCAGCCGATCGAGCTTCGATCCGGAGAAACGCGCCAGCACTTTTGGCTCAGTGAGGTTGCACCGTTGCGCCACAACGTCGAGTAATTCAGCCGCGACGAGGTAAACTTCCTTGCCACTTTCAACCGCGACGTAATCAAAGTCGGGGTGCACGGCGATGCCGAGGTTGGCAGGCAACGTCCAGGGCGTCGTCGTCCAGATCAGCGCAAACACCTTGCGGCCGGCGAGTGCCGGATCGATCTGCGCCGGGTCACTCTTCAGCGGAAACTTCACGTAAACTGACGGGCTCGTGTGCTGGTCGTATTCGACTTCAGCTTCGGCAAGCGCCGTCTGGTCGTGAATGCACCAGTAGACGGGCCGCGCGCCTTTGTAAACGAAGCCGCGCTCAACGAAGCGCGCGAACAGCCGCGCCGTCTCAGCTTCGTAATGATCGGACATCGTGCTGTAGGGATTCTCCCACTCGCCCAGGATTCCGAGTCGCTGAAAATCCTTCGTCTGACGTTTCAAAGCATTCGCCGCGAACTCACGACAGGCGCGCCGGATGCTCAGCGCCGGCATGTCTTTCTTCTTCTCACCCAGCTTGCGCTCGACGTGTAACTCAATCGGCAGTCCGTGACAGTCGTATCCCGGCACGTACGGCGCGTCGTAACCGAGCATCGTTCGCGATTTGACGATGAAGTCTTTCAAAATCTTGTTCATCGCCGTCCCGAGATGAATGTCCGCGTTCGCGTAAGGCGGCCCATCATGAAGGATGAATTTTTCGGCCCCGGCGCGAGCTTCGCGAATCTGCTCGTACAGCTTCATGTCCACCCATTTCTTCAGACGAGCGGGTTCGGTCTGCGGCAGATTGGCCTTCTGACCGAAACTGGTTTTCGGCAGATTTACAGTCTTTTTTAGGTCGAGTGTGGCTTCTTCGGTGGCCATGTTTGATTAACTAATCAAAGGCGAAATAGTAACAGGACTCGGAGCGCGCCGCCATCGGCGGCGCTTTGGAGTGCGGCGGCTTGACGCCGCTTTTGTTGGGCGATGGTTCCGTTTCGAGGGCAATGAAAGCGGCATCAAGCCGCCGCACTCCAAAGACACTCCACGAAAAACAAAAAGCCCGAACCAGTTGTCCTTCGACGATGGTCCGGGCTTTTAAAGCCGTCTGATGTTCTCTGCGCGATTAGCCGATAAACATCTCATCGTCTCCATAGCTGCGGTCAATTGGACTGGGCGACGGCGCGACCAGGACCTCAAGGCCACGCCGCAAACCCGCGAGTATGGCCGCGAGTTCGCGTGCCGGTTCGATTACCTTCCGTTGCAGGAACTCAGTCGTGGTCGCCACGCGATCGTGCGTCGTATCAATCGCGCGACTAACCATCTCGACCTTCTCTTTTGCCATTTCGGCGGTGTCGTCGACAAGCAGTGTAAGCCCCCGCACTTCTTCTTTGATCAGCGCGGCCGACTCTGACAAGTGCATCGTCGCGGTCGAGAGATGACCGGACATGACGCTCACCTGCTCGGCGATCTGACGACCCTGCACAGCGATCTTTTGACCCTCCGCCGTCAACGCGTTCGCACGCTCAATCAACGGATTGATCTTCTCTTCGACGCGATTGACCGTCTTGACTGCGCGCTTCACGGACACGGCAATCGCGATCATCGCCACGGCAATCACCAGGAAAGACACGGCGATAATCCCGGTAATGATTACCAACCAAAAGAGGGGATCGTTCGCGTTCATACTTACATCGACTTCTCAGGCGTATAGGTCGGCGCGGCTTCTGTGCGGCCGGACAGTTCCGTCTTGCGCTTCTCTTCGACGTACGCTTTCTTTCCGGCTTCAACGGCTGCGGCCAATGAACCCGCCTGCGACGACACGGTGTCCTTCGTCCTGGCTACGACTTCGCCGGCCTTCGCCGATGCGGTGTCGTACAAGTCAGTGGCGCGTTCACGCGTCGCTTCGTAGTACTCGCCGGCGGTTTCGCGTGCGGTGCCGTACAGCTCAGTCGCTTTGGTGCCAAGTTGTTGAGCGGCCTCTTTCGATTTGTCGATGCCTTTGCGTGTCGCGTCGGCGATGTCGCTGCGCAGCTCTTCACCTGACTTCGGCGCAAACAGCAGCGCCATGACGGCGCCGATGCCCGCCCCCACCAGGAAGTACGTTAATCGAGTCGAAATTCCGTCCCCATAGTCACGATCGTTACTCATAACAATATCCTTTCTAGAGAGGCGAATCCCTGAGGAATCCGCCAGTAAATTCAAGTTTTTTGGATGATGGCTGCTCGCGACTATAACAAAGCCCCGCAGGCTGCGCAAGGATGTGCCGAAACAGAGAAAGGTTAGAGATTAGCGGCTAAGGTTCGAGGCTGGGGCCTGGACGCTAGGAATTAGACCTCCGATAAACTGACTTTGAGGTGTAACTAAAGGTTAGCGGCTAGGAGTTAGACTTATAACAAACTGACTCGAGAGGTATAGATCTTCTAGTCTGACCTTCTAACCTGACCTCTGACCTCTGACCTCTAACCTCTACATGAATTGTAGTCGCGTGCTGATGAACCAGATGACAGTCGCGGCGAGAATGATCGAGCCGAACAGCAGCGTTAGCAGAAACGCCGCGACCCCGCCCACAAACAGCCAGTCGGTGACGCGACCTTGATGCAAATCCGTAGGCGAAACTGTCGCGCGAGCGCGCAGCAAATTGACATTGCGAATGTTCGGCTTCCACCAAATCGCGAAGAGGTCGCCCGCCAGGGGAACAAGACCGACGATGAAATAGATGGCAATGTTAAGCGCCATCCGCAGCAGCGTAATCTTTGGCACTCGATAACGAACCGCGGAAACCAACAGGTAGAGCGCGATGATCGAGGTCGCCACATCTCCAATGCCCGGGACCAGATCGAGGATCGCATTCAAGCCAAACCGCCAACCCAGCACCGGCACGCGAAACTGGTTGTCCATGAACTGGCTGAAGACTTCCAGCTCACGCTCGACTTGAATCGTTGTGGGACGAAGAACTTGCCGACGCGAAGTGATTGGTTCCAAGTGTTCTTGAGCGGTCATTGGCATTTTTGCTTCGTACTTCGTGCTTTGTACTTTGTGCTTTGACGTGAGATTAAGGGGGCGTTCACGAAATCCAGAGGAACTTGGGAGGAGAGAACTAAGAACAAAGTACCAAGCACAAAGTACGGTCTTATCGAATCCTTGTCATCTGCTGCCAAAAAAATCTGCCGACTCGAGAGAAGACGTTGCCGCCCGTTTTCGGATCTTTCACCGGCAGACCCAGCTCGGCGGCGAGTTTTGGATCCGGCGGCGCAATGTCTTCATCGCCATTCTTACTCGACAACCAGCGATCAAAAGTACGGCTGACGGTTCGTCTTTGTTCGACCGAAGCTTCCCCCACAACGGCGCCGCGCAAATCGTCCATCTGCGCGACTTCAAATCTGTTTGCGGCGTAATACTTGGCCAGCGCGGCAAAAAACTTCTCGTCGCCAATCATTTTCCGCAGCGCTTCGAACAGCAGCGCGCCTTTACCGATAACAATTGCTGCGTATTGGAACGAATTTCGGTACTCGCGCGCCGCGCGATTCGCCTCCATGTCTTCGCCCCCGAAAGTCCTGTAGAGCTTGTAAACGCCGCGCAACTGCTCCTCCAACGCGACCTCAGCTTTCTTTTCCCCGTGAACTTCGCGGTAGTAAAGCAGAGCCGACCAGTTGGCCAGCGCTTCGTCGAGCACCGGCTCGCGGCTTGGATCGTTCCCGACGGCAGTTCCCCACCATTGATGCGCGACCACATGCGCGACTGTCCATTCCAGACTCTCTTCTACCGACGCCCGCTGTTCACGAATGATATCGGGCATGCTGCTCACGCTCGGCGAATCAAAATCCAGGTAAAAAGCGCTGGCGATTGCCGCGAAGCCAGAAAACTCCGCGTTGCTCAGCGTCGCGACCAGCGGCGCGTCAACGAGGCTAATCGTCCGCAGCGGCAACGGGCCAATGCGCCGGACATAAACGTTGACTGCGTCAGCCGCGATGTTCAGGGCGCGTCGCGCAGCCGTTTCGTGCTCGTTGCGATAGATCGAACGAATCGTGATGCCGCTGATGACGCGCTGCTCCGCGCGCATGTTGCTGCCGGCGACGACTACAAAGTCACGCAGGCTCTCGGCGGAAAACGTCGTGGCTGTTCGTCCGTCCTTGCTGGTAACGTTGGATGCCTCGACCGGTGTAAAAACTGAAACGCCCTGTGGACTATCGATCGTCACTTGGTAATCCGCGACGTCTGTGACAAGTGAGTCGCCGATGCTCGGCTCCATGCGACGCAGCCAATCGTCACCGGCACGCGCCGCGAGCACCGGGTACCAACTGCCGAGCAACAGCACGCCACGACAACGAAAATTGATCCCGCGTGCGCGGCGCATCTCGCGTGCGCTGCCGATCGCGGCGCTGACCTGCTGCATGACATGTGCCACCAGGCCCGTTTCTTCCGGGTCGATCTCCGGCACCGAGCCTTTGAAGGTGATCACGACTTCGGTCGCCGCTCTTGGCGCGATCAACTCGCGGAGGTTGACCCGCAAAGTTGTGTCCTGATCCTCCAGGGTATATGGGACGGGAGCGTTTGTGTTTGCTGTGCGTACTTCCAAGACCTCGAGCCGAGGTTCGTCGGACACCGCTTCACCGCTCTCTGTCTTTTTCGGCGGAAAATAGCCGGGCACCCGCAGATTCGAGTACAGGTGAAAATACAGTGTTGAGGTCGCGCGAGTCCCTCGATTGACGAAGCGCACACGTTCCGTTCCGGTGTAAGTGCGTTTGTCGAAGTCCAGGGTGAGCTGAATCTCGTAACGGTGGCGTTCGCTTTCCGCTTGAGTTTTCAGCTGCGGTTGCGCGAAGGAAGTTTCACCGCAGAGGACACAGAGAAGAAGAACGGCAAAGGGCAAAGTGCGAAGGGCCAAGCGAAGATCATTTCGTGGTGATCCACCGCTCTTAGCTCTTAGCGGGTAACCGTGTCCTCTGTGGTTAAGTCTATCTTTCATTAACAACTACCCGCACGACCCGATCGCCGCGCGCGATCCGATCGACAACTTCCATTCCGCGGATGACGCGGCCAAACACGGTGTAGCCCCCGTCCAGATGTGGCTGCGGCGCATGCGTCACGAACCATTGCGAGCCACCCGTGTCTTTGCCGGACAAAGCCATGCCGACGGCGGCGCGCTCGAAAAACACTTCGTTGATTTCGCAGCGAATCGTGTAACCCGGCCCACCGTTTTGATCGCCACGCGGATCGCCCGCCTGCACGACAAAGTTCGCCACCACGCGCGGAACGGTCTGCCCGTTGAAGTAGCCCCGCTTCGCGAGCTGAAGAAAATTATCCACGTTCAGCGTAGCGTCCTCGGGTAGAAATTCGATCGTGAACGAGCCTTTGTTGGTCACTACAGTCGCCGTCGGTTTATTTCCGATGCGCGCCATTGCTCGTCGGTAGTCCGCTTCAGTGTTCCGTGTTTGCACCACACCGATGCGATCGGAAAAGTCCCCTACGCCGTTCGCTTTCAGCAGCGAGCCGGCCCTACGCCGGAGCAGATGGTCTTTCGAATCCAACGCCGTCTTAATCGCGGCATTGGCGGTCTGGTTCTTCTGTTTCGCGAGCGCGCCCAAAATCGCGAGCGCAGCATCGTTGTCGGCGTCACGCATCGCCCGCGGCAACGCTTCAAGCAACGCGCGCGTGTTCGTTTCGCTCGGCGGTTGTTCGCCAAGTAGCTCGGCTGCGGTCGCCCGCACAATTACATCTTCGTTCCGAAGTTCGCCGCGCAATACTTCTAAAAGGTCGTTAGGCTTTAAAGCTGCATAGGCGCCCAGAACATTAGAGACAGCTTTCGGATGCGACCGCTTGGTCACCAACACCAAGCTCTTCAGTTGTCCGATCAGCTCCGTACGCAGATTTGAGTCGCGCACTTCAGTGGCACTGGCCGTTTGGCGCAATCCCTGCGCGTGTGCCGCTACGGTTTGCCACGACAGCACGGCCACAGATTCAGGAATACGATGCCTAAACGGACCTTGACGCCACAGATTGGTGGCATACAAAACAGGGCTGGTTTTAGCCAGCGCAATTTCAACCTCTGCCGAATGAGATAGCGCTTCTCGCGCCTGTTGAAGGAACTGGATCTGATCTTCGCGAGAGTCTGACGAGTTGATAAGACCCAAAGCATTAACAATCTCAAGGAGTTCGTTTCGTGGTTCAATCGGGAATTTCCTGCGCCCGTCTAAGAGTCTCAACGACTCGCGACCACGCTTGATTAACGGTTTGACCGCGCGAGGATCTTTCAAATTGCCCAGAGACCGAATCGCGCTAATACCGACGCGCGAATCCGCATCGTGCAGGGCACGATCAAGCAGCGCGTCGAATGCCTGCTTGTCTTCGGTTGCCCCGAGCACGCGCGCAGCGTTCGCCCGCACAATTGGATCGTTGTGCTTGAGCAACTCGCGCGCTTTATCGTTGCCTTCTTTCAAACGCAGTCGCGCGAGCGTATTTAGAGCGTCGGCCACAATTCGCGGATCAGAGTAATCAAGACATTGCGCGACTAATTTTCCAACGCCGTCAGGCTTGGCGCGCAGCACGGCAGTCAGGGCCAGCAAAACCGTTAATCGATCGGATTGCGCACGACGACTGACTTCAAACCTCAACGTATTGACGATTGTCGCTTGCACTACATCGAGCCATTCGGCGTCAGGCTTAGTTGCTGCGCCCGGACTGGTAGCGGCGGCGACAATTTTTCCGAGCGCTTCCACGGCGCGCGCGCGTGCGAGAGCGGGAGCCGTTTCATCGCCGCGGACCTTTAGGACCTCAGTCAGCGCGTACGCCCCGCCACCCGATTCAATCTCGCCGAGCGCAAACGCCGCCATTTGACGCACATCCACGTCGCGATCAGTCAATACCATCTCGGCAAGCGGAGGCACGGCGCCTTCGTTGCCAATGCGGCCGGCCGCCAAAGCCGCGCGCCGCCTCACTTTCGGATCAGCGTGCGTAAGAAGCTTCTCGAGGTCTCCGTCCCAGCGACGGGTATCTTCCGCGCGAATGATTTGCAACAGAGTTTTCGAGTCAATTCCGACCTGCGCCACTCGCGGTGCTCGCGTGCGTTGGGCAGAAAGAGGCGGAGCAAAAAACAAAACGCTGACTGTCAGAACAGACAATCTCAAGATTGGATGGCTCATCATGGTTTGTGTCCGGGGGGTGCCCAAATTGTACCTTGCGACAACTGATTGTGGTGAGTCCGCAGGCGGGGCAAACAAAAAGGACGGACAATCTGCCCGTCCTTACAAAGTTCAGTTTTGAGTTGGATCGTCTTAGGTCGCGGCAGCGATGCTCGCAACTTTGGGCGCCTCAGCCTTGGCCTCAGGCTTGGGGGTGTCGATCACGTTCTCTTTACGCTCGACGCGGGCCGGCTTTTCGGACGCAGCTTTCTGCTGAATCATCTTGCAGCTTCCCTCAAACACGGCGCCCTGCTCGATCATCAGCGACGGGCTCTGAATGTTGCCGTTCAACTTTCCGGCGCGGCCCAGCTCAATCCGTTGGGTGGCAATGATGTCGCCGTTGACGGTGCCTTGAATCGTGCAGACGGAAACTTCGATGTTCGCGTCAACCACGCCCCCGGCGCCGACGATCAATGTGCCGCTCGGTGACGCGATGCGTCCCGAAAACTTGCCATCGATCCGCAACAGCGATTTGAAAGTAGCCTCGCCCGTGATGGCTGTGCCACCGCCGACAAAACCGCTCAATGTGCCGTCCTTAATCTCGCGGGCGATGGTTTCGCTTTCGCTCAATGCCCTTTGGGCCGCGGGGGGCTCGGGCGTTTTCTGTTCAGGCTGATAGGGTGCGTAGGTGCGCTGACTGTAATTGTCGACGCCGGGCTGCGGTTGGGTCGGGCTCTTTTCTTCGTTAGGGTTCTTTCCCATCCTGAGCATATGACTAATCCTCCGTTAAGTGTTCAGCGGAAACTAGTCCCGACCGCCTGGGGGGCGGCGAATACTCACTCCGCTGCGAACCTGGATACTGACCGACCGCCGGTCAGCCGCTGTGTGGGGCCGCTCGACACCGAGCGGGGCAGGAATAATAAACAAAGGAGGCAAGGCTGTCCAGCAGTTTAATTTCCAGGGTGGGCCAAGTCCGAGCATAAGCCGGGGGGTGGCCCGGCGGCGAGCCTACTTCGGCAGCAAATTCTCGAGAATGAGGCCTTCGTGAAAATTTTCCAGCAGCGGAAAGTAGGCTGCGTCGCGATCCAGGGCGGCGCTGGGCACGAGCCCAACGATTTCCGCTCCCTGGACTTTTATCTCCAGGCGCGTAGCTTCCTCGCGCACGGCGTCGAACGCTCGCGCGATCGAAGTCTGTTCGTAATCGGTGAGGTTCATCGACACCTGCACAATGCGGCGCGACTGCAAATCAAATCCGAGTGCTTTCACGAACGGCAGGCCGCCGTCGCGTTCGCGCACGACACGCGCAATCCGACGCGCGATCAGAATGTCATCGGTTTGCAACGTGACGTTGAAGGCGATTAGGAAAGGTCGCGCGCCGATGGCGATTGCTCCCGCCGTTTCATGCAGTCGCGACTCGCCAACGTCTGGCTTGCGATCCAGCTTAGTCCCGATCTCTTCGCGAAGCGCTTCGAACCCTTTGCCGCGCACGTGTTCCAAACGCTCTCGGTCTGGTCGTAGGGCCGCCCGTTCGTAGAAGTAAATCGGAATCGAAAGCTCGCGCCAGATTCTTTCTCCTGCTTCATGCGCGAGGGTTACACAATCTTCAATAGCGACGCCGCTTACCGGAACAAAAGGCAGCACGTCAGTCGCGCCGATCCTCGGATGCTCACCCCCATGCTGTCGCAGATCGATCAGCTCAGTTGCTTTTGCGACTGCGCGCACCGCTGCGTCAACGATCACTTCAGGCGGAGCGACAAATGTGATCACGGATCGATTGTGATCCGAATCGATGTGATGATTGAGAACGGTTGCGCCGTCCACCGCGCTGACCGCTTGCGCAATCAGCTCGACGACTTCGGGCTTGCGGCCTTCACTGAAGTTTGGTACACACTCAACCAGACGGTGCTTTGTACTTTGATCTTTGGTCTTTGGGTTCAGTCTCACGAACGTCCTCGCTGAAAGCACAAAGTACCAAGTACAAAGTACTAAGCACAATGCCTATTGATCGTTTCATCAACCAACGCAAGAACGCCTGGCAGCGTTTAGAGCAACTGTTGGAGCTGCTCGATCGGATGACGATGCGACGGCTGCATCGCGAAGAGGTGCGCGAGCTTGGCCGCATCTATCGCCGCACGGCATCCGACCTTGCCATCGCCCGCGCGGAATCGCGTGATCCGCGTCTCGTCAATTATCTCAACAGCCTTGTGATTCGCGCCCACGGCCGTATTTATCGGGCCAATGCGCAGGGCGGACGTCGCCTCGGGACGTTTTTCGCCCGCGATTTCCCCCGAACTTTTCGCCGCACGTGGCGCTACACCGGAACGGCCTTTGGTGTCTTTCTTTTGTTCAGCGCGGTGGCTTTTTTTGGTACCCGTTATGACTCGAATTTTTCGGAATTTGCGGGGATTACGGCCTCCTGGAAGGCCCGGAACACAGACCAGAAAAACCGCTGGTGGGAACGAATCAATCGCGAAAATCAGGTCGAGTCGGCCGGCATCCTCACGAACAATATTCGCGTCACGTTTTACGCGTTCGCGCTCGGAGCGACGTTGGGGTTGGGTACGTTGTATGTGATGGCCCTGAACGGCGCGCTGTTCGGTTCGATCCTGGCGCTTACTTATCGGGCGGGCTACGGCAACGACCTGGTCACATTCGTCGCGGGACACGGCGTCATTGAGCTGACCTGTATCTTCATCGCGGGCGGCGCAGGCTTGCTCATCGGCACGGCGCTGGTGATGCCGCGCGATCTAACACGCGCGGACGCTTTGAAATCGAGAGGCATGGAAGCAGTGCGTCTGATTGTTGGATGTATACCCTTGTTGGTAATTGCGGGAATCATCGAAGGCTTCATCTCACCGGCGCCGATCAATCCATTGATTAAGTTCACCGTCGCCGGGGTTACCGGCATCGCTCTCTACTCGTATTTGTTTCTTGCTGGACGCGACAATGATGGGGAATCGGCGAGTCAGTAAAAGTTTCGAGGCGGGCTACTGACCGCCGTCGTTTGAAAGTCTCCTCGTTTAGACGGCGGACTTGTCCGCCGCGAAACCAGCCGCACAAGTGCGGCCTCTAAACGGTCAGGGAGAGATTTACAACAGTCCTCTCTCTTTCACCCGCAGATAAGTCTCAAGCAGCTTCGGCACCAGCGCCGCGGCCGTTACATCCAGAGCCAACCCGCCCTGCGATTCAACCAGACGCAAGGCAGCTTCGCGCTGATACATAATTTCTTCAGCGACTGACTGCGTGAACAAATCGTTTTCAGTTTCGGGCGCCTCGCGCACGACTGCTCTCAAGTCTCGATCCGCGATCGTGACAACCAGCGGCAGATGCCGTGGCCTCAGCAGTTTTAGCGAGGTCAGTAATTCCGCCGATCCTTCTTCGTCAACCAAATCTGTCAGAACGACGACCAGCGAGCGTCGCCGGCTGTTGGCGGAAATGAATTCGAACGCGCGCGAGTAGCTCGGCTCAATCATCTCAGGTTCGACGGCGTGCAGAGCTTCGAGCGCCGCATCGAGGTGTTCAGCGCCTCGCTTCGGCGGCAGAAACGTTTTGATGCGCCGGCCGAACACCAACAGGCCCGCGTTGTCTCCGGCGCGCGCCGCCGCAGACATCAGCGCCAGTGTCGCGTGCACCGCGAGATCAAGCTTTGTTTCGTTTTCCATCCGGCCGGTCATCAAACGGCCGGCGTCCAGCGCGATTAGGATCGTCTGGTCCCGCTCCATCTGATACTGCCGCGTGACCAACTTGCCGCGACGCGCCGTAGCGGTCCACGAAATATGTCGCATCTCGTCGCCCCGAACGTAATCGCGGAGCGACTCAAAGTCGCGGCCTTCTCCACGCCACTGCGATTTGCGGCGCGCCGCGACAAATGAACGAGTGCCGAGCGCTTTCAATTCAGCTTCGCGCGCCCGTCGCATGTTCGGGTAAACCTTAACGGTGATCGGGTCGCCAACCATCGTCTGACACCACGACAGTCGCCAACGCGAAAGATAACGAACGGCAATTCGGCCAAACGAAAATTGCCCACGCTTGGGTGGCTTCAGGCTGTAGATGAACGACGCACTGGTTTGGGCCTCAACCTCGAGCCGCGCTTCGCGCGTGCCCGTCAGTCTCATCTGCGGCGGATGTTCGTCCTTCAGAACAAGATCGATGTCGCGTGACGTGTGATTCGCAACCTCGATAGAGACGTCCGTTTCCGCGCCCACTGCAAACCGCCCCCCGAAGTGACGGTCAATGCGCACGCTTTGCGGGAGTTTGCTGTTCCACGCATCGAACAGCGCCGCGGCGATAATAATTAGATCGTAAGTGAGCGCGAGCCAACCAAGAATGGGCCGACCCCACGACAGAGAGATGGGGATCAGCCCAACCGCAAGTAGGGCGTAGAAGAGCTTGGAGAAGACAAAACGCATAAATATCGGGTGTCAGGTAACGGGTGTCGGCCGACTGACCAGCTCCATTCCCGCTTGCCAAACTCTCAATTCACGAAAGCTTTTCATCGCTCAAATCCTGCCGTCACCTGACACCTGATACCTGACACCCGACACCTGACACCTGACACCTGACACCCTACCTCGGTACTTCAGCGTTTTGCAGGATGTCATTGATCACTGAATCGGGTGTCGCGCCATCCAACTCAGCCTCCGCGCGCAACGTCAGCCGATGGCGCAGCACGGGCCGCGCAATGTCCCGCACGTCATCGGGTGTCGCAAAGTCGCGACCGCGAATTGCCGACAGCGCTTTCGCACACAACAACAAGGCGACAGCGGCGCGCGGACTGGCGCCGTAGTGCGCAGCGGCGTGATCGCGCGTGCGCCGAACGATATCCACTATGTAGCGCTGCACCCCGGGCTCGACCCGCATATTTCGTACTTCCGCGCGGCAGGCAGAAATCGCATCCGCAGCCAACGGCTGAATCTGAATATCGTTCAGGCGACGCGCGTTAAAGCCCGCATCCCAACGCGCTACGACCTGCTGCTCTTCTTCAGCCGACGGATACCCTAAAAGAATCTTGAGCAGGAAACGATCGAGTTGGGCTTCCGGCAACGGATAAGTGCCCTCGTACTCGATCGGATTCTCGGTCGCGAGCACCGTGAATAGCGGCGACAGCGGATACGATTCACCATCGATGGTCACTTGTCGTTCTTCCATGGCTTCCAACAGCGCCGCTTGTGTCTTCGGCGGAGTGCGATTGATTTCGTCCGCCAGAAGAAGGTCCGTAAACACCGGGCCGCGACGCAAACTGAAATTTGAGGACGCCACGTTGAAGACATTTGTGCCGGTGATGTCCGATGGCATCAAGTCGGGTGTGAACTGAATTCTGCCGAAGCCGGCATTCATGATCCGCGAGAGCGTCTTGACGGTCAGTGTTTTGGCGGTTCCGGGAACGCCTTCGATCAAGGCGTGACCTTCGGCCAGCAGCGCCACCAGGATCTGTTCGATCGGTTCGTCCTGCCCAACAATAACTTTGCGCAGCTCGCCGGTAATGTGAGCGATGGTGTTCGAGACGTATTCTGGCATTGGTTGGATGTGACCTACTCAGGGTTAAGGTGTTAGAACTTTGTACTCAGTGCTTCGTACTCGGAATGCCTGGTCAAAGTACCAAGAACAAAGTACAAAGATCAGTCTTTTTCCGCTTGTTTCGTGTCGCGCGATCGGGTGCGCAAGCCGAGCTTCGACTCAATGTCCCGGAGCCTTTGCGCAAGGCGAAGGACTTCTTTCGCGTGTGTCGGCGCACCGTTGATCGTTTCTTCACAGTTTCGCATGAGCGTTTCAAGCTTTTCCCGTTTCAGGCCAGAACGCATCGCCACCCGCCGGGCAATTTCCGCGCGGGGGGTGCTGTTGCTCACACCGCCATATCGCACCAGTACGCGACGAACGCGAGCGTAAATATTTTCCAGCGCCAGATCGTGAGCCCGCGCACGTTGCTGTAACTCAGCCATCGACGCCACGAATTCCAATTTCGAACGGCGATCGACGTGCGGCAAGGGCAACGGACGAGCAAAGCGACGTCCCTGAGACCACACAATTGCGACGCCGATGAGCGCGAGTTGCGCGCAAATGGCCAGCACGGGCGTTCCGGAAAAATATTGAAACAGCTCATTGTGCGTCGCGGGCCGGCCTTGATGAAACTCGTCAAACGCAATTATTCCGCCGTCCCCGGCCACCGCATTCAACGCCAGCAGCAAATTGTCGGCGCGGCTAATCCCGTTATTGGCGACGATGTAGGGATCTGAAAGAAGAACGATGCGGCCATTGCCGTACGGATAATCTACCAGCAGCGCTCCGCGCTTTTCGCCAACGTGAACTACGGGCGCAGTTGAGCGCGCGTCCTTCTTCGCACCGGTGGGCGTTCCGGTTTCGCTTGTAGGCGGACCGCCGCCGGTTGTGGGCGGACGCTCGTAGTCATCCGAATCTTCTTCATCATCAGTCAGCGCGTTTACTTTGTCGGGCGTCGGCTGGCTTTCCGGAGTGCGCAGCGCAAACGTAATCGCGCCCATGAATCGTGAAGGCATCACCGAATCAACATTGCGAGCCAACGCTGTGGGCTGTGCCGGTTTAAGCGCCGTCACCCCCGAGGTCATCTGTTCGAAGTTATTCGGATCGAGATCACTTAAGGGATAACCCAGCGGGTCGCTCGAAATCAGCCAATCGCTGTCCGGTGCGAGCAAACGGGGATTGGGACTGCGATCGACGACGACCAGCCGGCCACCGGATTCGACCCACTGCATCAGATCGCGAGCTTCCCGGTTTGTGTAAGCGATCTTCAGCGGCCCTATAACAACGAGTGTTGTTGGCTTCGGGTCAGCCAAAACGAGCAACGACGACGTGCTCTCGCGCCAGCGCATGACCTGTTGGTCCGACTCGTCCAAAAAATCGTGGAGGGCCTGTGTCCCGGTCGCCCCCGAGTTGAACGTCGAACGATCGGGTGAGACTTCCGAGTCCCCGACGTACTCGACGCGCACGTACGAAGCGGCGTTAAGCGCTATCAGCACAACGATGACGGCGACCAGTGTGATAATGATGATCAGACGTTGACGCATGTGACCTTAGCGGGTTCCCCGGCTGGCCTCGCTCGAGCCCGCTGCTCTGACGCCAAGCCGAAACGCTTCCCAATCAGCCGGCGCCGGCGCGACAAAACCGTACCAGTGAATCTCAAAGCTGGCCGTGAGTTTGCGCAGCGGCTCGTAAAGCGCGTGCCTGTTTCTTACCGCCATCAGGTAATCGCGATTTGTCTTATGCTGGGCCAACATAATGACTTTTCGATCGCCGAGTTCGCACAGTAGAGCGATGTACGCTTTGCGAATTGCGCCTCGCAGGTCCCCGGTGCGTGCGAGAGCTTCGGCCTGGTCAAGCAAATCGCTGGCTGTTTGATCCGGTTCCAGCCGCTCGCCCAGCACAATACGCGGCTCGCGTTTCGCTTTCTTCTTTTTATTTCCGCGGTTGCGCAAATAGCGCGGCAGAAGTTTCCAGATGAGAAAGGCGATTAGCAGAACGGAAAAGCCGATTACCACGATCTGAGCCACGCCTGAGAGGGCCTGGCCGGTCCCGGGTTGCAGTGGGCCCACCCTCGGAATAAGTTTCGAGAGCCAGCGAATAAATTCCTCCCACAAGCGTTCGATCGCGCTTTTTTCAGCGACACTTTTGTCGTATTCGGAACGCCGCAGGATTTCGGCCAGTCGCGCTTTGCTCGCATCTTTTCCGTCCGCCGAACTTGCCGGCTTCATCTCGTCCAAACGCTCGAGCAAAGCGCGTAGTTGCTCGCGCACGCCGGTGATGACGGCAGTTGCGCGCTCAGGCTGGTGGCCTAACTTCTGATACTCGTCGAGCGCCTGATGGAACCACGCGTTGTCTACGTCGATGTTCTGACCGTTGAAGAGAACTGACTCTCGCGCCGGCAGCAACTGTCGCAAACGCGTGAGTGCGTTTTGCATGACTGAATCGCGCTGCAAAGGATCGTCCGTGTAGTAATCGGGAGCTTCGAGTTGTTGAATAGCGCTGACTGCTTGAGAAACGCGTGCGCGATAGTCTTCAAAGCTCGCCGCTTGAGTCCGAGCGTAGAGGGCCAGGATAAACAGAATGGCGACCGTCGCGACTCTTAGTGAATGGAATACGGTACGCATCTGCGGCAAAAACGATCAATGTAAGCCCAGAACACTTTGGGGCGGCATCGGCGCGGGCGGCGGCACAAATTGCGCCGTGCGGCGCGTGACCAGCGCCGGGGCAAACGGCGACATAACACCAGGCAGCTCAGGCATCGGCGGAAGTTGGCGCGCGGCCATCAACTCGATGTCGTAGCCTTCATGTCGCACGCGCTCGTCCACGTACAGTAGTGACATGCCCAGCATCCAGATTGGCGCCAGCAGAATGTGACTGCATTGCAGGATGACTTCGTATCCGATCGCATACCACGCCGGCCATTCAGTTCCAAACGGCGAGACGTCCACGCCGTTCACCCAGCCATACCATCCGAGAGGAATGATCAAGAGCGCGAGTGCCGAGTACGTCGCGAAAAAGGTAAACAGCGCCATCGCCATAAGACGTCGCACATTGCCGCTGGCAAGCGAAAAGCTTCGGCCGATCGCCGAACCAATAGACCGTCCTTCAACCAGCATCGCCTGCGGCACGTAAGCCATGCGGCCGGCCAACAGAAAGAATAGGACGAGCGCGCCGGTCAAGGCCCCGATCACCGCGAAAACCACCACGATACCTGTGACGAACTCGGGTATTACTGAAGCGATCGCGACCACACCTACAAAAACAACCAGGAAGACGAGGTAAAAGCCCATGATAGCCAACCACGCGCAGAAGGTAAGCCACAAAGCGATAAGAATGCTCGCTCCCAACAATCCCCAGAAACGCGATTTGACGGCGGCGTACGTCGAGCGGAAGCTGACCGGCTCGTCCCACAGTAGATGCGCGACCAGGTTGCGTGCTGCGCCACCCATTACGATCAGGCTGAAGAGTGAGCCCGCGACGATCACAAGTACGCCACCCATTAACACGAGAATGTACAGAAAGAGCCGCGTGGAGCTCGGCGTTGCGCCGATGGCTCGAAAGGCGATCGTCGTGAGGGTTGAGCCCACCGCGGACACCAGTACCGGCGGCGCGGCGATGCGAATCAGCGTGAGAAAATGACGCCGGTACAGCCGCACCGCGCGATCGATCAGATCACCCGCGCCCAGGGGCGCCAGCGCAAGCTGATTCGCAACCGGTTCCATGCGCGCGAATGATGCTGGTTTTTTAGGTCTTAATCAAGACCGTCGATGTGATGAGTCCGTGAAGAAAAACTGTTAGCGGTTGTTCGCCTTTAACTTATCTACCAGGTTGCGCGCTTCCGCCGCGAAATCCCCTTTGGGCGCGAGTCGAAGATACTCCTGGTACTCGATGACAGCGCGCTCTCTTTGCCGGCAGGTCGTACGAGTAGCTAACGACCAGACGATGCGGCCGATCAAAATCACCGCGAGCTTTGTTTGCCTGCGGATTAGCCTGATCGCCGTAAATATTTCCACCGTTCTGTCCGGCGCGCGTGGCGTTCAGCTCGTCGGTGCTTAGCGAACCGCTGACATTGTCCACGGTCCGCGACCAGGTATAGGCACCCTGGAAGTAGAGACCGCGGTTCAGCCGCTTCGAGACCGTGGTTTGCCACGAATTGTAGATCGCGAATCCGATATTGCCGGAGTAGCGCGCGCCACATTTATCTTTTCTCGCCTCAATATGGAGGTTTTTCACGTTTTCTGGGGAGCACCCAGACAGATGTATGGCGAATTTTTGGTTTAATTCCAAAATCTTGGATGGCTTGCGAGTGCGCCGTTGAGCTGATTAAGGTGCGGGTGTGAGTGTTGCCGGATGAACGAACGGTTAGGTCAAACGCTCCACTTGAGTAACCCCCAAAGTGGTTTTCCCAATCCCACCGTTTTGAGATTCAGTACTCGAGTTCGCCTTTGAGGAGCATATCGGCAACTTTGAAGCGTCTGTCGATTTCAAGGCCGGGATACTCTGTATGAAAGCGAAGCTCGCCGCTATTAGGGGTGAGAAAAGGTGGGCCATCCACCAGGCGCGGAAAGATAAATCTGGCGCCAAAACCATCCTTGCCGGGTGGGACGTACTGTTGCAGGAAGATTCGTTTGCCATCGCTGGTTTCAAGGTACGTTTTGCTGCTTAAGACGGCCGTGGTAGCGCCGGTAAAGGCTCGCATGGTGGCGCCGAGGTAAGCCGGCTCGTTGGATTCAAAAGTTATCGTGATAATAATTGATGAATTCGATTTCGTTTCGGCAAACCCGTGAAGCCGCGTCAGAACCTCGGCCTTCGGCTTCTGCTGAAGTTCGATAATCCTGGCAAGTGCTTGTCGCACGGGCCGCGCCGAAAACAATCTTACGTGAAATCGAATGTCTATATTTTGATTTACCGCTCCGCGAGCCAATCGAGCAGTCGTGCCTGCCGTAACCGTGTCAGTAGACAGGTTGGACTCAGAGTTACGTGAATACAATTTTTGGGTGGTCTCAGTGTCCACTTGGGTTTTAGCCCACGGCGAATCGTTAAGGATCTTCTCGGCATCTTCTATTGACCACTCAGTCCAGCGCTTATCCTTTTTCTGTGCCGCCGCGACGCTCAATGCGAGTGAGATAGTCAACGCGCCTAGTAAGGTTATAACTACTGCTCTCATGTCAATCCTTTCTAAAAAACATTCCGAGCCGAATCCAAGCAACGGTCTGCCCGGAATGTTGAGGGAATCAATTCCTTATTGAACAGTCGAGATCGGACTAAGGACGATCCGCCTGCTGCTGCGGTAATAAACGTTTGCTCTCTGCGATGA
>DATEPC010000064.1:0-31125 GCA_035273405.1 Pyrinomonadaceae bacterium | reverse complement strand
ATGCGGAATGTCGCCGAGATTGTCGACTGGCTCGCCGATCACGTTCATGACGCGGCCGAGCGTGCCTTCGCCAACCGGAACGGTAATCGGGCCGCCGGTGTCGGTGGCATTCATGCCGCGGACCATGCCGTCGGTCGGCAGCATCGATACGGCGCGCACGCGGCCTTCGCCAAGGTGCTGCTGCACTTCCGCGATGACGTTGATCGGATCCGGAACTTCGAAGCCGTCGGAAGTGATCCGCAGCGCCTGGTAAATCGGCGGCAGGTAGTCTCCTCCAAACTCAACGTCGACCACCGGGCCGATGATTTGCACAACTTTGCCGACGTGACCGTTCGCCGCAGCGCCGTTAGACGTAGCCATATTTATTCAGTCAACTCCTTCGAATTAAAGCTGAAGCCTTACAGATCGAAAACTGGAAGGGTTTTAAAGAAGGGAGAGGTTAGCACAGGGCCGGAAGCGATACAAAACGCAGGTTAAGGGGTAGTCGCGGCGTAATTTGAGGAGATTCCAAGTCAGAACCTCGAACGAGTGGGCAGGGGCGAAGCGCCGTCATGAAATAGCCCCGACCGTAAGGTCGGGGTTACGATCAACCCAAAAACCATCGAGGCCCGAAGGGCCGGGATGATTATGTCGGTCCTTCGGACCTTGGCTAAATTTCTGTCCCGGAAACCCCGACCTGACGGTCGGGGCTATTGCATCTCGGCCCTTCGGGCCTCATTGGTGCGGCCGAGTGCCAGGCTAACAATCAGCGCTACTCTTCAGGATCAATCTTGATCTTCATCGAGCGCAGAATCCGCAGATCGTCCTCAGTCAGTTCCAGAGATCCATCACTCTGCGGTTCGCGTTCACCATCTGTCTGCGGGCGCAAGCCGATTTCCAGCTTTAAAGTCAGTTCCATGTCGAATCCTGCTTCGCGTAAACGCTCGATGGCGGCGGCGACGGTGGGCGAGTCCTGAACGGATTCGTTGATGGCTGTGCCAACCTGCTCAGCCAATTCCTTCACATAATCGTCGAGTTCCAAAGTTATTACCTCGTGCTGTGGTTCATTCACTCGTTCGTGCCATCCTGAACGGCCTGTGAAACCCACCCGCTAACGCAGGTGGTTCTGACTATCCCGTAGGTTTGCGCGCAATCAGATATGCCGTGTCGTGATGATGGCCGCCTGCGTCTGATCCGCCTTCGCGATAGTACGTGATTTCCCAATCGACAAACAATTGTTTTAGTTCGCCCCCTTCAAACAGGAACGCCGGATTAGCCGGCTTCGCGTTCTCTTTCCCGTCATTGAGATGGATCGCGGCGACTACAGTTCCGCCAGTCTTCACGCCGGCGCGTATCGGCGCAAACAGATCGCGCTGAAGATAATAGAAAACACAAATCAGCTCGTAACTCGCCGGTTCGATGTGAAACTCACCTGATTCGAGATCGCCGACGCGCGCTTCGACAGTCACGCCGGCTTCGCGCGCACGTTCTTGCAGAATCTCAACGCCGACGCGCGAAGAATCAACTGCCGTCACATGCCAGCCGTTCTCCGCAAGAAAGATCGCGTGACGGCCGACACCGCATGCAACGTCCAGAGCCCGACCGGGCTTCAGGCTCTTGATGGCTGTGCGGAGGAGCGGCGAAGGTTCTTTAATGGTGTGTTCGCCGCGAAGATAACGCTGATCCCATTTAGCTGTGTTGGCAGGCATGCTGGTAGACAAGGAATGAGGTCAGAACCACCTGCGTTAGCGGGTGGGTTAATCGATCAGAGCTTGACCCATCCACCGGCGCCATAACCGCGATGGCTTCATGAAGCAGCAGCGGTAGATACCTCAACAAGCTCCGCACGAACGTGGTGGCGAACCGTGTCAGGCGTTAATTTTGACGCGGCAAGCCTACCTGTCTGGTCGCGAAACTTGATCGCCGATGCGAGTTCACTATCGTCGCTTTGCCACTGACCGGTGGTGCTCTTGTCGAGGTCATTGAACTGACGGACGAGCGAACTGAAATCTCGGCGCGCTACCGCCGGTCGCACGACGGTTTCGGCCCAGGAGTAGTACGGGTAATCGATACGATAAGCCCAGCCATCGCCGAGCGGCGTTGCTATCAGGAAGAGCTCGCCGCACGCGTGGTGCGAAATCGCTGTGAAAGGCGCCGAATGCTGATCCGGTTCAAAGCCGTTGGCGCCAAAAACTTCTGGCGCGAGCGTCACTACCGACAATCTTGCGTTCGTGTCTTCTTCAACGCGTGATGCGCCTTTCGCAAAACTGTCCAGCGCAGCTTCGATTCGGGTCCATGATTCGCGCCACAACTCTTCGAAGGCATTCGTGTCGGTGATCACACGCTCGACGTATGGCAGGACCAATTCATAAGCGCGCTCTTCGTCAATGATGTCTTCGCCCGCCAGCTGCCGCGCCAATGGCGACCCCGACTTATCAGTCGGCGAATCCGAACCCTGAATGACGATGCTGGCGCGCACGCCGTCCGTCGTGCTCAATTCGCAGAAATCGCCCGCCTCCGCCGCGGAAATCAATTTCGCGCGCGACTCGAGCGCCCGTTCGCCGTTCAGCATCGACCAGATCGACAACACGCCATCGGTATCGAAGTGATTGTTCGTGACGAGGTCGATCCCCTGCGTCAGTTGATCGCGATTCGCGGCGGCGACAACATTCAGGGCGATCTCAGTCGAAGTATCGGCCTTTACCGACGCAGGTGTTTCGTTTCCCTTCCAGTGGGAAAAGTGAATCGCGTTATCGACGGTACCGTCGACAGAGAGCTTCGGCTCGGCGGCGATTGCATCGCTGTAGAACTCAAATCTCATTTCTTAATCTGGGCCGTGCAGATCTTTGATCTCAAATCTGAGTTATCAGATCTCAGGTCCGCCGTCAGGCGGCGGTTGCCGTTGCGCACTCACGCCGGGAAAGGAAGTCGTGAACAGTATTGATTAGCGTTTCGATATCAGGTTTGCAGACGAAGGCGTGCGCCCCGGCGGCCATGGCCTGTTCACGATGCACTTCGTAGACATCGCCGGTGTAAACGATGCTCGGGATACGGGGCGTCAACTGGTTTAGCTGCTTGACCAATTCGAGGCCCGAGCCGTCAGGCAGACGCTTGTCCACGACGTAGAGGTCGAACGAGTACTTCAAAGACATTTCCAGCGCTTGATCGACGCTGCGCGCGGATAGCACTTCATAATCCGCGTCCGCCAGTATTAGTCTCAGCATCTCGCCGGTATCTTCATGATCATCGACGTAAAGGATGCGGCATTTGGAATCAGACATACACTACCTCCTCAGGGGGTCCAGTACTTTCAGTTTCAGAATGAAAGCAGTGCGGTTAGGGCGCCCATTATAATCGAAGGAAGTCACCCGCTGCCAAGCCTTTTTTGAAAAGGCCCGGCCCGGCTCGTTAGCCCTGAGCCCATAATGCTATTATGCGCCGCAAAAGGAGTATCCCATGCTGTTGCACCGGACGCATCTTCACCCTGACGCCCACCCCGGAATGACCAAAATCTGGTTTTTGATAACGCTTTTTCTGCTCGCCGGTGTGACGGCCGCGCCAGCCCTCTTGACTGGGCGCACTGCCGCTGCCCAACAACCCAACGGCGCGACCTATGAAGAAGAGATACAAGCCGGGCGCAATTTTATGCTCCAGCGGAAGTGGGAAGACGCGCTCAAGGCTTTCAAACGAGCCAATGACTTGAAGGGTAAGAGCTCAGCCGAAGCCCTTTTGTTGATGGCGAATGCCTACATGGGTCTCGAGGCCTATAAGAATGTTGCTCAAACTGCCGATAGGGTGGTTGAGTTCAGCGGTAACGACCCGGAGTTGCAGGTGCAGGCTTACAACTTAAAAGGCATCGCGATTCAGAAACAATCAGAAGGCAAAGATCAAAAGAAGCTGCAGGAAGCGGAAGCAGCCTTCCGCCTGGGCGTGACGGCGAAGGCGGATTACCCTGAGTCTCACTACAACCTGGGTGTCGTCCTGATTCAGCAAAACCGCGACCTGGAGGGGATAGCCGAGTTAAAGAAGTACCTTGAGCTGGCGCCCGATCAATTCTTCTCTGCTGAGGCGCGCAAGATAACCGAGAATCCGCGCCGGGCGCGTGAGCCGTTCGCGCCGGACTTCTCCGTCACGACGTCGGCAGGCGAATACATTTCACTCGATGATCTTAAAGGCAAGGTTGTGCTGCTGGATTTTTGGGGGACATGGTGTCCGCCATGCGTGGCTTCACTGCCGGCATTACGCAGTCTGAACAAGAAGTTTACGAAGAGCGAAAAGTTCGTCCTGCTGGGCATCAGCTCAGACGGTGACGAAGACAAGTGGAGTAAATTTATCGCTAAAGAAGAGATGGTTTGGCCGCAGTTCCTGGACCGGCAGCGAGCGGTGCAACGCGCCTTCAAAGTTAACAAGTTTCCCACCTACATTGTGCTCGACCATGAAGGCGTGATTCGCTATCGCACAAGTGGCTTGAGCTTCGAAAGCGAAGCGGAGCTGTCCCGCGCCATCGAAAGACAAATCAAGTTATTGCAGAAGGCCACGGCGGGTAATTAAGGGTTGGGTACGCGCGCCTCTGGCCGCTTGAGCAAGCCTGAGCCGTGCGTACCGAAACCTCGTTATTGATCGTCCGAATCAGCGCCACCGGTTCGCCTCGGCGCCGCAGGCGCTGGTCGCTCAGTGTTCAACGAATCGAAGTTAAGCGCCGCATTCCAGATCAAAAAGAAGCTCCCGTGATTCTGATGACGCCACATCGGATTCGTGGCGAACATCACGATGTGGCCTTTGCCGACCGGCACGTCGATCACCGCCGGCGCGTTTGCCAACTCTGATCCGCCGGCCAGCATCCCGCTAATCAAGAGGTTCTTTTCGTCCGACGCAAAGCGCAAAATCACGCGCGGCCGTTCTGTCGGGGGCACATAAAACGCGCCCATCTGTTGACGTTGTTCCGCAGTCGGCTCGCCCGGAGTCCCGGCCGGTCTTTGCGCCGGCGAAGCCTGCGGCATTGCCTGCACGATGTCCGGATCAGTCAGAGTACCTCGTCCTGTCGGCCGGGTTCCTGCGGCGCCTTCGCCGCCCCCACCGCCGCCTCCGCCGCCGCCGCCACCGCCGGCGGCAACTTGAAACACCGGCGCCTGATTAAAATAGATCGGCAGCGTCTCGTCATAACCGTATGCGATCGGACTCTTGCGATCGGTAAAGCGCGCATTGAAGATCGATCCGCGCGCCTGCAACTGCCGGGTTTCCTGGATCGATACGCCGGTCGTTAAACCATATTCGATCGGCAGCTGCGCGGTGTTGGCGACGGTGATGAAAAGGCCTCCGTCCCGCACGAACTTTTGCAGGTTCGCCACGCCGGGCAGGCCCATCCCGCCCCGAATGTCATCCGATTGATCGGGTGACAGTCCCATGTTGGGCGTCAGCTCTGATCCTTTCCACGGAATCGGATCGCCGCGCATCGGAATTCCGTTGACGATCGCCTGCGCTGAGCCGCCCAGCGGCGGAAAGATGATCACGTCGAATTTTTCGCGCAGGTTTGGCGTGTTGCGCACGACTTGATCCGAAATGTACGAGTAAGGAATTTGATAGCGATCGAACTCAATCCGATACCAACCGTCATTCTGGGTGTTCGTCCAGGTGTGCATGATCGCGATGCGCGGAACGGCTAGCTCGTGTGTCTTGACCGCTGGAACGCGGCCGACTGACATGGCCGTCAGTCCCAACTCTTTAACGGCCGCTTCAAGACGAGAGTGTAGATCGCGCGGGTTGCCCTCGCGGAGCACGATGAAAGAGCCAGCGTTGAATTGAACTTCGCCCGCGCGCGGGTTGCCCGCGACTTTAAACGCCTCCTCCGCCGCGCGCATCTTCACGTCTCGCAGGCGGAAGCGGAGCGTCGCGAGTGTGTTCTCGGTGTTGTGGTTGATGATGTAGGCCGCGGCGTAGTTCGGATCGAGGGCCTGTTCGCGCCTCAGCGCGTCGCTCGTCAGGCGCCCCTCGACGCGCGCGTCACCGGTGAGCATCGTCAGCGGAGCTTGCAGAACTGCTTTGTCGGTGACGCGCACCGTCTTGACGTTGCGCAACGCGCCCAACGTCCAGCCGGTGTCGTCGTAAGGTCTCGGATCGTTCACGTTGTAGTACTGCGTGTCCATCAGCATGTCGGCCATGCGCGAGTACGGCTGATCCATTCGCACCACGTACGACCCGGCCGGATACTTTTGGTCCTTCACCGCGATCTCTTTGTCAGCCTTGTGAACTTCCACGCCCATTAGCCGAAGCAGATTCACCATATCGGCGGCTTCTCCCAGTCGGGACTGATCGGAAGGAATCACGTAAGCAGCCGGCCCTTCATTTGAGGCTTTCGCGACGGCGCGTTTGCTCTTCAGATAAAAGTTCTGAAGAAACCTTTCCTTGTTGTTCGAGACGAAGTTCATTGCGAGCAGAATCGCGGACTGCTGCATGTTGACGTTGTTTCGCAAAGACCATTTCACACGCGGCTGCGGCGGATTTGGGCGGAACCAATCGCGGTTCGACTGCGCGCCAACAGTGCGATCCATCGTGTCCGCGCCACCGTTGCCGAACGTCTCGTAGAAGCGGCCGATGGCGTTGTGGCCGTTCGCTACATAGAACATGTAATTCGGCGCCCACCCATCGTAAAACCCGTGCGTCCACACACCGGGCACGCCACGCTTCGTCATCTCTTCGACTTCGTGATAAGCGAGCAATTGCCACTCGTTAATCGTGATCGGATCGAGCCAGGCGTTGTAAGGCCCGGTGCCCGTCGACGTGTAAAGAAACGGCACAGACTCATGCAAGTCGTGCAGAACCTGCGGGTGGTATTCGAGGAAAGTCTTCATCTGATTGCGCGAGAGCGCCAGCGCCATGCCCAATCCGTCACGGTTGTTATCGTGCGCGACATACTTGCCCCAAAAGACCAGTCCCGGGGAATTTTTGCCGGGGTTTGCTTTGCGATAGTTGTACAGATCGACCATGCGATCGCGGCCGTCAACTTCCAGGGTAGGCGTAATCAGAACGATTACATTCTTTCGAATCGCCTGAATGAAAGGGCTTTCTTCCACAGCGAGTCGATAAGCGAGCTCCATGAGCATCTCTGGCGATCCGGTTTCGGTCGAGTGGATGGAACCCGAAGCCCAGTAGAAGACTTTGCCTTCTCCGATCAGCTTCTGCGCCTCTGCATCGTTAACCTTGCGAGGATCGGCGAGCTTCGCGGTGATCTCTTTGTAACGATCAAGTTTCGCGATTGATGCTTCGTCGCCGACGGCGATCAAAAGCTGCTCTTTACCCTCTTCTGATTTTTCCGGCGCGGTGAACGCGCGCACCCGGGGGCTCGCGTTGTCCAGTGCGCGATAGTAGCGATGCTGATCCTTCGTGTAGGTCAGTTTGTTTGGCGTCCCAACGACATAGCCCAACACTTTCTGCGGAGACGGAACGGTGTCTGACAGCGGCAGGTGATCGACTAACTCAGTCGAGAAGTAGGCCTCGGTCGTGTACTCCTTAACTTTCTCTGCGAATACCGGGTCGGGATTCGGCGCGCTGGCGCTTGAGAAGAGAGCGTCACCATTCTTTTCGCCAGACGTTGTTTTCGCGTCAGGCTTTTTCTGGGCCCAAGCGTGCGGCAGAGTGAACGACAGCAACAACGACGCGGCGCAGATCAATACGAGCGCGGAAATTCTGGTTCGATGCATGGCTACCTCCATCCGAAAGACTGGGTTGAAGTTGGACTAAACCCTGGCGTGCGGCGGCATATTACGAGGGTGGGTTGGAAGTGTAAAGTTGCGACGCTTGTCAGTGGTCAGTTGTCAGTTGCTGCGTTTGTACTTTGTGCTTCGAACTTTGTGCTTGGACGTCTCTCGAAAGAAGCTCGGCATAAGTACCGGGCTCCTCCATAACCACATCAAAGCCCAAAGCACTAAGTACAAAGTACAAGTACCGACCACTGACATCTGACACCTGACCACCGACGACTGACTACTGACTACTGACCGACGCGGTGATATTCTCTTGCCGCCTTTCGCGGAGATTCCAACCATGTTTCAAAAGCCTATTTTGACCTTCGTCACTCTTCTGCTCGTTTCAACGATCCAGGGACAGACCGCTACCAGTCGTCGGCCGATGATGGCGTCGGTGGATCAATCGTTCTTTCAGGGATTGCGTTATCGGCTGGTCGGTCCTTCGCGTGGCGGTCGCGTCACGACGGTGACCGGCGTGCCGGCGCAGCCGAAAACCTTTTACATGGGCGTGGCGAGTGGCGGCGTGTTTCGCACGATCGACGGCGGCGCGAGCTGGATTCCGATCACCGACGGCAAGGTTCCGCTGGGCTCAACCGGATCAATTGCGGTGGCGGATTCCGATCCGAATGTCATTTACCTGGGCACTGGTTCTGATGGAGTGCGCAGCAATGTCTCAACCGGCCGCGGCGTCTACAAAACGACAGACGGCGGGCAGACCTGGAGTTTCGCCGGGCTGTACGATGCCGGGCAGATCGGCGCCGTGCGCATTCATCCGACGAATCCAAACATTGTTTGGGTATCGGCCGGGGGCGACATCTTCAAGCCGAACTCAGAACGCGGCGTCTTCAAGACAACTGACGGCGGCAAGAGCTGGCGCAAAGTTCTGTTCGTTTCCGATCAACTCGGCGGGATGGATGTTGAGCTGCAACCCGGCAATCCGAACGTCGTTTACGCGTGGATGTCTCGGCTCGAGCGCAAGCCCTGGACGATTATCAGCGGCGCGCCTGAAGGCGGCTTCTACAAATCCACTGATGGTGGCGAACACTTTACGAAAATCATGACGGGATTGCCGACCGAGTTAATCGGCAAGGGCAATCTCGCCGTCACCGCGGCAAAACCGAATCGAATCTATGCGCTGGTTGAAGCGAAGCCCGGTGGCGGTCTGTATCGTTCGGATGATGCGGGGCAAACGTGGATGGCCATGAACCCGCAGCCAAGGAACGTCAACGCGCAGATGATTCAGCGGCCGTTTTACTACACAACGCTGGGGGCTGATCCAACGAACGCCGATGTTGTTTATGCTGGCGCCGAAAGCTTCTTTAAATCAATTGACGGCGGCAAAACGTTTTCGGTGCTGCGCCCGCCGCACGGAGACCATCACGACATCTGGATCAATCCAAAAGACGGCAACACTATGATTCAGGCGAACGATGGCGGCGCGAACGTTTCGTTTGATGGCGGCCGCACATGGTCGAGCCAAATGAACCAACCGAGCGCTGAGATCTACGGCGTCTGGGTGGACAACCAGTTTCCCTACAAGCTCTACGGCGCGCAGCAAGACAACTCGACGCTAATCATTTCTTCGCACGCAAATCCTTACACGCCGGAAGATTGGCGCGCCGGCCCCGGCTGTGAAACTGGACCGATCATGCCGCATCCCCGGGACCCGAATATCGTGTACGGCTCATGCAAAGGGCAGTACGGTGTGATGAATTTGAGAGTCGGACAGGAGAAAAGTTACTGGGTCGGCGCGCAGTCACTTTATGGGAATCCCGCGAGCGATCTGATTTTGCGGTTCCAACGCGTCTCGCCCATGGCGACGTCCCCACACGATCCCGATGTGTTGTACTACGGCTCGCAACACGTTCATCGCACGCGCGACAAAGGCGTAACGTGGGAAAAGATCTCACCGGACTTAACTGCGAAACCTGAGTGTTGTCAGGGAATCAGCGGCGAGCCGATCACGCGCGATATTACGGGCGAAGAGTTTTACAGCACGCTCTACGCGATTACTGAGTCGCCGCTCGAGAAAGGCGTGATTTGGACAGGCGCGAATGACGGGCCGTTTCACATCACGCGTAACAACGGCAAGACCTGGACGAACATCACGCCGCCTGATCTACAAACGGGCGGACGTGTGCAGTTCATCGAAGCTTCGCCGCACCGCAAAGGGTCAGCCTACTTCGCCGTCTTTCGTTATCTGCTCGGCGATTATCAGCCTTACATCTATCGCACGGACGATTACGGAAAAACCTGGATGCGGCTGACGGACGGGAGAAACGGCATCCCGGCCGACTGGCCCACGCGCGTCGTGCGCGAAGATCCGGATCGCGAAGGCTTGCTGTACGCCGGAACTGAATTCGGCATGTTCATCTCGTTCGACAACGGCAGGCACTGGCAACCATTTCAGTTAAACCTCCCCAACGTGCCGATCACGGACATCAAAGTTCACCACAAGGATTTAATTGTTTCGACTCAAGGCCGCGCGTTTTGGATTCTCGACAACATCAGTTCGCTGCATCAGCTTTCACCGCAAGTTGCGTCCACGGGTTTTCACTTGTTTAGGCCCCGCGACGGCTATCGCACACGCGTCGCGCCGGCGAACCTCGGACCGGCCATCGAATACTACCTACCCGCAAACATTCCGGGCGCAGTAACAATCGAGTTTGCGGACGCGAAAGGTTCGGTCGTGAATTCATACGCTATGGAACCAGCGACTAGTACAGGTCGGGAAGGTCGCGCCGGCGCAGATATGCCGGGTTCGGGCGGCGTGACCGCCGACCCGGACGATCCCGATGCGCCTTCCTCGCGCAGAGGCGGCGCGCCACCACCGCGGGTCACGAAACTTCCCGGGCTGAATCGCGTCATTTGGGATTTGCGAAACAAAGACGGAGTGGTCGTTCCGCCCGGGCAATACCAGGCGCGGCTGAGAGTCGGCGACAAATCCTTAACCGAAAATTTCAACGTGCTGATTGACCCGCGCATCGCCGCCGACGGTATCACCGTGGCTGATCTACAAGAGCAGTACGAACACAATATGCGCGTGCGCGCGCTCGTAAATGACGTGAATCGCCTGGTCGCGCGCGTGCGCGAAGCGCAGCGAAACTCAAACGCAGCCGCCGGCAATGGCGAATCAACCGCGCGTTTGAATGCACTGGCGGCGAAGCTTCTGACTGAGCCGGTGCGTTATGGCAAACCGGGTCTTCAGGCGCACATCACTTATCTCGCCGGCATGACCGCAAACGTCGATCAGAAGATCGGCCGTGACGCGATTGAAAGATATGCGGTCTTAAAGAGAGAGTTTGACGCAGTCAAAGCCGAAGCCGATCAGTTGTTGGGCCGTTAACGAAAGGCACATCCGCGAAGCGGATGAATTTATTAGCCGGTGGGGACTCCACCATCACCATGATTAGGATTTATCCATTCAGAAGAAGACGGAAGCTGACAAGAGGTTTCTTGCAGTGAAGCGTAACGATCAAATTCCGCCCCCGGCGGTTGTAGTCGTTGGAGACGGCTGCGTTGCGATGACTTCAACCAACCGCTGTACTGTTCGTTCGTTCGTGACCGCCTTTGTTATCAGCAGCGAGTGTCATAAGTTGGCTTTCCAGAAGTCGAGCATCAGCCGGTACAGGTGACGCGTGGCGGCTTGATCTTCGATTCCGTGTTTGCGCATCGGATAGTTCATCATTTCAAACTTCTTGCCGGCAGCGACCAGGGCATCGATAAACGCCATTTCATTCACTGGGTGCACATTATCGTCGTAGCTTCCGAAGACGATCAGCAGACTGCCGTGCAAGTCTTTCGCGCGCGGTAGTAGTGAGGTGCTTTGGTAGCCTTCCGGATTTTCTCGCGGGGTTCGCATAGCTGCCTCAGTCCACTTGGTGTCGTAATAACGCCAGTCGGTACCGGGCGCAACGGCGATACCGGCTTTAAACTCCTTTGACCGAGTCAGTAGATTCAAAGTCATGTAGCCGCCGTAACTCCAACCCCACACTCCTACGCGGTTGTCATCAACCCATGATTGCTTTTTTAGCCACCGGGCTGCGGCTACCAGGTCAGGGGTCTCGGCTTCGCCAAGCCGCTTAAGAACGGTGTTCTCCAACTGTTTGTTAATCGCGGTGGCCGATCGGTTGTCGACTTTGACGACGACATAGCCGGCGTCGAGAAGCAGTTGGTTCCATAGAGTATCGCCTTGCCAGGCGTTTGCGACCTGCGGCGCAGCCGGTCCGCCATAGACAAACATGATCACTGGATACTTGCGATCCGTCCGGAAGTTCTTTGGCCTCATGATCTGCGCCGGCATCGGAAAGCCATCATCCGCGGGAATTGTGGTGGGGTCTGGAAACTGAACGTCGTAGGGCGCAATTAACTGCGGACGCGGATCGGCAATGGTGCTTAACTTTGTCCCGTCGCTGCTATGTACACGCAATGCGGGAAGCGTGCGTACATCTGAATAGCGATCAAGAAAGTAACGCGTGTCCGGCGACATTGAAATGCGGTGAGTACCCGGTTCATCGGACAGGCGTCTGAATTCCGAGCCGTCGACGCGCACGCGATATAAGTGCCTTTCGATAGACGATCTCTCAAGCGCTGTGAAGTAAACCCAGCCGTTCCTCTCGTCGACACCGACAAGCGCTTGCCGCACCCAGAACGCTATTCCACCCGCGCTCGCCAAAGCCCATGGACCTTTCGTTACCTGGTTGGCGAGGGTGCCATCCATTCGATAGCGGTAGAGATGCATGTAGCCGTCGCGCTCAGATGGCCAAAGAAAATGCTGACCATCATTAAAGAAGTAAAGGTCATCAGCCAGGTTGACCCAACCGGGATCTGTCTCGGTAAGAATGCGCGTGGCCGCTCCCGTTCGCCGATCGGCAAAGTAAAGAGTCAGCTCAGTCTGCAGGCGTGGCATAGTTTGCACGCTTAAGCGACGGCCATCCGGTAGCCACTTTGCCCGTACAATGTATTCAAACGGTTTGTCGGTTATGCGCATCCACTGCGTGCGCAGATTGTTAAGTTCAGCTATTCCCAGGCGCACACGGGGGTTTTCGCGGCCCGCTACCGCGTAGCGCTGCCGAATCACCCGCGGGGGAAAGGGCGCAATGTCGGTGAAATACGCGAGGTCGACTTTCGACTCGTCAGATTGAAGATATGCGATCGCGTTCGAGTCGGGCGCCCACCAGTATCCGATGTCGCGGCGGCCAAAAACCTCTTCCCAATACACCCAGGAAAGCGTGCCGTTCAGAATCGTCTCTGAACCGTCCCGGGTAACTCGGGTTTCGCGATTCGTATTCAGGTCGAAGAAATAGAGGTCGTGGTCGCGGACGTATGCGACGCGGTTACCATTCGGGGAAAAACTGGCAGAGGCTTCTTCGGCTGCAGTCCTCGTGAGACGTTGGAACCGCGCACTGGCAAGTTCAAGAACAAGAACATCTCCTTTGAGAACGTATAATGCGCGCCGGCCCAAACCATCGAATGAGATGGGCCAGGGGAGTGTATTGACGTCAACGCCGGCGGCTGCCGTTTTAAGGCTCGCCAACGCCTTGCCTGCATCAACGACTCTCTGTCTGCGTCCGGTAGCCGGATCCAATTTCTCAAACGTTCGTTCACCCGGCGCCCGACGATTGTCGAGCATGATCAGTTTACTGTCTTCAAGCCAAGCCGTCGCAGGAACACCTGCTACTGCGCGACCTTCGGGACCAAAAATCCATTCGATCGTTAGCTGACGTTTATCAGTCTGTGCGCGAACGATGCCGGCACAGCACAAGAGCAAAACGAGCAGGTTTAGAATTCGACGGCGATGTGAAAACCGGTCAGTCATGGCGCGCCTCCTGGCTGGCGATTTAAGAAGTGGCACGATTCTATCCGACCAAGATAAGCGACGGAAAGCTTCTTGAAGAGCGCTAAAAGTGGCTGTTCATAGATTTTGGTTCAGCCCGAAGGGCTGAAAGAGAGTAGCCGGGGGTCGAGCGCGTCAGCGCGATATCCCCGGATCGAATGTCAAGAATGTTCTGACCCTGAAAGGGTCACAGAACTAGCACCCCTTCAGGGTGCGAATTCAACGCCGACGTTTTTCCGGGGGTCTACGCTTCGCTGCGACCCTCGGCTACTTTCTTGCAACCCTTCGGATTGCGAATCGAGCGAACTTGAACGAACCACCGGCGTATAATTAATCGCGATGGACTTCATTTCCACACTGGCAGTCAGCCTCGGGGCTTCGTGGGTATCGGGCATCAACCTCTACGCCACGGTGGCGACACTTGGGTTGTTGAGTCGCTTTGCGAATTTAAAGCTGCCGGGCGAACTCGACGTGGTGACGAATTGGTGGGTGATCGGCGTCGCGCTGTTCATGTTCGTCGTGGAGTTCGTCGCCGACAAAGTTCCGGTCGTCGATAGCATCTGGGATGTTATCCACACCTTTATACGCATTCCCGCGGGCGCGGTGATTGCCGCAACCTCATTCGGCGAGTTCGATCGCAGCGTGCAGGTGATCGCTCTACTCGTGGGCGGCGGGCTGGCGCTGAGCTCTCACGGAACGAAAGCGGCGACGCGGGCGCTCATCAACACGAGTCCGGAACCCGTTTCAAATGTGGTCGTCAGTCTCGCCGAAGACGCGCTGGTGATCGTCGCGGTGGTGCTGGCGCTGTTTCTTCCCGTGCTCGTGTTCTTTGTGATTGGCGCGGGGTTGGCAGTTTCAATCTGGATCTTGCCGCGCGTGCTCAGATTCTTCCGCGGGGTTTTTAGAAAAGTGCGAGGATGGTTCCGTCCGGCAACCGCGTGAATGCAAGACAGAAAGAGGGCGGCGCTGACGCACCGCCCCCTCATCCTTACGTAGCTATCAGAAGAAAAGTGAATACAAGAGACGGTTCGGTGAGCCGGTTCCGGCGTTTGTGACTACGCCGGTCGTGGCGTTGTTGACGATCGCATTGCGAATGGTCGTCGGGGAAGCGGACGGATTTGCCTGCTTATAAAGCGCTGCCACACCCGCGACGTGCGGCGAAGCCATCGACGTGCCATTTAAGGTGGCCGTCGCCGTAGTCGACGTGTACCACGCCGAGAGGATGCTTGAGCCAGGCGCGAACAGATCGAGGCACGTGCCGATGTTCGAGAACGAAGAGCGCGCATCCGTCGAAGTCGTTGAGCCGACCGTGATGGCGTTAGCAACGCGCGCGGGCGAGTAGTTGCACGCGTTCGCGCCGTAGCTGTTGCCGGCGGCAACGGCGACCGTGACGCCCGAGTTGATGAGGTTGTTGACCGCCGTGTCCATTGAGGACGAGGCCGGGCCGCCTACGCTCATGTTGGCCACTGCCGGGAGAATGCGGTTCGCCGTTACCCAGTTGACGCCCGCGATGATGTTCGAGGTCGAGGTCGAGTTGCTGCACTGGAAGACCTTGACGCCGCGCAGCATTGCGCTCTTCGCCACGCCGTAAGTCGAGCCGCCCACGGTGCCCGCGACGTGCGTTCCGTGGCCGTTGCAGTCCTGACCGTTACCGCCGTTCACGTCGTAGACGTTCGAAGCGCGACCGCCAAATTGCGTGTGCGAAGTGAGGATGCCCGTGTCGATGACGTAAACGCGAACGCCGGACCCCGTCCAGTTGTAAGTGTAAGTCGCACTCAACGGCCGATTGCGCTGATCAATCCGATCGAGGCCCCACGGCGGATTACTTTGCGTGGCGTCAGTAGTGACGACACCGTCCTCTTCTACGAACAAGACGCGGTAATCCTGGGCCATGGCTTCCGCGTCGGCTTCCGACATTTCGACTGAAAAACCATTGATGGCGTGCTTGTAAACGTGCTTCAGTTTCCCACGGTAGTTCCGGGCCATGTCTTCAGCCATATAATCGGCGATTGAGTACTCTCCGCGCTCGCCGATGACCGAGTCGTCCAGGACTACGATGTAGTTATTTTCGATCTTCTTTGCATTCTTACGAACCTTTTCCTTCCATCCCTGGCTGCTGGCGGGCGATGTCACCAGCAGCATCGAGCCGAACAACGCTGCGACGATTAACAAAGCTAATTTCTTCATTTTGGGTGCTCCTTCCTGCGGACGGTTAGTTGCCGATGAGAGCTGGCGAATTGAGCGCTTGACGCACACAACGGCCGCTCCCGCGAATGCAGCAAAAAATTTGCCGGACGAAACAACATGCTACGCTTGGCTACTTTGTGAGGTTTCGGGCGCAGGCAGTATAGGTAGAATCCGGCAACCGCGCAAGAGAAAATAATTCTTCGTCGGTTTTAGTTTCTGACGGGCTGTGGGCTATTGGAAATCCTTGATCAGAATAATGTCTGAAGAGGACGTCCCGCGGGCGATAGCGAACTGTTTGCCGTCCCGCGAGCGCGCGAAGTTGAAGATTGTCTCTGATAAGAATTTGGTTAACTGTTTCGGCTCGCCGCCGTCAATCGGTTGGCTCCAGAGGTTGTCAGCGTCAGACTTTTTAGCGTTGTAGATCATTGTCTTCTCATCGGGCAGTAGGCCCCGGGTCGCGCCGTCGGGTAAATTGAAAACCTTAACAAGTTGACCGGTATCGAACGTCACAATTGACCCTCGCCACCGCGGCGGATTGATTTGGTCGTCAAAATACTCTCCGTATAGCTTTGTCCCGTCAGGCAGAAACCCCGCCGCGCCAAACGCTAAATCCGTCACCTGTAGCGGTTCGCCGCCGTCGATCGAAACTTTCCACAAGCGGGGAGCGCCCGATTTGAATGACCCAAAGACCACCCATTTGCTGTCTGGGGAAACACGCGGTAACCAATGATAGTAGTCGCCGCGCGCCAGCGAGATGACGTTGGTACCGTCGATATTCATCCGCAAGATTTGATCGTTGCCGCCGGGAGGGGCCGAGGCGTAAACGATGTAACGGCCATCGGGTGAGGCATCGATATATGATTCGGCGTCTTCGTTGGCCGTTAGCTGTCGTTTGGCGGATCCATCCCGGTTCATAATCCATATGTCCGGGTTGTCACCGGTCTTGGTTACGTAAACGATGCGCCCGTCCGGCGTCCAGCTAATTCCGAATTCGCCATCAGCCTTACCGTCCGTTAACTGGGTGGCCTCGCCAGCCGTGGAACCGGGCCCCGCCAACCAAATGCGGGACGAGCGTTCAGTAACCAGCGTCATGATGGTGGAAGAATCAGCGGTCAAACCAAAGCTTGATGAGCCATACTCTGTTAAGTCGTTGGTGACTCTGGTGACTTCACCGGCGGGATAAGACACCCGCCAAATTTGATAAGGACTGGTAGGGCGCTCCTTGCCGTTCACCACGAGCCCGCTTCCGTCTTTCAACCAAACCGGTCTTTGTACGTCGCCGTACCAATTGAATGACGTAATCGGTTTTTCGCTACCGCCCTGAGCGGGAATTTCAACGAGGCTAAATTTTGTCCCACCTGTATCGGTACCAACCGGACAGACGATGCGGCTCCCGTCCGGAGACCAGGCCGGAACGCCAAGGTAATAATCATTGCCCGTTCGTTTCGCGACAGTTTGCGGCTCGCCACCGTCCAGACTTCCGATCAGAACTGCAGAATCGCCGGTCTTAGAGAACTCTCGGAAAAACGCGAATCGTTTACCGTCAGGCGCAAAGCTAATAATGCCCTGGAGGTGGTCGAACATCTTTTTCGGTTCACGTCCACCGATAACCGGAACTTGATAGAGCGCGCCCAGCGGACTGGAGTCCCGATGCCGAAAGTTGTAGTAAACAAGCTCGCTATCCGGAGAGAAGACAGTGCCGCTGATGTTGGCATTGGCAACCGGTGCAACGATTTCACGATCGCTGCCAGTCGAAACCTGGCGCAGGTGCAGACTGACAGTCTCTTTCTGGCTAACCGCATAGGCGACGTACTTGCCGTCCGGCGAAATTGAGGCGTGGCTGACGCCTTTGATTCCGGTCACAAGGCGCGAGATCTTCATCTGCCCCGACGAGGTTGGCCTTCCGCGACTTGCAAACTTAGAGAACAGATAAATGGCGGCTATTAACGCGACAGCGACAACTGCGAGCCCCATAAGAATTCCTTTCTTGTGCCGGCCGATTTGCGTCGCAAGATATTCCGCGCTGGATGGATGAGTGGACGTGGCCGCCGGCGACAGACTGGTCACCGCCGCCTGGCTCTCAAGTGACGAATGGCTCGCGACTGATTGAGCTATCGAGGTACGCGATGGCGGCACAGTGGTATTGATGCCGCCGGCATTCTGTAAATCACGGCGAACGTCTTTGATTTCAAGCGCGACATCTTTGATCGTTTGGTAACGCTCTTCCGGATCTTTTGCCAGACAACGCCGCACGAGTCGCTGTAGATCGGCAGGAGCATTCGGCGCGAGCGTGGCGATCGCCTCCGGTTGTTCGCGAATGATCTTGTTCAGCGAGTCGATCGTATCTTTACCTTCGAAAGCCTTCCGGCCGGTAATCGCTTCATAAAGAATGCAGCCGAATGAGAACACGTCTGAGCGGTGATCGATCTCGTTAACTTTGCCCTGCGCCTGTTCGGGTGACATGTAGCCGACCGTTCCCAGCACTGCGCCGGGAGTCGAGTGCTGCTGCATCAGCGCTGTTGCGACTTCGGCTTTGTCAGAACCATCTGCGTGAGCGGATGGGTGACCTTCGGCGTTTAACCCGCCCGCTAACGCAGGCGGTTCTGACATAATCAGTTTCGCGAGGCCAAAGTCCAGAATCTTCGCGTGACCTTCGCGCGTGACCATGATGTTGTCCGGCTTTAGATCGCGATGCACGATGCCGGCTGCGTGTGCTTTGGCCAGACCTTCGGCGACGTGTTGCAGCCAACGCAGAAGTTTCGCCAAGTCCGTGTGGCGGTCGTGAATCAGTTGACGTAAGGTGTAGCCGTCAACGTATTCCATCGCGATAAAGCTGGTGCCGTCATGCTCGCCGACGTCGTAAATGTGCGCGATGTTCGGATGATTCAGCGCCGCCGCGGCCTTTGCTTCCTGCGTGAAGCGACGCATGCGGTCCTGATTCGAGGCGAGCTCGGCCGGCAAAACTTTCAGCGCAACCTTGCGCCCCAGCTTCTCGTCGAGCGCCAGATACACTTCACCCATTCCGCCTTCGCCGAGTTTCGACTGAATTTGGTAATGACCTAGTTCTGTACCGGCTACAAGTGCCATTAACGTTTGATCTCTGAGGTCCAGTTGAGCACGACTGTCATGGTGTGGCTGACTTCTTGCACCGCCGAATTGATCAGGAAACGCTGTCCATCACGCGCAACGGCGTAGCGATTTGGAGCTTCGTATCTGGCAACGGTCGTTTGGAAAAGCAGCTTCGGCGCACTCACCCCGAAGCTCTGCTGTGAATTCACATCCACCGCCATCAGTTTTCTGTCAGGGGTCATGTAGAAAAGTTCTTTCCCGTCGGCCCGCCAATGCGGCTGCGCGCCACCAGTGGTGGAAACTTGCCATTTGCCGCCCGCAGGCGGGAAGCTCTGGACATAAACTTCATTGCGGCCCGATTCGTTCGAGACGTACGCGAGCCAACGATTGTCAGGCGAAACGCGGCCGTGTGTTTCGTTGAATTGCGTCTGGAGAACCACATAGGGCTTCATGTCGCCGAAGAGTGGCAATACCCAGAGGTTGGAGCCTGTCTGGGAGTCGGAACCTTCAAAAACTATGAACTTTCCGTCACTCGACCAATCCATGCCGTTGGTTATCACGTCTGCCTTAAGCAACAGTTCCTCATTGCCCGCCCCGCTCGAAACTTTTCGGTAGATCCCACGCACGCCGCCTCGCCCTGAATTAAAGATAATCGAGCTCCCATCGGGCGACCATGCCGGGTCATCGTCCAACTCGGTGTTAAAGGTGAAGCGCCCAACCACGCCCCGTTCCAGGTCCATCATCCAAATGTCGCTATTTGCACTATCGTCTCGCTGGACGGCCGCTCGCTTTTCGTCTGGTGAAAGCGCGACGTCGTTATACCCGCCGGGCGGCCCGACTACGTTTAAGCGTTTGCCAGCGCGGTCAAACCAGACCAATTGCCGATTCGAAGGGCTGCCATTCCAATAGATCAGCGTCCCGTTGTCGGAGACTGAGAAATTCGAGTAACCCGTAGCCACGCTGTAGGCCACCTGTTCAACCACGGGAAAGGGTTCGCCGCCCAATTGCAATTTCCCAACATCGAAAGATTGCGCCATCAGCGTGGTGTTGCGCGCAAACAGCAGATAGCCGGGGGCGACGTAAGCCGCGTTGGAATCATTTTTCACCAGGGGCTTACGCTCACCGCCGTCAAGCGAGGCGACCGAAATGATCGCCTCTTCGCCGTTCCAACTCTGGTAGAGAAAGTGGCGGCCATCCGGAAGGAAGTTTGGGTAAGCTTGAACGACTTCCTTGCGCGACTCGTCGAGTTTCAGGAAGAGCGCTGGGCTACCGCCCGCGGCGGGCACGCGTTGCATTCCGTTGTTCTCCAACCCAAATATAATTACGCCTTCCCGGTTCCAACTTCCACCCGCAGCATTCCGGGCATCGCATAATGTTTGCGAGGGGCCACCCGAGACTTCGATCTTCTTAAGCTTGTTATCACTAAAGAATCCAAGGTAACGACTGTCCGGCGACCAGAAAGGCAGCAAAGCATCATCGGTACCATTGAGCCGGTGCGCCGCGACGGAATCCAGTCGTCGAACGTAGAGCAAACGCTTGCCCTCTGAAGTAGCCAGGAACGCGACTGTACGACCATCGGGGGAGATCGATGGCGACGAAATCTCACTTGCGTTCTCAGGCATATTTATGACGAAGCGCACAGGAGGCTGGTTAGCAGGGGCTGGCCGGCGAAAATAAAGAACCGCGAACGTCAGCGCCGCGAGAAAGAAAAGACCCGCGACGGCCCACGGCACAAGCTCACGAAGCTTGCGGCGCTTTGCGGGCAGCTCGCTGACCACTGTTGGGCTGGATAAGTTAGTCGAACCCGATA
Source organism: Pyrinomonadaceae bacterium (assembly GCA_035273405.1). Lineage (GTDB taxonomy): Bacteria > Acidobacteriota > Blastocatellia > Pyrinomonadales > Pyrinomonadaceae > UBA11740. The sequence goes on along the minus strand of DATEPC010000064.1, from coordinate 10,502 downwards.
ACGCCTCGATCGCAAATGCGAGATCGCGGGCTGAATTAAAACGTTCTTCGGGATTCTTCTCGAGACAGTGATTCACGACACGTTCCAAAGCGGGATTGATTAACTTGTTCGTCTCGGAAAGGTCGGGTGGGTCTTCGCGCAGAATCGCGCTCATCGTATCGGCCGTAGATTCACCGCGAAAAGCGCGGCGGCCGGAAAGCATCTCGTAAAGAATCGCGCCGAACGAAAAAATATCGGAGCGATGATCGGCAGGTTGACCGCGTAACTGTTCCGGCGACATGTAGCCGATGGTTCCCATCACCACTCCGGGATCCGTATTGACGCGACGCGTGGGCACTTCGGTTTGCGACTTGGCCCCAACGCCTGACGCCGTCAGCTTGGCTAATCCAAAATCAAGAATCTTTAAGCGCCCATCTTTCGTGATGAAGACATTCTCTGGTTTCAGATCGCGATGAACGATTCCTTGTTCATGGGCCGCGGCCAGTCCGTGCGCGACTTGTAACGCATATTCGATTGCTTTGCGTTGGGACAGCGCAGTCCCGCCCATCCGTTCGCGCAGCGTCTCGCCCTCTAACAATTCTGAAACGATGTAAGGCGCGCCGTCGTGAGTGTCGATGTGATGGATGACGAGAATGTTCGGATGATTTAGCGCGCCGGCCGCTTGTGCTTCCTGCTCGAATCGCGCCAGTCGATCTTTATCGGCAGACAGTGCCGGCGGGAGAATCTTGATTGCCACTTCGCGAGTAATCTTCGGATCAAACGCGCGATACACCTCGCCCATACCGCCCTCGCCGATCTTCGAGCGGATTTCGTAGCGGCCTAGTTTCGTGCCGGCTGAAAGTGTCATAGTTCGCGCCGCCGCCGATTCTATCGGAGTGAATCCAGTGAGGCCAGTTTGTTGGGGAATGAACAGGCTTACGATCTTCACTCCGTTAGGAGTGCAATGTTTATAGTCGCGGCCTCGCTGGAGTGATTAGCTCCGTTATGAGCGACATGTGCAGCCTAACCATCGTCAATATTCGCTCCGCTTCAGCGAGGAAATTCTTTTTTGTTGTACTCACGCTATAAGCATTTCCGTCCTCCGGACTGGTCATCCCCGGCTATGGTTGATCCTTCCACTCGGGAATCCGGCCCGGCGTCCAGGGAGCGCCCGCGGCTTCCATCTGCTTCTCCAGCCTCTGAAGATCGGTTTCGATCAATTGACGTAGTCGTGTGAGCGTCCCTTCAAACTCAGCGGCGGCGGCGGCGTATTGTTCGAAATGAGTTTGCGTCGGCCGCTGAGTCGACAAGCGCTGCCCGCCGACGATGCCGTTCACCCGCTGGCTAATCGACGGTGGCAAGTTAATGTTGCGCGCGCGCAAGGCTTGATCTCCCCGCAGCGCACGAAGGATGTCATTCTTCCGCTTCTCCAGCTGCGCGGCTTCGTCCAACAGGGTCGCCGGAGCGTTCGGAGTTTCCAACAACGCGCGTCGAATTGCTGCGAGCCGCGGGGTCAACGCATTCGCGGCGTCCAGCGTTCCCTGGACTGCGCGTTGCAGCCGGGCGACTTTCGTTTGAAATTCAACCAGGGCCTCGCGGTCAGCCTGCGTCATGCGCTCATGGCCTTCCACCACAACCTGGAACGTTTGCGGCTCGCCCATCAAAGTGGTGACGCTGTTCACCCGCTTCGAGACTGATACTTTGTACGCCCCGGGCATTACCAGCGGACCGCCGGCCGGGTCGGCAAAAGGATCTTCCGTTTCAGGATTGGGCGGGGGCGGCAGGTTCGCTGCCGGAAAGCGCAAGTCCCACGTCACCCGTTGCACTCCGGCGGTGACTGGCCCGGTCACACGACGAACTACGCGACCCGATGAATCTGTAATCGTAAAGATGATCGCGGGCGGTTCTTCTTCTTCCTCCGCACTTAGTTCTGCGCGGCTCGGCAAAGTTATCGCGGCGCCACTGCGGCTCGCCGCGCGTTCGGCCTCCTGACGCTTCGCTTTTTTGGTCTTTAATTCTTCTTTTAAGTAATAGGTAAACGTTGCGCCAAAAGGTGGATTGTCCGCCGTGTAAAACGATTCGCCCTGAAAACTCTTGCCGCGGCCGCCCAGTGGTTGCGACTGGATGTACATCAACGCGTCCTTGACTGGAAACAGCGCGTCGTTCTTCAACATCTCAGGCGTTATCGAACGGAGCGGCGTGTAGTTATCAAGGATGTAGATGCCACGCCCGAATGTTCCCAGCACCAGATCGTTTTCGCGTCGCTGAATCACCAGGTCGCGCACCTGGATTGTCGGCAGGCCGCCGCGCAGCTGAATCCATTTCTGGCCGCCGTCGACCGTAAAGAAAAGGCCAAACTCAGTTCCGGCAAAAAGTAAGTTCCGGTTCACATGGTCCTCAGCGATTCCCCAAACCGGCTGATTGGCCGGCAAGTTACCCTTGATCGAAGTCCAGGTTTTGCCCGCATCCGTGCTTTTGAAAAGATATGGCTTGAAGTCGGCGTTCTGATGATTCTCAAAAGCGAGGTAGACGGTGTTCGCGTCGTGAACTGAAGTGACGATGCGGCTTACGTAAGCCAGTTCCGGCACGTCGCCAATCTTTTCAACCTTGCGCCAGGTCCGGCCGCCATCTTCGGTTATCTGGACCAGGCCGTCGTCCGTACCGACATAGATCAGGCCTTCCTTTTTTGGGGATTCAGCCAGCGCCGAAGCGTTCCCAAAGTGAGCGGTTGAAGCATTCTTCGCGACGGCGTCGATGCTCCAAACTTTTCCCATGACCGGCAGCTTGTCGCGATCGAGATCACGCGACAATTGGCCGCTGATTAACTTCCAGGTGTCGCCCCGGTCATCGCTGCGAAACAGTTTGTCGGCGGCAAAATAGAGACGCGTGTGCGAGTGCGGACTGATGATGAAGGGTGAGTCCCAGTTCCAACGCAGCGGATCATCGTTGCGGCCTTCCTGTGGCTGAATGCCGACGCGCTCGCCGGTGCGTTTGTCGAAGCGCACCAATCCGCCATTTTGGCTCTCCGCATAAATCGTATTTGGATCTTCCGGATCGACCTGACTGCGAAAACCATCGCCGCCCTGGGTAACAATCCAGTCGGAATTCACAATTCCGGAAGCACTGCGCGTGCGTGATGGCCCGCCGAAACTGTAATTGTCCTGGGTACCGCCATAGACGTTATAAAAAGGAGTCGCATTGTCGGTGGTGATGTCGTAGAACTGGGTGATCGGCAGGTTGCTTTTGAAATGCCAGAAGAAGCCGCGGTCATAAGTCTCATACACGCCGCCGTCGCATCCCACCAAATAATGATCGGTATTCGCCGGGTTGATCCAGATAACATGATTGTCAACGTGCTTGGACCGCTCTCCGAGCCGGCGCAACGTCCGGCCACCGTCATCCGAGACCATCAAAAAAACGTTCATTACATAGACCCGATCGACGTCCTTTGGATCGGCGAAAATCTTTCCGTAGTACATCGCGGTGGTATCAAACTCGTTGCGTCTTTCCCAACTGCCGCCGCGGTCGCTCGAACGAAAGATTCCGCCTTTGCGGTCAGTCGATTCGATGGTCGCGTAGATTACGTTTGAGTCGACCGGCGATATTGCCAGCCCAATCCGGCCCATATCGATGGTCGGCAAGCCGGCGCGCAGCCGCGTCCAGGTCGCGCCCCCGTCAGTTGATTTGTGAATTGCGCTTTCCGGCCCGCCATTGATCAGCGTCCACATATGGCGGCGCCGTTGATACGAAGCCGCGTAAATCGTTTCCGGATTGTTCGCATCGATCACTACATCGGTGACGCCGGTGTGTTCGCTGAACTTTAGAATCTGTTTCCAGGTTTTACCGGCGTCGGTGGTTTTGTAGAGTCCTCGATCGCCGCCCGGCCCCCACAGCGGCCCCTGCGCTGCGACGTAAACGATGTTGGAATCCTTTGGGTCAATGGCGATTTTACCGATGTGCTCTGATGTCTTCAGACCAACATTTTTCCAGGATCGGCCGCCGTCGTCTGAACGATACAACCCGTTTCCGTAAGAGACACTACGCTGGCTGTTGTTCTCGCCGGTGCCGACCCAGATCGTAAGCGGATTCTTCGGGTCGAGAACTATCGCGCCAATCGAGTACGAACCCTCGCGGTCGAATACCGGCGTCCAGGTCGTGCCATTGTTAACTGTTTTCCAGACGCCGCCCGATGCGGCAGCCACGTAATACTTCGCCGGGTTATTTGGATCGACCGCAATTCCAATCACCCGGCCGGAAGTGAACGCAGGTCCGATAGACCGAAAGCGCAATCCATTAAAAGTCGCAGTGGACATAGGATCGCGCGGACGGCCTTCGTCTTCACCCGCCGGTTGATCAGGCGCACGCGAGGGTTCCGGCGACGGACTTGGCGATGGCGTCGCTGGCGGGACGGGCGACGGGCCACGTTCTTGCGCAAAGATAGTTGGCGCAGTGAGCGCGATTAAACAAAAGATGATGGCGGCAATCAGCAAACGGTTGCGGAAAGTACTGTGGCGCATGCGAATTTTATTCTCCGGCAGTTTTGAGATGTCTCGGGAAAGGCCGCGCGATTGTATCCGAGGATTTCGAGTTGCGCGAACGGTTTTTCACGTTCATCACGACGACGGGTGAGACCGGCGGGTAAGCTGTGTCAGTACCCCGAGCGGTAGCGAGGCGGATCAACACTCAACAGCATTGAACCGCTTGTTGGGGATCTAAATCCGTGGAATTCCTCTTGCCGAATGCCAGATGCGGGCAATCTCACATACTTTCCGATCATGATTCACTCGATATACGATCCGATAGGGTCGGAAGATAATCTCCCGGAGGAGTTGGTTATGATATTCGGGAACCACGCGGCCGGACTCAGGAGAGCTTTGAAGGCGGTTGGTTTGGGAAATCAATTCATATCCGAACGACATTGCGCGCTCGGAGTTATCGCGCGCGATGAAGACGACAATGTCATGAAGGTCGTCGCGGGCAGCGGGAGACCAAATCAGCTTGTAAGCCATGAGGCCAACTGTTTCTTAACTTCCTCGTGAGGAATGCCTTCGCCTCTGTCGAGTTGGTCGAGACCTCTTTGCACCGCCGCCATAAACTCGATTCGCTCGGCAATCTCCTCTAACGAACAGTTGTCCGGCAGCGCGCGAATAGTTTCAAGCACGATCTCTTTCTCAGTCATGCCGCAATTATGAAATTCAGGCGACATTTGCGCAAGAGTAGAGTAAGTAGAAGACGCACGTCGTGCGTCATAACACCCAGCCTGAAGGCGGCCCGCTTTCTGTCATCTGACATAGAAGAGCGAAGTATTGGACACGAAATGGAGTTCGTTTACGGAATTGAGGAGTCCCAAGTACGCATTCTCAAGAAGGAAGCCCATGACGGAAAAGAGTTATTTCTCCATTGGACGCTCTATGCCGACGACATGACGCCGAAACATGGCAGTCAGTCAGTTCTAGGTTTATGCGATTTCTAACTGAGAATCGCCGAATCGCACCCTCTATTCAAATGGTCTTCGCACGTGTTCGTCCAAGCTGCCATAAGAGCAGACTTTAGAAGTTCGAGTAGGATACAAACTCCAGCGATCGCCGCTATCGAAAAGAAATCCCTTCTCTGGTGCGCTCTGCCGCATAGTTAAACCTCTCTAGACTTAGCGCACATATCAATCTTCTCAAACCTGAAACTACCACCAGCGGAGCACCTTCCACCAGAGCGATCCGAGGATCGTCCAGATAAGCAGGTTGGCCACGGAAGCTACGAAGCCAATCCACCACCACGTGCGCTGCTTTACATAACCGGCGCCGAACCAAATCGGTGCGGGCGTGGTGCCGTAGTGGGTGAGTGAAGCATTCAGATTTGAAGCGTAAGCGAGCAGCAGTACGGTTAAAGCGACCGGAGCGCCCGCGGCGATAATTACGACGAGAAACGGAATGTACATCGCCGACACGTGTGCGGTAATCGACGCGAAACCGTAGTGCGCGTAAAAGTAAACCAGCAGCAGGATTGCAAGCGCGGCGGCCCAGTGCCACCCGACTGTAAAGTTGGCGGCGACTTCGGCGAAGCGCTTGGTGATTCCTGTTTCGCCCAGAGCCTCAGCCATCCGCACCAGTCCGCCATACCAAATGAACACGTCCCAGGCCCCGCGTTCAGTGGTAACGTCTTCCCAGGTGAGAACTCCGGTCAGCAGAAGCACGCCGATGCCAACCATCGCCACCACGGCATAGTTGATCCCATGGAATGCCGTCGTCATCCACAGCGTCGCGACCAACGCGAACACCAGCAGCATCAGGATTTCGTGACGCGAGACTCTTCCCATCTTCCGAAGTTCGGTGCGCGCAAACTCGGTGGCGGCAGGCGTGTGTTTGATCTCGGGCGGAAACAGCCGGTAGATCAGCGGCGGAACGACGGCGAGTGAAATCAGCCCCGGCACCAGTCCGGCAATCGCCCAACGCGCGTAGGTCAACTCGATCCCGGTTGTCTCTTTGGCAAACTTCGCGATGATGACGTTTGAAGCCTGGCCTGTGAGAAACATCGCGCAGATGATTACGTCGGCCTGGTAGAGCAGCGTAGTGAGAAAGGCGCCGAGCCTGCGCGCCGTCGGTCCGGGCCGTGACTCGTAAGTTTCGGCAATCGACTTTGCGATCGGGAAAATGATGCCGCCTGAACGCGCGGCATTCGACGGGATAATGGTCGCCAGCACCAGATCCGTCGAGATGAGTGAATACCCCAGGCCAAGTGATCGTGATCCGATCGCCTTCACGAATAGCAAAGCGATCCGTCGGCCGAGGCCGGTTTTGATCATGCCGCGCGAGATGAGGAACGCCGCCAAAACCAACCACACAATTGGGTCGGCGTAGCCGCGCAGTGCGTCAACCGGCGACAACGCGCCTGTCAACATTATTGCGGTGACGCCGAGCAGGACGACCGCGCCACTGGCAATCGGACGCACGATGCCGCCGACGATCGTCGCGACGAAGATCGCCAGCAGACGCCACGACTGTGAAGTGATGCCCGCCGGAACCGGCAACAGCAGGATAAAAAGGGCCGAGGCGAGTACCAGCGCCCATTTCAGGACGCGGATCAGAGTCGAATCAACCTGGCTGGAATCATTTGCCGCAACGCTTTCGGGTTCAGGAGTAACAGGCGCGGCGTCGGGTTGTCGATCGGTCATAAGCTACAAAGTCGGTGGGACCCCAGAGTATATGCGCCGCTGTTCGGTGTATGAAGTCTCTTACTACTCTCGAAAGAAACGCCTGCGGAACCGATCGGATTACCAACTCCTTCAGAGTTCCTGATTCGTAATATATCTTCGAGCCCCAGGGTAGAAACCCTGGGCTGGAATTCGCGAATGCCTTCGGCATTTGACTGACCGTTTAATTCAGCTTGTCGTATTCTTTCCTTGCTTCGATCAGAACGGGCACGTTCGCGTCCGCGTCTTTCCACAGCGCGAAGAAATCCTGATAAGCCTTGCGCGCTTTTACGGTGTCGGATTGCACTACGGCCGCCCGTGCCAGACCCAGGTGTGCGACCACGTAGATCGGAGAAGTCGGTTGCGAGCCGCGGTGGTCAAGAATCTTCTGGAATTCCGTTGCGGCCTCCGCTCCCTTTTGCTGTTTCAGGTAAGCCTGACCCCGAAGATAGGCGATCTGGAAAAGCGCGTATCCTTCAAAGGGCCTGGTGGTTTCAAGCAGTTGGATCGCCTGCGCCGCATTGTCGCGATGCAATTCCATTCGCGCCTGGACCAGCGGCGCCAAAATCTTGTTCAGAACCGTGTCGGTCGGAGAACGCCTGGTCAGTTCAGCAATGAGGGTTTGTGCCTGAATGAATCCCGAGGCTTCGGGACAGCTGGACAGCGCATTAGCCGCATTGGCGGTGGTCACTTGCCTGTTCGTGAGGCCCAGCGCCTTTGCAGTCTGATCTTTTAGCCGCGCGCAATCACCAAACAGGGCGTCCCGCGCCGCGCCCGCTACCGCAATCTGTGCCGCAACGTCTTTCTGATCTCGACGTTCGGCTGATTCCAGCGCGTTGTCGGATAACTCCTGTGACTTTTTCAGCTGGCCCAGGAACGCCGCCGTCTCTGATTGCCAACCCTGCGCCAGATAGTCGTCCGGTTTTCCGCTCAACCAGTCGATCTGTTGCTGCATGGTCGCGGTATCGTGCTGGACAAAAGCGATCCGAAACAGTGTCCTGCGCATGGCCGTACTGTCCAGCTTTTGTCCCTGCGCCTGATTAATAGTCTGCTTGGCGTCGTCAAAGCGATTGAGAGCTAATTGCGCGGCAGCCAAAAGCGAATAACCGGAGGTCGATCCTGGATTGAGACGAATCGCTTCACGCGCCTCAGCGGCCGCCTTATCGAATAAACCAAGCTCGTTGTATTTAACTGCCAGGTTGTTCGACGGTGACGCATCGCGCGGATAGGTGATCTTCCACTGTTCAAGCGTTTGCAGATACTTCTCCAACTCGCCCGTAACGTTGTCGTAGTAGGCCTGAGTGATATAAAGCCTTTCATTCTCACCGACCCGATCGCGTAGTTCGTACGCCTTGCGCGAGGCCTCAGCCGCAAGCTCGTACTGCCGCGTGTTGTAGTACATGGACGACATCGCAGCGTAGGCGCGGGCGAAGTTCTGATCGATCTCCGTCGCTTTTTTGAAGGAAGGAATGGCGTCCAGGTAGCGGCCCTTGAGCTGCTGTTCAATCCCGTTTGAATAATATTTAAGAGCCTCGAGCGATGAGGTCGTCGCCTGATGGATCGGCTTGTCGTACTTTTGAATTGACGCTAACGACTCGCCCAGTTGCTTGCGCAGGTTGGTGGCCGCCGTTCCCAATGCCGCAAGCACCTGCTCTTTGCTGTCGGCCTCAGCCTGTTCCAGCGCGATCGTGTCGCCGGTTTGCGCATTTGTGGCTTCAAGCGTTACGACGTAATGACTTCCGATGTTGGAGATCGAGCCGTTGAGAAACGCTTTGAAACCCTGCCGCAGGCAAATCTGGCGCGCGATCTCTTTCGTCACTCGTTCATCCGGCGAGCGATTCATCAGCCGCAGCGCTTCGCGGACACGAATGTCTGAGAAGATGCTCAAGAAGGGCGACTGCTCAAGTTGCGACGCCAATGCTTGCTTGAGCGTTCCATCGAACACCGGGTCGCCGGTTGTGTTGATGAAATCGGCAACGACGATCGTGTCTTCTTCATTCAGCGGAGCACCCGAACCCGATTTGAAGTACCAGAGCAAACCCAACGTCACGGCCAAAGCTGCGAGGGCTGCAGTAATCACGACGGTGCGCTTCTGAAGTTTGCTTCCCGCGCGAGGCGAAGGACTGCTCACGCTCGCGGCCGCAGGAATGGTGGAGGTAACTGCCCCAGGTGTTTCTGTTTTGAGAGCCGCGGACAACTCAGCGGTACGGCGGGCCGGGGGGACACCTTCGGGCGGTAACGTGCGCTGTATTTCTGCATCAATCTCGAGCCGCTTTTTTAAGTTCCGCAGGTCGTTCAGCAAATCATTCGTCGACTGATAGCGGTCTTCGCGCGGCTTCGCGAGCGCCTTCGCAACGATTCGCTGCAGCTCGTCCGGCGCTTCGGGCGCGTAACGCGCCAGCGGCGGCGGTTGAGCATCTCCCAGGATTGCCATCAGAACTTCGACTCGATCCGAACCCTTGAACGGCAGACGACCGGCTATGATCTCGTAAAGCACGATGCCCAGACTAAAGATGTCCGTCCGCACATCTACCGGCAGACCGCGCGCTTGTTCTGGCGACATGTAAACGGCCGTTCCCATGACGACGCCCGGTTCAGTCCTGATATTGATCGAGGTGGGCGCTTCGCTGTCCACAAAAACCGGGGACGGCGGCTCAGAGAGTTTCGCGAGGCCGAAGTCGAGGACTTTCACGATGCCATCGCGGCGGATCATGATGTTGTCGGGCTTGATGTCGCGATGGACGATGCCGGCCTCGTGAGCTTCAGCCAGGGCACTCGTCGCCTGGATCGCGATATCGAGCACATCACCAACCGTCATACTTGAGGTCGCCGCGCGTTCGCGCAGCGTCTGTCCATCGATGTACTCGATGGCGATGAAATGGCCAGACTTCGTCCTGTCGATTTCGTAGATCGTGATGATGTTCGGATGATTCAGCGCGGATGCGGCCTTCGCCTCTTGCACGAAGCGCTCCATGCGAACGCGATCCGCCGCGACATCGGCGGGCAAAATCTTCAAGGCCACGTTCCGGCGCATGCGCGTGTCTTCGGCGAGATAAACTTCGCCCATGCCGCCCTGCCCAAGCTTTGACAGGATCTTGTAGCGACCGATTTCTGTTCCGGCGGCAACGCTCATGGCTTCAGATTGGCGGCGATTCTAGCGGACTGGATGACGCGAGACCAGTTAATTCTGCAAGCCTGGTTGGTAGTCTTTTAATTTGAATCTCTGTGGAGCTCTGTGGAACTCCGTGTCTCTGTGGTGAGTTGTCTTTAATAACTGCCACCACAGAGCAACTGTGTCGTCAGTCAAGAGGGTCAAGCGGTCCTCCATGATGTTTGA
>DATEPC010000063.1:0-11288 GCA_035273405.1 Pyrinomonadaceae bacterium | reverse complement strand
AAGTTAGCGAGCGGTCTGAACGCCCAACTCACCGCGAAAGGAATGAACGGCAATGTGCGTTCAGAGATTCCGGACGTAACGATCGAGAAGGACGATCACGGCTCGCGCTACTCAGCCCGCATCGGTAGTGGGGGCCCGCCGCTCACGTTCAGCGGCATCAACGGAAATGTAAGGCTGACGCGTCCGAACCTCGTCGCGACGGAGAACGAAAAGAAGTCCGAGACGAAAGTCACTAAAACAGCCTCAGAAAAATAAGTGCGGGGTTTAAAGGCCCACCCGCTTACGCAGGTGGTTCTGACAAGATCAAACGCGAAAGGCCGGAGGTTCTCTCCGGCCTTTTGCTTTGCCTGGTACGCACGCCGCTGGCGTACTGGTACTCCAGAGGAGTGCGTATCTTATTCTGAAAGTTGGTGCACCCAGGAGGACTCGAACCTCCGGCCTTCTGATTCGAAGTCAGACGCTCTATCCAACTGAGCTATGGGTGCGCATACGAAAGACGAGCTCTGTACTTTGATCTTTGTACTTTGATCTCTGGATAAAGTCACGCTCTAAGACAAAAAATCAAAGTACAAAGCAGTAAGTACAAGGTCAAAGTACAAAGATCAAAGCACAAAGATCAAGTCTATTTCTTTTCAGGCGGCGGTGTGTGCCCTGGCTGAAATTCCTGCCGAATCAACCGGATCAGTTCGTCGATCTGCTGCCCGGTCAGCTGGACTTTGAACGAAGGCATGCCGTCACCGCCTTCAATTATCTGCCTGCGAAAATCCGAATCCGTGTGACGCAACGCATGTCCCGCGCGGAAGCTCGGAACTTTCAGCGTCTTGCCGTCTTCGAGTTTTACTGGTCCGCCTACACCATCCACGCCGTGGCAGTTCTGACAATCCTTTGCGTAGATGCCCCGCACGCCGGCAAACGCGTCGGGCGTCGGCGTGGCCGTTGCCACAGGAGAAGCTTTCGTTTCGGTGTTAGTGCTCGTCGGCTGGTTGCTGCACCCGCACGTTACCAACGCGCAGACGATTAGCATCAAGAAAGATCCGCGGAAACTCATTCTTTATCCCTCAGCAATTTTTTCCTGGAACGCGGGCAGTATAGCACGCGCGTGACAGCGTGAGGGATTGCCTCGCCTCGCATTGCAAAAGCTTTTGACTCGCAGCAGAATAGGTTCGCCCTTACTGAAGGATTCGGATTTCGTTCTTAGGCCGCACTTGAGTCATTCACTTCAACCCTGATGAGCACCGAACGAGAGTCTCCAAACAACGGCCCGCGTGGCGCTTTGCGGCTGGCGCCGAACGTTGACGAGTTGGAGGAGCACAAACGAAAGCTTCCACGGCAGTTCGTCAACTTCACTTTTTATCGAGCTCTTCCCGAATGGCGCATGCTTGCAGATGCCGACAAAGCAGATTGCAAACAGCGTTTCATAAACACGATCGATGATTTCCGTCGCGACCTTTTAATTCACACGTATTCCACCGTGGGGTGGCGCGCCAATGCGGACTTCATGATATGGCGCATCGGCTACAACCTCGAACCTTTTCAGGACATGACGAGCGTGCTGAACGGCACGCCGCTGGCGAAGTACCTGGAAGCCACCGAGTCTTTCCTTTCGATGACCAAGCGATCGATGTATATCGAAAAAGACTGCTCAGATCACGAAGAGGATCATACCCACGTGGTACCGGGGCAGTCCGAATACCTGTTTGTTTGCCCGCTGCAGCGCACGCACGAATGGTACGCGCGGCCGCAGGAGCAGCGGCACGAGATGATGGAAGAGTATCAACGCATCGGCTCGAAGTACCGCGCGGTAAAGCTGCACACGACCTATTCCTTTGGTCTGGACGATCAGGAATTTGTAGTGGCGTTCGAAACTGATAATCCTTCGGACTTTCTCGACATGTTTCAGGAGCTGCGCGAAACGAAAGCAAGTTGCTTCACGTTAAAGAGCACTCCGATGTTCACCTGCCGGCGACGCAGTCTGGCTCAGTGCCTGGACGCGCTTGGATAATTTCCGCCCAGAGCTTTTCTTCAATCCTGCTTGACCAAGCAACGACAACTAGAAATTTGGCCGGCCGTGCTGATCGTTCTGATCTTCGCGGCGGCGGCCGTCCAGCTGCGTTTTCAAGGCAGATCGTGGTGGTGTGAATGTCGCTCCTTCCTCTGGACGTCCGACGCGTGGGGTTCGCTGACGTCACAAACGTTTCTCGATCCATACAGCTTCACGCATCTGCTGCACGGCTTCATGCTGGCCGGCTTGCTCTTGCTGCTGTTTCGTTTTGTGGTGAAGAGAAATGTGCCCACGAGTTGGCGGTTGGTGATCGCCCTGGTGCTCGAAGCGCTTTGGGAAATAATGGAGAATACGAACGCAGTCATTGATCGTTATCGCGAAGCCACGGCGGCGCTCGGCTATCAGGGTGACACCGTAGTGAACTCGCTGGGCGATATGGTGTGTTGTGGTCTGGGGCTGCTGATCGCGCGCAAGCTGGGCTGGCTCCGATCGCTGCCGATATTCATTGTTACAGAGATCGTGCTCCTGATCTGGATTCGCGATAGTCTGATCTTGGAAATCATCATGCTTATTCGTCCAATTGATTTCATCAAGCAATGGCAACTAGGTCACTAGGAAGAGGGAAACAGGGAGAAAGGGAGATGGGGAGAAACGGGGACACGGGGACACGGGGACTCGGAGAAAGAGAGCAAGGCTGGGTAGTCGAATCTCACTAAAAAGAGGCCTTCCACAATGCAAAACATCAGAAGCTACAAAGAACTGCGCGTGTATCAAACGGCTATAGATGCTGCAATGCGAATCTTCGAGATCACAAAGCGCTTTCCGTTGGAGGAGCGATTCTCGATGGTCGATCAGATGCGACGGGCGTCACGCTCAGTGTGTGCAAACATCGGCGAAGCGTGGCGCAAACGCTACCCGGCTCACTTCGCAAGCAAGCTTAGTGATTCCGAAGGCGAAGCTGAGGAAACTCGAGTTTTTCTGGAACTTGCGTTCCGATGTGGGTACATTCTCCAACAGGAAATGGAGCAGCTCGATTCTACATACGATGGAATCCTCGCCCAGCTAGTCCATATGATCGATCACAAGGATCAGTGGACGATCCGTCCAGGGCTTAAATCACGATGAAGTTACATGGTGTCGTGCGAATGCGATCATTAATGCTGGGCGTTACTTTGATTGCCCTTCTCTCCGCTTCCCCGCGTCCCCGTGTCGCCGCGTCTTCTTCGGTTTCCGCCGGCGCGGCCCCCTCCGGTCTCGAGTACCTCTGGTATGAAGCAGAGAACATGCGCGGCATTAGCGCCAACGCGCGACATGAGCCCGTCTTGAATCCTTCGTGGATGCAACTGCCGGCGGCCAAAAGGCCTGGGTGGGGAATTAACGGGCCCGGAGTCTCCGCCGAATGGTCGCAGGGCGGCGAGAGCGAGTGGAACTCAGTCAATGCGAGCGCCGATGAGACCCGCGGAACGATGTCGCAGGACATCGAAGTGCCGCGCGCCGGCGAATACAAACTGTGGGTGCGCTACGCCGATTGGGCAAACAAGACTGAGAGCTTTACGATCAAGATCACACAATCGGGTCGCGAGGCCTTCCGTCATGACTTTGGCGTGAAAGACGTTATTGATCCTCACGACGAGATCAAAATGTACTGGCAGTGGGCGTTTGCCTGGGATGGTGCGACGGCAACGCTGGCAAAGGGTCCCGCGCGTGTTTCGATCGAAATTCAGAAGGCCGCTCAAGCGTCGCGCCAGATTGACTGTTTCGTACTGACAAACGACGGCGCTTACGCTCCACAAGGACGACAGAAGCCCGATTTTGCCGCGTCCCGGTATCTGCGAGATTTCGCGAAGACCCGGTCTGCGCTCGCACCGCTAATCGACCAACCTGCGGCAGCAAACCTGCCTCCATCATGGAATCCGCCAAAGGTTGCCGGCCGGGATTTTGTGATGCCCTGGAACATCACCAAGGAGTTTTGGTCGCTGTACGACAAACCTCCCGAGCAGCGTCCCCTTTATCCGTTCCACGCCGAGCCAATCAGTGAATTCGTTAAGACCTATTCGGGCAAGCGTGACGTTCCGATCTTCGATTCAAAATTTATTGTCCCGGTCATCTATATCAACGACGCACCCGAATTTCTCAAAGAAGGCAGCTCGTTTCGCCGGTATCTTCGAGAGACACGCTCGCCCTTTGCGATTTTGATCAATTACGGCGCGGCGAACTTCGCGTCTGAAGCCGAGGCGCAAGCAGCTTGGACGCTGTTGAATGGTGAATTGCGCGATCAGTTTCTCGGTTGGGTGTCCGGTGAGAGCGTGGGTTACGTTTGGGACGACGCGCCAAAGCATCTGAACCTGACGCCTGAGATGACGCGCGCGCAGATGCTTGAAGCTTTACGTGCGTTCTACAGCGATGCCCTGGCGCGCAAGTGGGGAGCGACTTTCAAGGGGCCGGCCGGCCCGATGTGGGACAAGCTGATTCCGGCGCAAGCAACGTCCAGCACTTCGTCTGCGCACGCGCTCAGCCGTTGGGGCGTGCGACTTTTGGGATTGGAAACGGCAGCGGTGCAACCGATGTTCGCGATGCGCGCTGCATTCACGCGCGGCGCGACACGACAGTTCGGCGGCGCATTTCTCTATTATCACGCGCCGAACCTTGGCGACTCGGCCACAACCTTTACCAAGACGCAGAATTTCGGCGGGCCCGATCAGTTCTTCCATTCGCGCTACGGGGCAACGATGGGGCCGTCGCTGTCGTGGTATCGAAAGAGTTACTACCTGTATTACATGTCTGGCGCGTCCGCGATGTATCTCGAACAAGGGTACGATCAGTTTTTCAAGCCAGGTCCCGGCGAACATCCGTTTCAATTGAATCCGCTCGGCCGTATTACAAACGAGTTCATTCGGTTTGCCGAGAGGCATCCTGACCGCGGCGCACCTTACACGCCGATCGCGTTTCTGCTCGACCCGGCGCACGGCTGGGACATGACGGATTATCCGCATTGGGTGTTCGGCGTTTCTCAAATCAATCGTAGTGATCACGCGTTGCGCCAATTGTTCGGCGCCGCGTACTACCCGGGACTTGTGCGCGAAGGCGAGCCGGCCAGCGGCGAGCGACAGGCGTTTGTGCCGGGCATCTTTGGAAACATTTTCGACGTGCTGGTTGCCTCTGACACTCAGAAAGAGGCGATCGACAATTACCGTGCAGTTGTCGTCGGCGGTGAAGTGAACTGGACAAGAGGGTGGCCTGAGCGGCTCGCTGACTATGTGCGGAAAGGCGGCGTCGTCGTTCTGAACGCCGCCCAGGTCAAAGGTCTGCCTGAGAGCCTTCTGGGCATACGAAAGAGCAATGCGACTGCTGAAGCCGATAACGCGAAGTGCGCTATCGACGCGCAGGAAAAACAGGATCTGAGCGGACAGATGTTTCGTTACGATCGAGTCAGCCCCACAAGCGCCCAGGTGCTTTTGACCGCGCCTAACGGGGACGCCCTGGTGACGTCAAATAAGATTGGTCGCGGCCGGGTGGTGTTTGTTGCGTTGCCGGACTTGCTGGGCGAAGACGAAAGAATGACGCCGTTCGCGGCGCATCTTCTGGCGCACTTGTTTTCTGAAGCGACGCCGGTGCGAGTTGAAGGTGACGTTGAATATCTCGTCAATCGAAATGCGAACGGCTGGGTCGTGACAATCTTCAACGACAACGGTGTCTTCAAACCGCAACAGGGTCTGGCGCAGGTTGATCGGTCGGCGGTTGCGAACGTTGTTATTGGTCTGAGAAATCAGAAAGTCACGACCGCGACTGAGTGGCTGACCGATGCGAAGCTGCCTTTGAAAGACGGCGCGAACGTGCAGCTTTCGATTCCGGCGGGTGGCATCGCGATCGTGGAACTTAAGTAGCCCACAATGTGTCGGGGCATTAGCCCGACCGTTAGGGAGGGCTCATGCGGTTTCATGTTTAGAGCCCTCCCTAACGGTCGGGCTACTGCCCCGTTCGGCTCGCGCCAAAGCTTTCCGACGGACTAGTCCAGTCCCCAAACGGTTCGCCGCTAGACTATCGCGGTCAATTTTGCAGTAATAGTGCAGGCCACTCGGAGTTTCGAAATGCAGTTTGATGTCTCGACATATCCTCGCAAAGTAGCCCGGCGGTTCCTGATCAGCGGCGAGGTACAGGGCGTCGGCTATCGCTTCTTTGCGCAACGCGCGGCGGCCCGGCACCAGGTCGTTGGTTACGTGAAGAATCTTTCTGATGGCCGCGTGGAGGCCCTCGTCGAAGGTTCGCCGGCACAAGTTGAAGCCTTTAAACACGACCTCGCGGCCGGACCTCGCTTTGGTCGCGTTAAGGACATCGAAGAACTAAATCTCGATCCGACGGGCACTTATTCGGCATTCCGAATTGAGCATTGATTTCACAATCCCCATGAGCGACGCACCAAGCCTGATTGTTGACCACGTCACGAAAAGGTTCGGCGACTTCACGGCCGTCGACGACCTGAGTCTCCAGGTCCATCGCGGGCGCGTCTTCGGACTTATCGGTCCAAACGGTGCGGGCAAGACCACGACCATTCGAATGATCGTCAACATCACCGTGCCCGATTCAGGCGGGATCAAACTATTCGGCCAGCCGATGAGCTCGAAACTTCAGGACCGTATCGGCTATCTGCCGGAGGAACGCGGGCTTTACAAAAAGATGAAGGTCGGCGAGCAACTGCGCTTCTTTGCCGAGCTCAAGGACGTGCGTGGCAAGGATGCTGATGAACGCATCAACAAGTGGCTGGCCAAGCTGCAGCTGACTGATTGGAAGAACAAACGCGCGAAAGATCTGTCAAAGGGCATGCAGCAGAAGGTGCAGTTCATCACCGCCGTGATTCACGATCCTGACCTGCTAATTCTGGACGAGCCATTCTCGGGACTCGACCCCGTGAACGTTGAACTGATGAAACAGACGATTCTGGAGAAGAAGGCTGAAGGAAAGACAATCATTCTTTCGACTCACCAGATGGAGATTGCCGAAAAGCTCTGCGACGACGTCTGCATGATCAATCGCTCGCATAAAGTCCTCGATGGAAAGTTGCGCGAGATTCGTCGCAGCTTTTCGCGTAATGCGGTTGAGCTTCAAATCAAAGGAGGCGGTGAGGTACTGGAAGATCCGTCGCTGGTCGCGAACATTCGCGAGAGCGGCGACGATCTTGAAGTCTTGCTCGCCCCGGGCGCCGATGCGCAAACATTGCTCAAACGCCTGGTAGCGAGTGGCGCGGTCATCAACAAATTCGAATTGGCTGAGCCCAGCCTGCACGACATTTTTATCACCAAGGTCCGCGAATCATGAGAAAGTTTTTTGCCGTCATTAAACGTGAATACCTTCAGCGTGTCCGCACAAAGTTCTTCATTGTGGCGACAGTGCTGGGGCCGGTGATGCTGGCACTGTTCACGGTTGTACCGGTCTACATCGCCAGCATTCCTGGTGGCTCGACGCGCCTGGCGGTCGTTGACCAGACCGGCAAGGTTTACGAGCGATTCCGCGAGGCTTTGGTGTCCAGCGAAAATGCAGAAAATGACGACGATGTTGACGCAAATTCCAATTCGGGCGCAGCGGCGAACTCGAACCAACAGGATCGCGCACAACGCACCTCTGAACTTAGTAAGGCGCCTTTTGAGGTTGAACAAGTCACGCTCGACGGACGGTCGCTCGAGGAAGTTAAGCGGCAATTGAACGAGCGCGTCCGTCGCAGCGAGCTCGATGGTTACGTTGTCATTCCGCCGGACGTTCTCACCGCCGGAAAGGCCGAATTTTACGGCCGGAATACCGGTGACATTTTCACGCGCGGCACCGTGGCAGAGCGGTTGAGTCGAGCGGTACGCGAAGAGCGTTTGACGGAAAACAAGATCGATCAGCGCGTGTTGCGCGAAGCCAGCCGGCGCGTGACCTTAAACAGCACGAAAATCAGTGCGAGCGGCGAAGAGAAAGTTACCGGCAGCGGCTTTATGGTCGTCTTTTCCTTCGGCATGCTCATTTACATCAGCGTCCTGATGTACGGCCAAATTGTTTTGGGCGCCGTCATCGAAGAGAAGGAAACTCGCATTGCAGAGATTCTGTTTTCGTCGATGCGATCGTTTCCGCTGATGATGGGCAAACTCGTGGGGGTGTCGCTGGTGGCGCTGACGCAGCTCGGCATTTGGGGTCTGGCGCTGCTGGCCTTCGCCGGGCTCGGCGCCGGCGTAATGCGGGGCTCGTCGATGAATCTGCCGCACGTGCCGCCGATCATGTTTGTTTACTTCGTTCTGTACTTTCTGCTCGGCTATTTTATCTACGCGACGGTCTACGCGCTGATTGGCTCGATGGTAACGACGACGCAGGAAGGTGGCCAGCTCGCAATGCCGATAGTACTGATGCTGGTCGCCGGTTTCTATTTTGTCTTTCCGATCATCCGCAGCCCGAATTCCTCGCTGGCCTTTTGGGCTTCAATGTTTCCGTTCCTCGCGCCCATCACGATGATGGTGCGCATTACGACTGAGACTCCGCCGGCCTGGCAAATCATTCTGTCGCTTGCGATAGGATTCGCCACCGTCGTCGGACTGATTTGGTTGGCGTCGCGGATTTATCGCGTCGGGATGTTGATGTATGGGAAGAAAGCAACCATTCCGGAAGTCTTGCGCTGGATACGACAGGCGTGAACGCGGCAAAGAGGAAGAGCAAAGAGGGCGATAGTGATTGCCAGGTGTTGACTAATTGCGCTTTGCTCTGCGCCCCTCACTCGTAGCAAATTATGCCGATCGAGATCGAAAAGAAATATCGTTTGACCCCAGGCGAGCGTAGGGTGATCGAAAAGCGACTTCGCGAGTTGGGTCACAAACCCAGGAAGGTTGAGTTCGAAGAGAACACAATCTATCGCGGCGGCAATTTAGAGTTTGGCAAGCGAGCCATGCGAATTCGCCGGGTGAATGGCGAAGCAATTCTAACCTTCAAACAACGCATTCCCACGAACTCTCCCATCAAGCATCAGCAGGAAAACGAGACACGCGTCAGCGACGCGGAAGCCACGCATGAGATTGTGTCAGCGCTCGGCTTCGCGCCCGGGTTGATTTACGAAAAACGTCGCACGCGCTGGGATGTTGGCAAAGCGAAACTCGTGATTGACGAGCTGCCTTTCGGATTGTTTATGGAAATCGAGGCGTCTGAACGAGACATTAAGCGCATTGAAAAACTCATCGACGCCGGCAAGCTGCCGGCGGTTAACGAAACCTATCCGTCGCTCACGGCTAATTTTGGGAAGAAGAACCGGAAGGGAATTATCGAAGCCAGGTTCAAGAAGAGGTAGAGATTAGAGCTCCAGTCGTCAGTCGTCAGTCGTCAGTCGTCAGTGTGACGCTTTGTGACGGCCTAAAGTTCTTCTAATCTTTAAGTCTAGACTTTAACCACTGACAAGTGACCACTGACACTGACTTAATAGTTCCGGTCGCGCACTTCCACAGTCTGAATCGAAAACACGACTCGCATTGTTCCTGCCCGGCGGTCTAAAGAAGACGGCACGAACACGGCGTTGTTTCTCAGCGCCGCCTGAAAGTCATCAAGCATCCGGCGGTCGCGCGGCGCGTGCATCACATCGGCAACTGAAGCCGTTCCGTTGCTGAACACGTCCGCAATCACAACCATGTCATCGTTGCTTTCACTCTCATGTGAGTGCGGGTTCGCCAGATTCAACGTGGCGAGGCTGCCGTTCGGATTGAGGCTGGGCGACTCAGAATTGAACGGCGTGCGCAGCGCGGCGTAATTCGTCGCGGTAATGGGCCGATTAATATCGTACGGCCCGCTGCTGCTCACAGCATTGTATTGCTCGAATGCGGTCGCGGCTTCCTTCAGCGCCAGCATGTGTGGCCGCAGTGCGACGAACACAGCCGCGAAGAGAATAATTGAGGCGACCGAGCTAAACGCGTAGCGCATACCCCGTGGCTGCAGCCAAACGGAAATAAGATCGACGAAGGCCTCGCCGAAAGGCGCGTTGCGTTGCGCGCGTTGGACTGAAACTTCAGCGCGAACTGCATTTTGGATTACCAGAATTAAATCCGCAGGCAATGAAGGCCGCGACATCGTCCCGAGACCGACCCGCACCGCGCGAAACTGCGCGAGCTCATCCCGGCAAACCGGACAGACTTCCAGATGCCGATCGCAACGGGTGCGCTCGTCATCCGCTAGTCCGTCATCGCAATAGAGCGAAAGCGATTCCTGAATCTCTTCACAGTTCATAACAACTCAGAGACTAGAGGCTAGAGGTTAGAGGCTGGAAAAGCTTGCCGCTAATCTCACGTCTCACATCTGACCTCAACTCAAAGGCTAGAGCATAGAAACTAGATATGGGACGCTTCCCACTGTCTCTAGCCTCTGACCTCTATCCTCTGCCTTTCGTGAATGGCTGACCAACCCCGGCTGCTCTTCCCTGGAGCAACGCCGGCTCCGCAAAATTTGGCATTCGATTCATCCATGCTCCAGTGAACCTTACGTGTTGTTGCTAGCCACGTTTTCAAACTCACTGTCACACTTGCAGAATTGGCCTTCTGCCGAGCCGTCACTTCGACCCTTTTGGCACCGGTTCTCCGTGAAACCGGGGCGGGTCAACCATTCACTTTCAATTTACAAAGAACTTTCCAACTTGTGTCGCAGTTCCAGGCGCCCTCTCGCCAGCCGGGACTTTACGGTCCCGATGTTGATTTGCAGCGCCGCCGCAATCTCTTCGTACGTTAAGCCCTCGACATCTCTCAGCACGACAGCTTCACGATAAGCGCTACGCAAACTCTGTAAAGCCTGGCGCAGCTGATTCTCGCGTTCGTGCGCGAGCGCTTCCTGTTCCGGGTTGGAGGCGTTGGCGTCTTCCAATCGCGTGGCTATCGTCTGCTCGCGTTCGCCAATCGGCGCGTCCAGCGAAACCGTCGCGTCTCGCCGCCTTCTGCGCCACCACCGCCAGCGATTTCGCGCCTGGTTGATCGCGATCCGGTACAGCCAGGTTTTCAAATCCGCATCACCGCGGAATTTCGCAATCGCCTGAAAGGCTCGTAAAAACGTTTCCTGTGTCAGGTCCCGAGCTTCTTCAGGGTCGCTGGTCAGGCGATAAAGCAGCGCGTATATGTCGCCGGTTCTTTCCGCGACCAACTGCTCGAACGCTGCCGCCTCGCCGCGCTTCAATCTTTCAAGGAACAGGTCTTCCGGTTTTTCAAGGAACAGGTCTTCTGCAGTCGAACGGACACCGACTAAAGCTGCCGAGGCAACTTCGTTCAACTCCGCCTGGGCGCGAAGGGCGATTTGCTCT
>DATEPC010000062.1:0-40431 GCA_035273405.1 Pyrinomonadaceae bacterium | reverse complement strand
GAAGCGCCAGCGCGACCGACTGGTCTGTACGTGAGAAGATGCCGGCAAGCGTAGTGAGATAGACACCGCGATTTTGGAAACTCTTCTCACGCACCTCCGCCAGAGCTTTTTCACGGATCACGTTCGCTCCGCGCAGATCTTTGTTAGTAATCATGCGGCTCGCGAGCGCGATTTCAAGCGAAACACGCAGTTCCGGCTCTCGCACCTCGGGAATCCTTTCTTCGACGTTTGTTACATTTGGCTTTACGACAAGGTTCGCCAAACGTCGGAACCGTATCAGATCGGAAATGCGTGCTCGGGCCGTTTCATCAGTCAACAGGGCGGTCAGTTTGGATGCTGAGTCGAGATCCGGTCGCGCGAAAAGAGTTTCAATCCAGCCCAGAGTCTTCTGGTCACGAGCCTCGCCGGCTGGCAGTTTTTCGAGTTCTGCCAACGCCGTCGTCATGTCGATAGGTTGCGAATCGCGTCTGGCAGTTCGAAGGTCAGTGACCTTCGTTGCGGCAAACCGCGCTGAAAGGGTCGACAGGGCAGTCACGAGATCGGGCGCGAACTCTTGCGCCTTGGGCAACAACAGTCTTGCCGCAGCCGCCGACTGTAGCAAGGCTGCCTCATCCGAGGCCGGGCGACTTAGAATGTGCAGGGCGGTATTCAGATAAGTCCTGACCAGCGGCCGCGGTATGCCGCTACGACTTGCGCTGATGCCGGCTCTGAAAGAGATGGTGCCTACCATCGACGGCGTGTACTGAATATTTCCGGGCGCCACTGACCGATCGTCAATGAATAAGTAATTCCCGATTATTAACAGGTCTTCAGGGCTGATAGTGAGCTGTCGTGCCAGTCTTTCCATGACTTGCGTGAAAAGCGCATCGGCCGCAACTTCATCCGCTGCTCGTAGTCTATGAAGGAACACGAGCAGCGTCTCGATCATTTTGTGCGATAAGTCGGTTTGGAGCGCACGGGACGCAAGGTCCCCTGCGGTTGAAGCGTCGCCGTCCCGAATTAGCTCGTTCGCGGTATCGAGCAGTCGGGTATTTACGCGAGCGTCTGCTTCCGGACCGGCAGGGATTCCTTCGCTGATCAATTTTTGGGCTAGTTTTAGGTCGTGATGAGCAATTGAGCGTATTACCACCCGTTTCAAACGCTCGACCGTGGCTGAACCAGGTGATTCGCCCGCCTTCGATTCTGCTCCGCGGGGCCTCTCGGCCAGCAATTCATCGTAGAGCCCCAACAGAAGTTGCCGGGCATAATCGTCCTGGCCCTTTTGCGACCAGAGAACGTCGGCTAAACCGGCTAACGTCATAACCTTACTTTGGAGATCCTGGAAAGCGGCCGCACGAGAGGTGAATGAACGGACCGCTTCTATCCGGGCTGGACCATCTAGAGATGGCGTTGAACCCGTTTGAGGTTTCGAGCTATTCGGAGAGACTTGCGACCAGACAGAGACGCAAGAGCTAAAGAGAATCAAGAACAAAAAAAACTTCGAACGCATCATCTCTATTCGTACTCAGCAACTCCGACTTGCGACTTTCGCTCCTTGCAACACAAGGCCGGGGCTGCATCTCCAGACAACTGAAGATGCAGCCAGGTCAAACCGGAAACGTAGCCGCTCTTGCAAGCAAACCGACGCGTGTCCGGAAGATTAGTTCAACTACCACCAGCACCCCCACCGGTAAGGATCTTCCTCACATGGATCCTCTATCGTACAGGTGCCACCTTCACAGCCCGTATGGACATTCGGGTAGTCCGGGCTGGGCTCAAGATCCACCAGCAGGCAGTAACCGACAGTCCCCTCTAGTGGACCACTGTGGTTTGACTCGCAGGTCTGGTTCCCATACTCGTCGGCCGTATAGCAGTTCGCACCTAATTCCGCGTCATCCGGACAATCGCCCTGTGCGCGCGCCGGGCGACCGGCCACTACAATCAGGCTTAAGAGACTAACGGCCAGGGTGAACTTAACCGCGACAACCCAGATCGCGAGCTCGGACTTGGATTTTTTGTCTCGTTCCATTTGTTGGCTCCTCCTTTAGTTGAGAGTTCAGGGGTGCGGTTCGCGTCCGCACTCCAGCAAGGTTCACAGTTTTAAGGTCAAGTACGGCGTGGAATTCTGCCATTTTCGGACATCCCTTGAGCTCTTCAGCCCAATTAGCAAGGCCTTTTACTTGAATGCCGCGACGGAGTCAAGCACTTTTTCTTGCAAGCGGTATTAATCTTTCGGTTGGCATGACATAGAGATGCTAGTACTATTGCGCGGGCCATCAGGTCCAATACGTCCGATCGAGCGATCGGTAATGGACAGCTTCAGATACGTGAGCGGAGCTGATGGCGTCTGAGTCATCGAGATCAGCAATCGTTCGGCTCACCTTCAGGATGCGATCATAGGCGCGCGCCGATAAGCCAAGACGTGCCATCGCGCGTTCCAGCATCGTCTCGCTTTCCGAATCGATGCGGCAATATTTGCGGATTAGCCTGGGCGACATTGCAGCGTTCGAAAAGATCCCATCGGCCGCGATACGTTCGCGCTGACGCTCGCGCGCCCGAAGCACACGTTTGCGAATTGCCGCCGAATCTTCCGCATTTGGTGGCGTGTCGCCGGCCAGCTCCCGAAACTTAACCGCAGGCACGTCAATGTGAATGTCGATCCGATCGAGCAGCGGTCCGGATATGCGACCGACGTAACGTTGAATTTGCAGCGGGGTGCAGCGGCATTCGCGCGTCGGATCGTTCCAAAATCCACAAGGACACGGATTCATGGCGGCTGCCAACATGAACGACGAGGGAAAGGTGAGCGACATCGCCGCGCGGCTGATCGTCACGCGCTGGTCCTCCAGCGGCTGGCGCAGAACTTCAAGCACACTGCGATCGAATTCGGGCAATTCGTCAAGGAACAAGACGCCTTGATGCGCCAGCGACACTTCACCCGGTCGCGGCATGGCGCCGCCGCCAATCAATCCTGCATCGCTGATCGTGTGGTGCGGCGAACGAAAGGGCCGCTCGCTAATTAATCCGGCGCGACCGGTGAGCCCAGCCACGGAATGAATTTTTGTCAGTTCGAGCGCGGCTTCAAATTCCAGCGGGGGCAGGATCGTCGGGAGACGTTTCGCCAGCATTGTCTTACCTGACCCCGGCGGGCCGATCAGAAGGATGTTGTGCCCACCCGCGGTCGCAACCTCCAGCGCACGTTTCGCCGCCTGCTGGCCGCGCACTTCGCGAAAATCAACGCTGTAGTGATCAATCGGCGATAGAAGCTGGGACGAGTCCACGCGAATGGCGCTGGGTGGATTTTCCGAACGTAGCCCGGCGATCGTTTCGACTGCATGGCGTAGATCCGTGACGGCATAAACGTTGACGTCCGAAACGACCGCGGCCTCCTTCGCATTTTCATCCGGCAAAAGAAGATGTTTCGCCTGCGACTGCCGCGCGCGCAAAGCAATCGGGAGCGCGCCGCGAATCGAGCGGACTCGACCGTCTAACGACAGCTCGCCGACCGAAAGAATGTCCGTCAAATGCTCGGCGTTTCCGAGATCGCCGTTCGCGCCGAGAATTCCCAGCGCAATCGGCAAATCGAAACTGGCGCCTTCTTTCCGCACATCCGCGGGCGCCAGGTTGATCGTCGTCTTGTGAAATGGAAAGAAAAAACCGCTGTTGTTAATGGCCGCCCGAATGCGTTCGCGCGACTCACGCACAGCAGCGTCCGGGAGGCCGACAACGATCACCGCCGGTGTCTGATCCACTTCGTTGCGCGCCGGAGTCAGATCGACCTCAACATCGACCAGGTTCGCGTCGATTCCGTAGACGGCGGCTGAGAGAGCGCGGAATAGCACAGGAGCAGCGTAAGTTTCGCTTGGCGCGCCTTTGGGCTAACTGTTTCTGTTCTTGAGAGCGGAAGGAAGTATGCTACAGAAAAACAAAGAGCGCGCTTTTAACAAAGCGCGCTCGGCGTAAGTAAAGCGCTCGAACGGAAAACGAGCGCCTGCTATTTTTTGTTATCAACGACGACTGGTCGGCGCCGGTGCGCTGCCTGTCGACGGCAATTTGATTTCCTGGCCCGCCTGCAAAGCTGTGTTTGGCGCGATGCCGTTCAACCGGGCGACTTCGTTTGCTGACAAGTTGTGTGCGGCGGCGATCTTCGCGATCGTGTCACCCTTGCGGGCTTTGACCCTGTTCAGGCTCGCACCGGGCGTGTCTGCCGAGCGCTTCCAGTTCGTGAGCCGAATCGTGCTGTTCGGCACCAACAATTTGGTTGCGCTATTGAGATCGACACCAGCATTCATGGATTGAAGTGTAGCGACGCTGACGCCAGTGCGATTCGCGATCGACTGCCATTCTTCACCCGGCGCCACCGAGATGACGCGAGCGGTGTCGCGACGGTCACCGGGCACTCGCTTCAGAAGCGAAGCCAGTTGTTTGCCGCGCCCAGCGGGCACACGCACGGTGAAAGCTTCGCCGCGCGGCGTGGTGTCGCGCTTCAGCTCGGGATTAAGACTTTGAATGTGATCCAGACTAGTGTCCGTT
This sequence comes from Pyrinomonadaceae bacterium, assembly GCA_035273405.1. GTDB lineage: Bacteria > Acidobacteriota > Blastocatellia > Pyrinomonadales > Pyrinomonadaceae > UBA11740. Next base: position 35,919 of record DATEPC010000062.1, on the reverse strand, counting down.
GCTTCTGCGATCAGCCTGAGACTGGTGGCCGAAGGAACCGGCACCGGATCAAAGCTCATGGGCGCCTCGGGGCGAACGTTGAACCCGTACTTCTCCGGATTCTTCGCGATCAAAATCACCGCGAGAATGTTCGGAACGTAGTTGCGGGTCTCTTGTGCAATGTATGGATAAATCTTCCAGAAGTTTGCTTCGCCCGCACGTGAAATCGCGCGATCGACGTTGCCGGCGCCAGTGTTGTACGCGGCCATCGCCAGCAGCCAGTCGCCGTTGTAACGATTTGCCAGGTCTTTCAGGTGTCGTGCTGATGCTGAGGTCGGCTTCTCGATTCCGTTCCGCTCATCAACCCAGGCGGTTTGGCGCAGGCCGTATGCAGCGCCGGTGCTGCCAATGAACTGCCACAAGCCGGAAGCCGCAGCCCATGATTTTGCACGCGGCTGCCAGGCACTCTCGACTTGTCCCAACCAAACAATATCTTCGGGAACGCCAGCCTTACGGAACGCGTCGCGAGCAATCTTCATGTAACGCCCAGAACGGCGCAGGCCCGACTCCATGGTCCCACGACCACCGCGTCCCTGATAAAAATTGATGTATTGCTGGACCAGCGGATTCATCGTGAATTTGAAATCCAGCGAGTTCTTGACTTGTTCCGCATTGGCCAATTGTTCAGCCGTGACTGTCTTCTCGTCCTCGGTAAGAATGAGTTTGCTGAGGGCATCCAGCGGCGATGGCTCAAATCCCTGCTGCACGAAACCAATCTGCTGTTGTTTTGGCTGCGCTTGGGCGATTTCAACGCCGTCCGTTTTCGCGTTGGCGGGTGCTTGCGCGACGACAGTCGTCGCGTTCGGCGCCAGTTGCGTCAGCGGAACTTCTTCGCGGTAAATTCGCTCGACGAGCTCCAGGTAGTACGTCTGAAGCCGCTGACTGGACCGAACGTCCATCCCGGACATCAGGATCGCGTCAACTGCTTTATCGAACTCATCACGCGCTTGCTCGCGCTTGTTATCTTCAAGATTAAGTTTGCCCTTGCGGAAATGATCGTTCGCGCGCTCGATAATTTGATCGACGCGAGGCTCATTCTTCTGAACCTCCGTCTGAATATCGCGAGCAGACGAACCAGCGGGGCCTTGAGCCTGAATTACTGCTGGGGTAGAAAGAGCGACTACAAACAGGACGCTTGAAAATACGGGAACAGCTTTACGGGTCATCAATCGTTATTCTCCTGAGCTTGCTTTCGGGGGAATCCACGACTGCGACTCACCGAGTCGCGCGCCTGCGGTATTCATTAAGTAAACAATCCGGAACCTTCAAAAGTTCCGTTTTAGTGGCTAAAACCCTGCCACTCGACCGCGTGAGGTTACCATACGCTCTGGTGGGAGTCAAACCACTTTCGCCCAACAAAATGTGGCGAACTCCTTTGATTCTCATAAGATAACGGAGGTTGCTTAGATGCAAAAAAAGTACAACATCGGCGCACGATTACAGTGCGCCGAGGAAAAAGACGATTACGAGTGGTGGAGCGAGGATGAGCAGTAGCAGAACCAGCCATAGAAGCAGCCGCTTCAGCGTTTGGCCTTCATTAGCTGGTTCGCTCATGCAAAATTAGACATCCCGCGGTCGGGCCGCGTGGGGCAGGCGAATGGGACGGGGCGCGGGCGTCGCGATCGGCGCGGCCTTTGGCCCGAGCGCTTCCCGAAAAACCTGGCGCACATTATCGACAAATATGAACTGAATGTCCTTCAAAGGCTCTTTTGGCACTTCTTCCAAATCGCGCCGATTTTGCACCGGCAACAGGATTTTCGTGACGCGAGCCCGCCGCGCCGCCAGAACCTTCTCCTTTATTCCGCCCACCGGCAGGACGTTGCCGCGCAAAGTAATCTCGCCCGTCATAGCGACGTCTTTCTTCACCGGCCGGCGCGACAGCACCGAAACCAACGCAGTTGCCAGAGTGATACCGGCCGACGGGCCGTCTTTCGGAATAGCGCCCTCCGGAATATGAATATGTATGTCGTAGTTGGTGATGTCTTCCGGTTCGATGTCGAGTTCTTTCGCGCGCGACTTCGCGTATGAATACGCTGCCTGAGCTGACTCGCGCATGATTTCACCAATCTGTCCGGTCAGAACCAGGGCGCCTTTGCCTTTAATCCTCAGCGCCTCGATGAACAGAACCTCGCCGCCTACAGCCGTCCAGGCCAAACCCGTCGCAACGCCGATCTGATCTTTTTTCAGGACTTCATCGGGCGTTACCTTCGGGACGCCGAGAAATTCGTGCAGGTTTCGGAGCGACACACGAACAGGTTCTTTGCGGCCCTCGCCGATCCTGCGCGCCACTTTCCGGCAAATCGATCCGATTTCCCGCTCAAGTTGCCGTAAACCAGCCTCGTGCGTGTATCGCAGAATGATCGCCGCGAGTGCGGTCCGCGAAATGTGCACGTCTTTCGGCGTGATGCCCGTCTCGTCCATCTGCTTCGGTAGCAAGTGACGGCGCGCGATTTCCAGCTTCTCTTCTTCCGTGTATCCGGCCAGCCGAATCACTTCCATGCGGTCGCGCAGCGCCGATTGAATCGTGTCGAGCACGTTCGCTGTCGTCATGAAGATCACGTTGGATAGATCAAACGTGACGTTCAGGTAGTTGTCGCGAAAGCTATTGTTTTGTTCCGGATCAAGAACTTCGAGCAAAGCTGAAGACGGATCGCCGCGAAAGTCCGCGCCGACTTTGTCGATCTCGTCGAGCATGATCAGCGGATTGTTAGTGCCGGCCTGCTGCACTGCCTGCATGACGCGGCCGGGCATTGCGCCGACGTAGGTTCGTCGATGGCCGCGAATTTCAGCTTCGTCGTGCACCCCGCCAAGGCTCAAGCGCATGAACTTGCGGCCGAGAGCGCGCGCGATTGAACGACCTAAACTCGTTTTGCCGACGCCCGGCGGTCCGACCAGACACAGGATCGGCCCCTTTGGTTTCGGCTTTAGCCGGCGCACTGCGAGCGCTTCGATGATGCGCTCTTTCACTTTGTCGAGGCCGTAGTGATCCTCGTCAAGGATGCGCTGGGCCTTCAGCAAATCCAGATTATCTTTCGATGATTTCGACCAGGGCAGATCCGTGATGATTTCCATCCAGCTTCGCAGCGTCGCAGTCTCCGCCGCGTCCGGATGCATGCGCTCGAGCTTCTTCAACTGCCGCAAAGCTTCTTCTTCCGCTGGCTTCGGCATCTTGGCGGCTTCAATCTTTTCGCGGAACTGCTGAATTTCTTCGGCCAGTTCATTCCCTTCCCCAAGCTCACCCTGAATTGCCTTCATCTGCTGACGCAGGTAAAACTCGCGCTGCGAACGATCAATATCAGCGCGGGCCTGCGTGTTGATTTCCTGCTGCACGGTCAGAACTTCGATTTCCTTGTTCAGCAGCTCGTTAACGCGGCGCAGGCGCGCGGTGGTGTCGGGGATTTCAAGCACCGATTGGGCGTCTTCCACTTTTAGTTCGAGATTAGAAGCAGACAGATCAGCGAGGCGGCCAGGATCATCGAGGTTCGCGATGATGGCCATCACCTCCGGCGAAATGTTCTTACCCAAGGCCGCTGCCTTTTCCATCAACGCTCGCACGTTGCGAATAAGTGCTTCGACTTCGAGCGAGCGTTCCGGCGCCAACACTTCGGCCAGGACATTCAAGCGCGCGCGCAAAAAATCGCCGCTGGAATCAACCGACTCAACCTTCGCGCGCGAAACGCCCTGGACCAAAATGCGAATGCGGCCGTCGGGCAGCTTCAGCATGCGCATGATCACGGCGACCGTACCGACGCTGTACAGATCTTCCTGCGTCGGATCTTCCTTGTCGAGGTCCTTCTGGCAATCGAGCAGGATCATCCGGTGCTCGCCCAGCGCTTCGTCCACCGCGCGAATGGATTTCTCGCGCGACACGAACAGCGGAACGATCATGAACGGATAGATCACAATGTCGCGGAGTGGCAGCAACGGTAGTTCCTCTGGAATCTGCAACTGCGGATCTATTGCGGGTTCGGCCGCTACCAAGACATCTACTACTTCGTTGTCCAGTTCAGTTGACATGGATGTTTCTATGAATCCTTTTCCGTAATTGGAATTGCTATTTCAGAGCCTCTGCGATCCTTTAGCTTCGGCAATCGAACCACCAATACTCCATTAGCTAGTTCTGCCGTGGCGCCTTTCACCTCAACCGGCCACCGCACCGGCACTACGCGCTCGAAATGACCGTAGGTTCGTTCCGAACAAAGGTGCGACGTGATGCGTTGTCGCGCCGCTCGCTTCTTTTTGTCGCCCCAAATGCGCAGTTTATTTCCATTCAAACCCACCCTCACCTGCGCCGCAGTCACGCCCGGTAGTTCGATGCGCACTTCAATCGCATTCGTGGTCTCGCAGACATCAATCGTCAGCGCCCAGGTCCCGGCGATGGTCGGCGTCTGCACGGCCGCGGCCTCCTGCAACAAAGAGAAGAGCCAGCCGATGCGCTCCGTCAGCCGCTTTAGCTCGAGCCGTTCGAGCCCCGCGGGCCCGACACTCTTAACCTTGACTCGCTTAACGGCCATCGCTTGCTTACCGGCCCGCGCGTGCGCGCACCAGCGTCTTCAACTCTTCCATGAATTCAGACACATCTTCGAATTCCAAATACACTGAGGCAAATCGAACGTAAGCAACCTTGTCGAGTTCTTTAAGCCGTCGCATGATTTGCTCGCCGATCTTGCTGGTCGGCCGTTCGCGTTCCGCTGACTCCTGCACGTATTTTTCGACCGCGTTGACGATCGAGTCCAACTTTTGAGGCGGAATCGGACGCTTTTCGCAGGCGCGCAGCAGGCCAGCCATGACTTTGTTGCGATCAAAGGTCTCGCGCCGGCCGTCCTTCTTAATCACCATGTACGGAATCTCGTCGATGCGCTCGTAAGACGTAAAGCGACGTTCACATTTTAGACATTCGCGGCGCCGGCGAATCGATTCACCTTCACGCGACTCGCGCGAGTCGACGACCTTATCTTCAACAAAACCACAGAAGGGACATTTCATAACGATTGTTCCTCACTCATTTTAAATCAGTTCAAGCGGCTCTGACTTCAGGCGCGCTCGACAGGTTTTCAGGATCACCTGCGCGTTCAGTCGCCGACATCAATAGACGCAGTCGCGCCAGCGTTACATCACCACGCAAAAAGTAGAACAACCCAAATAATGCCGCAGGCAGGAAATCGACGAGATGGATTACGATAGCGACCGCAGCGGCCTTTTCAGCCGCCACCCCGAGAAGGATTAGCGCGCCGCCGGTAACCGCGTGGAACGCACCCGCAGCGCCGCCCGGCGTGGGAATCACCGACCCGATCATCGACCAACCGAGCACGAAGAGCGCTTCCGAAACGCCAAACGGCAGACCAAACGCGCGGAAAACCAGGAGATTGCCCGCGGCAACTGATCCCCACAACGCAAGTGACCACCCGATCGTGACTGCCAGTTCTTTCGCGCTCGTAAGCACTCCGAGGGCCGTCGCCAGTTGCTGAAGAAGGTTGAGAAACCCGTGCTTCAACCGGCCCAGGGCTCGCCAATCAGGATTTATCTTTCGGTCTAACCATCCGATCACCTGTTGCGACCGCCACCGGAAAGTAATAAGTAACGCGACAAACACGAACAGGGCTCCGACCAGAGCAAAACCGATTTGTCGCGCACGGGCGAACTCTGACGCGCCTGAAGCTGGCGTGAAAAGAACAAGGGTAAATGCGAACAAAAGCATTACCGTGATCGAGTCGTAAACTCGCTCGATCATGACGGTGACGAATGAAGCAGCCGGTCTGACGCGCCGATCTCGCATCGGCAAGACCAACGGTCTAACGACTTCACCAGCCCGGCCCAGCGTAAGCACGGCGGCATAGCCGACACAGACGGCAATCCAGATTTCGCGGAGACTGGCCTTTGTCAGGGGTGCGAGAAAGGCCCGCCATCGAAAGGCGCGCCACAAATATCCTGCCAGCACGCCCAGCGCTCCCAAGAGGATCAGGCGCCAGTCAGACGCGAGCAGCGCACTCTTTACCTGGGCCCAATCGAGGCCGCGGCCGAACCACCAGACGATGGCAATCGCCAGCAAGAGCAGCGCGACGAACTCAAGAAACTTGCGATATTTTGCCGCCATTTAGCCGAAACCAACGTCCGGACCCCCTGAGCGAAGCAGGTGCGAGCCACAATATATTGTGCAGCGTCGCCAGCCTACAACAGTTTAATGTTATCGTTCAAGAAGCAGCACCCGCCCGGTACGCATGCCTCCGGCATGCTGCACGCCAGAGGCGTGCGTACCCCGGGGGAACTTTGCGAAGCACCGGCACGTAAGACGCTCGTGTCGGACTCTAGGAGTCTCAATTGGCTGCGATAAACTGAATCCGGAGAATTCACCAAGTGGGAGCCGCCAGAAGCTTGGCTACCAACGAAGGCGCTGAACTAGTCAGACGATGTCGCGCAGGCGATGGCGCGGCCTGGGAAGAGATTGTCCAAACCTACTCGCGCCGCGTTTATAACCTCGCCTACCGATTCACCTCGCGAGCCGACACCGCCGAAGACTTGACGCAAGACGTTTTTGTCCGCGTCTACCGCTCGCTCGAACAATACAATCCGAAGCAAGGCGACTTGCAGAACTGGCTGATGCGGCTGGCGCGGAATCTGATCATTGATGACTATCGCAAACGTCAACGCGCGCCGCAGGACGAGATTGCGGACAACCTTGAGGATCACAAGTATCACCTGCGCTCAGCCGGGAGTTCGGTTCAACGTGAGATGGAGCTGCGCGAGCTCGGCGCGCAAGTACAGGCCGGAATTGACAAGCTTTCGGCGGATTTGCGGACGTGCGTCATCCTCAGGGACATCGAAGAGTTGAGCTATCAGGAGATCGTGGATTTGTTGAAGATCCCAGAGGGCACCGTCAAATCACGAATAAACCGCGGCCGAATCGAACTAGCGAAGATCCTTCGTCGTATGCGAGTAGTGGAGGGTTAGGGTCAGAAGTTCGACGGTGATGTAGCGCGGACCTGCGCGGGGCAGGAAGACGGGAGCGGAAGCGGGGCAGAGTGACTTTGAAGTAGGGCGTAAGAAGGGTTCGGAATGGAAACGAAATGATGCTGTGCAATGAATTTGAAGAGAGACTGACGAATTACCTCGACGGCGCGTTGCCGGTCGAGGAGCACCAGGCGTTTTCCGAACACGCGCTGCGCTGTCCGCTGTGTCACGAACTGCTGGCTGATGTGAAGCAAACGATCGTCGCGTGCCTCTCTTCCGAAGCTCCGCCGGCAGGTGTCGGGCTGGAAGCACGGATTCTGATGACAACGGCGCCGAAAACGGCGATCACCTGCGAAGACTTCGAAGACCATCTGACGGATTATCTCGATGGAGTTTTGATGGCGCCTTTGTATCACCGTTGGGAACGGCATGCGGCTCTGTGTTCAGCCTGTAGCGAACTGCCGGGACAGGTAGTGCGGTCGATCGGCGCGGTTTACACCTACGCGCAGGATGAACTGGCGGTGCCCGCGGGCCTCGAGGCTCGCATTCTGCAAGCGACAATCGGCAACGTTTTGCCTCGGCAAGTGCGCGCGCCTTTCGCGTCGCGGATGGTCGAATGGCTGCGTGGCGCGCTCGATCCGCTTGTCTCGCCGCAGCTCGCCACCGTCGCAACAATGCTGTTGGTGTCCGTCTTTGTACTGACGAACACGGTTTCAACCGACGGTTCGGTGCGCGGACTTTATCGCGCCAGCCTGCAATTGGCTGAACGCACGGCAGACAATGCGACGAGAGGATCAGAAAAAGGCGTCAAGCAGTTCGCCGGCAGTGTCAACAAATTAGTCGGCGGCGAAGAGAAAGAAAAAGACGACGAGAAGAACCATGAGGCGAACCAGAATCAGAATAGCCGAAATCAAAACAGCGCGACGCCGCGCCCGCAAAGCCCGGAGGGAAAAACCGGCAACAGCGATTCGGAAAACCGCTGAACGTTCGCGCACGATTCAACGTACATCTGACACCGCGACAGCGTGAAGTAACCGATGAATTGTAATTATCATCCGAAGAATCCCGCCATGGCGCAGTGCAGTAACTGTTCGCGGCCATTGTGCCCGGCGTGCGACCATCGCATTCGCGGGTTCGCTGTTTGTCAGGATTGCATCGTCTCAGGCGTTGACGCGCTGCGTTATCGCCAATCACAGCCGACGAATCAACAGGTGATCCGGCGCAAGACTTCTCCGTTCATCGCAACGTTTCTTTCGCTTTTTGTGCCCGGCCTGGGTGCGGCTTACAACGGTCAAACTTCAAAGGCCATCGTTCACTTCGCAATCTTCGCCAGCTTTTTCCAGATGGCTGTGGTGACCGACGGTGTCGCTTTCTTTGCACTCGGCGTGTTCGGCACCTGGCTTTTTGCGGCAGTTGATGCCTGCCGGACGGCTCAGTTGATGCGCGCCGGACTGGCGCCTGATGCTGAAGAAGACGCCATTACACGCCAGTTGTACGGCAATCCTTTGGCCTGGGGCATCACGTTGTTGGTGCTTGGCGGAATCTTTCTCGCGCACACGGTCCTTGGATTTCAGTTTCCGATGCGGCGAGCGCTGCCCGTCGCCTTAGTCGTTCTGGGCGCTTACATTTTGTATGACTACCTGAAACGGCACCGTCGTCGAGAAGAAATGCGGCTGTTCGATACCCACAACCCGCCGCCGTCGGTAGTCGTCAACAGCCAATTCGCACGCGCCGCTTACGACGGCGGTGACTTTCCAACTCGCGTCCAGTCGCCGCGGCAAGTTGGTTCTGCGCGACTTCAACCGCGCCAGTAAGGTTCGACCGAAATGATCACCGGAATTCTTGCAGTATTGACCCGCGGCGGCGCCATCATCGGCGCCATCCTGCTTGGCGTTGCGCTGTTGAAGCAGTTGGTCCTGGCTGTGGGGTTGCTGGTGGCCATCATTAAGCTTGCCATCATAGTTATCTTCGTCGCGGTTATAGTTCTGATCGCACTCGCGATTTACCGCGACCGCAAGAAACATAAGGTCACGCCTAACATCTAGTTCGCTTTCGGTGCACCCGCCGATCATTCCGTCCGAAAACCCTTCTCTGTGCGTTTGACCTGCCTATCCTCGTGTGTTAGGGTCTGACGCTCAGGCAGCATCCAGGATCCGTTAGCTCGAGTCTAAAAGCCACGTTTACTCGGCGACTCAGGCGCGCAAATCGGCTGCCTTCTCAAGCAGGGTTCGATCTTCGGCAGGGTTCTTAATTTTAAGGCCTGGCACAATTTAGGTTTTCAGTCGCCCTCGGCGTCTGTTACTTCACCGGTCGGCAAGCGGCCCCGTTTTAAAAGACGCGCTTGACGCCCGATAGGAGCAGATTTGAATGACTAGAGACGACCGTTTCTACGCTTTTATCATCGCCCGTACTTCCAGATCTCGCGCTCATATCCGTCGCATAAGCGTTCACAAACGCTGGTTAAAAGTCTCAGTGCTGGGGCTGGCTGTTGTCGGCGCCGCGTTGATGTACGGCTTTTACGGCCTGATTCAGCAGGCTGAGCATCTGCGGATTGAACACGACAACGCGCGTCTTCGCGCCCAGAACGAAAAGCAGAAGCAAGAACTGCTCCGGCTCAATAATCGAGTCAACGCGGTTGAGGACACTTCGCGGAAGCTCGAAGAGCTGTCGGGAATTTCACCGGCTGAGCAAACAGCGCCCCGTGGCCAGGGCGGTCCGGCACGTCCAATCGATAGCGAGGCTGCACTCGCCGAACTTGAATCGAAGACCGCACGCCTTGAGCGTCGCATGTGGGTTTATCAGGAGATGGTGCGCGCCGGCGGAATGATTCCGTCACTTTGGCCCGTTGACGGAACGCTGGAAGGCGGCTTTGGTGGCCGGCGCAATCCGTTTGGGGGACGGGGCTTCGAGTATCACGAGGGCCAGGACATCGACGCTGAACACGGCGACCCGGTGCTGGCGGCCGGCAGCGGCCGCGTAACCATTGCGGGACGCCAGCGTGGCTACGGCAACGTCGTTTACGTCGATCACGGCGCAGGCCTATCAACGCGCTACGGCCACTTGTCGCAAATCAATGTTGCGGTCGGCCAAACTGTAACCCGTGGACAGAAGATTGGTTTGGTTGGATCAACTGGTCGCTCAACCGGACCGCACCTGCACTACGAAGTCAGAGTCAACAATCAGCCCGTGGATCCGAAACGGTATCTGCCAGGCGCTGCCCAGTAACATCCTTAAGTGGCACAGACTTCCAGTCCGTGACTTCGACGTAGCAACACAGACTAAAGTCTGTGCCACTTCGGATCGCTCAAGGCTTCTGCTAATATCCCTCCACACCCGGACCGTCAACAATCACGAAGGAAAACTGTAAATGATCGCTAAATACCCGCGCGCGCTCGCGCTTGTGCTCTCTTCGTTGCTGCTTATCAGCTTTATTCCCGTCTCAGTTCTGGGCGACGAAGGAATGTTCCTGCCGGACACTTTGAGTCAGCTCCCGCTGGCGAAACTCAAACAGCGCGGACTCAAGATTCCAATCACCGATATTTACAATCCGGCGGGACCGAGCATTAAGGATGCCGTCGTCAGAGTAGGTTTTGGCTCAGGCTACGGCACGGGCGAGTTCGTGTCGGCTGAAGGCCTGGTATTGACCAATCACCACGTTGCTTTCGACGGTTTGGTGGGGGCGTCAGACGCCGCAAAAGACTACGGCACGATGGGCTACGTGGCGAAGAATCGCAGCGAAGAACTGCCGCTGACCGGGTACACGATCACGATGACGCAGGACTTGAGAGATGTGACCGCTGAGGTGCTGGCCGGTGTAAACGATGCGACGCCAGCGGCGGAACGCGCCGCGTCGATTCAGTCAAAGTCCAGCGCGCTCGAAATCGCGAACTCCAAAGCGGCTGATGGAATTACTGCGCGCGTGATGGCGATGAACGAGGGCCTGACCTACTACCTGTTCGTCACGCAGGTTTTGCGCGATGTGCGCGTCGTGTACGCGCCACCCAAAAATATTGGGTTCTTTGGCGGCGACCCGGACAACTTTGAATGGCCGCGCCACGTCGGCGACTTTACTTTTCTGCGCGCTTACGCGGCCCCCGACGGCAAACCTTCGGACTACGCAGCGAGCAACTTGCCTTACAAGCCAAAGAAATTTCTGTCGCTTTCGATGGGCGGCGTCAAAGACAACGAATTCGTGATGGTGATGGGTTATCCCGGCTCAACCCGCCGTTACCGCGAGAGCTACTCAGTCGCTTACAACCAGGATGTGTTCATTCCGTTTTCGGTAGAGATGCAGCAGAAGCAAATCGAAGTCTTGACCATCATGGGCCGAGCGAACCCATCGATGCGGGTCAAGCTTCAGTCGGTCATCTTCGGTATCTCGAACGAGTTGAAGAACAACGACGGCTCAGTCCTTGCGATGCGCCGCGCCGGTATCGTCGATCAGAAGCGCGTACAGGAAGCCGCGTTCACGAAATGGGTAGGCGAAAATCCTGAGCGGCAAAAGAAGTACGGCGAGGTGCTGCCGTCGCTCGCGAAAGCCTACGAAGAGTTGCAGAAGAGTCAGCCACGCGACCGGATCGTTCAGGAAATCGCCTCTCTCAGTGATGTGTTTGAGATCGCCGGCTTTATCAGCACCTTTGCCGCCAGCAAAGAAAAACCTGAGGCTGAACGCAATCCGAATCTCGCCCTAATCGCGGCCCGGGCGCGGGCAGCGCTGCCGGAAATTCTCGCCGGACGCAATCCGACGCTCGAGCGCGAGATGCTCAGTTTCTTCCTTCGCAAAGCCGCGGAACTCCCGGCATCACAAAAAGTCGAAGCAATCGAAAAGCGATTCGGCAGCTTGAAGGACGAAGCCCGCATTCGCGCGGAAGAAGATTTTGCGCGCGCGATTGTTGACAGCAAGAATCTTTCGACCCCGGAAGGCTTCGCTGCTCTGTTCGACAAGACCCCGGCGCAGTTGAAAGAGCTGAACGAGCCGCTCCTCGATTTCTCTGCCGAAATCGCTACGCTCTTCGCCGAAACGCAGCCGCGTACGCGTAACTTCAATGGGGTCGTCGCCCGGTGGCGGCCGTTGTTAATTCACGGAATGACTGAGATGCGCGGGGGCAAACCTTATCCCGACGCGAACGCGACGCTGCGATTCACGTACGGCGACGTCAAAGGCTACATCCCGAAAGACGCGGCGATCTATCAGCCATTTACCCACCTGTCGGGCGTCGTTGAGAAAGACACGGGCAGCGAACCTTTCGATGTGCCCGCCAAGCTGAAGCAGCTTTTCAGCGCACGCGACTTCGGTATTTATGCCGAAGGCCAGGACGTGCCGGTTAATTTCATCTCGACGACGGATATCATCGGCGGCAACTCAGGCTCGCCGATTCTGAACGGGCGTGGCGAACAAGTCGGTATCGTGTTCGACGGAAACTACGAAGGGCTTGGCAACGACTTCTTCTACGACGCACCGAAGAATCGCACGATTTCCGTGGACATCCGCTACGTACTCTTTTTGACCGAGAAGTTCGGCGGCGCTGGATATCTTTTGAAAGAGATGGACATCAAGAACGCGCCGGCGGCGTTGAGGAAAGCGGCCTGAGGTCAGAACCGAGAGGCACAGACTTTAGTCTGTGAATTGGAAATACAGGCTAGAGTCTGTGCACTATCAGAATTCAACAACCACCTTTTAATCCCGACGAATCAGGATTCTGTTTCAATCTGAAAGGAAAATCCCTTTGAAAAAACTAACTCTCGTTCTAGGTCTTGCCCTTTTGGTCTCGACTTTGGCTCCAGGTATGTTGGCCAGAACCCGTGGTCCTTCGAACCCTGTCGCTGCCCAGGATCCGGGCGTGTTCACCCATCAAGAGGCCGGTGTTCGCTTCCAACTGCCAAAGGGTTGGAAGGCGAAGCCTGACGGTGAAGTCATCACCGCCTCGTCCGCTGATGACGCGCTTCAGGTGGTCTTCTGGGTTCCGGAAGAGGCTAACTTCGACGCCGCAGTGAAGGAGCTGGACAAGGAACTGGGCAAGACGATCAAGAACATGAAGACTGTAGGCAAGCCCGCGGAAGACGTCCTGAACGACATGCCGCATTACGGCGAGACCGGTACCGGTGACGTCGATGGGACCACCATCGTCTGGTCGGTGGATGTGCTCGGCGCGAAGAGGCCGCTGGTAATTCTCACATTTGCCGCCCCCAGCCTTTTTGAAAAGCACTCGTCGGCCTATGAACAACTGCTGAACAGCATCAAGAAGATCTAGCGGAAGGGCCAGTGGTCCTTATGGGCTATCTCGCGGGCCGGCTCACTCGACGGCTCGCGAGATTTTTGTTCTTGACAGCCCAAAACGGCTTCCGTTAGGATGCGCCGACGTTTCAATCAGTGCCAGGCCCCGAGATTTACACCTGCCAGGGCATTTCGATTTGCAAGCGCTAAAAGTGAAATGAGTTCTTGTTTTAGAAGTTGCGCCCATGTATCGCGCCACCGTGTGCGATTACCTGGGCGCTTTTTGGCTAGTGTGTTTCCGTGTAGCGCCCCAGACCGTAAGCGCGTCCGGCTCACAGCATTACCTGTTGGACGGTGGCACAGACTTTAGTCTGTGTTTCGAATTTCACGGACTGAAGTCTGTGCCACTCAAGCCAATTTTGCCGAATCGTTAGGAGGATTCGTTTGTATGTCTAGAATAACCGGTAAGGTCAAGTGGTTTAACAACTCGAAGGGATATGGCTTCATTGAGCAGCCAGGCTCTTCGGACATCTTTGTGCACTACAGCGCCATTCAGGGCGATGGCTTCAAGACCCTCGAAGAGGGTCAGGAAGTCGAGTTCGAAGTGACGCAGGGCCCCAAAGGACCACAGGCTGAAAAAGTCACAAAGGCGTAAATCTCCCCGGCTTGCTTTCAAGCAGCCACTGGCCGCTTCCGGTAGTCCCGGAACGCGCAAGAAGAAAGGCGATCTCGGAAATCCGAGATCGCCTTTTTGATTGTGGCCCAGACTTCAATCTGGGGATCTGATGGGGTGGAACAACACAGGCTGAAGTCTGTGCCGCTATTCGCCCTTCGCCTTGAAACTCACGTGGCCACCTTCCACATCAACCGAGAACACGACCCGATCTGTTCCAATCTTTTCTTTCATCGCTTCGGTACGCTCGACCACCAACCGGTGAAATTTCGCGAACGATAAATCCTGCGACGCTTCTCCGCACGCTCGCTTCGCAACCATCAAAGCGTCATACACACCTTTAATTGTCTGCACGTCGTGACGCACGTCGGTACACGCAAATGTTGAGGCTTTGAACGGTGTCTTTTTCTCCTTCGATTCTCTTTCAGCGCGCTGCACCGTGAATGCGTCGCGGCCTTCTTCGCGGCCCTTCATGGTGCGCCGCCAGACTTCGCGGAAAGCGTTATAGCGTGTCGCCAGCGAGTTGTAGTGAAAGCGTTGCGCAAAACTCAAAGACCTGTCGTCGGCTAAGCGCTTGAGCTGTGTTTCGACGCGCAGCTTCGTATCGTAAGGCGGACGTTTTGAGCCGCCACTGAAGTAGATGTCGTATTCAACCTTCAGGCGACGAATGTCTTCTTCCAATCGCGCCAACCGATCTTCGACCGAAATATGTTCGACGGCGCTGTTTTTGTTTCGTCCACGGCGTTCGGCCTCGAGTCTGGCCAGCTTGTTGTTATTTATTGCCAACTGAAAATCTCCCTTGATGAGCGGCGCAAGCGGGGTCGCCGACGTTGTTCGAGTGTAGAAGTTCAGGAGAAACGCTGTCAATGACTGTTTCGTCGCAGATTGCCTCTTGTGCCTTCGACGTCATATATTCTCGTTCTCGCCGAACCCAAAATGCCAAAAAGCGCTGCCAAACCTTCCAATAAAACCGCCTTGCTGCGCGCGCTGCCGTCCGTCGATGCTCTGTTGCGAGCTGAAATCGGCCAGTCGGTGAGGACTGCGGCCGGCGTTGAGCATGCGACCAACCTGGCGCGCGAAGCCATCGAGAAGTTGCGGGCAGAGATTCTGGCGGGCACGTTTGCGGTGATGGACGGCGAGACATCCCTGGCGCTCGTCGCCGAAGCGGAACAGAGACTGGCCATTTTGAATAAGCAGCAAACGGCGCGCGGTATGCGGCGCCTTATTAACGCCACGGGCGTCATTCTTCACACGAACCTCGGCCGAGCGCCATTGTCGGATGCAGCACGGCGGGCCATCGCCGAAGCCGCCGGATATGGCAATCTCGAATTCGATCTGAACTCAGGCAATCGCGGCCGTCGCGGCGCGCGCGCGGAAGATCTACTCGCGACGTTGACCGGAACCGAGGCCGCGCTTGTGGTGAACAATTGCGCGGCGGCAGCCCTGCTCGTCTTAACAGTGCTGGCGCGCGAAGGTGAAACGATCGTCTCGCGGGGCGAACTGGTTGAAATCGGCGGAGACTTTCGCGTGCCGGAAGTGATGGCCCAATCAGGTACGCGCATGGTCGAAGTCGGCACCACAAATCGAACGAAGCTGTTGGATTATCAGAAAGCGCTAACGGCCGACACGCGCTTGCTCATGCGCGTGCACACCTCGAATTATCGGATTGTCGGCTTCACCCAGGCGCCGACGCTTAAAGAACTCGCGACGCTGGCCCATGAGAACGGTTTGCTGCTCTACGAAGACGCCGGTTCAGGCGCGCTCATAGACTTCAGCCAACTTGGAATAACCGGCGAACCTGTCATTCGCGAATCGTTTGCGGCCGGGGTTGATGTCATTTCGTTCAGCGGCGATAAACTGCTCGGCGGTCCGCAGGCTGGTTTGCTGGTCGGTCGCGGTGAAGTCATTGAGCGAATGCGTAAGCACTCGCTCTATCGCGCGTTGCGCGCCGACAAGTTTCGCATCGCGGCACTGGAAGCGACGCTCGAAGCATACGCGCGAAACACGACTGCAAGCGAACTGCCCACGCACCAAATGATCTCGATCACCTTCGATGATTTGAAATTGCGCGTAACTAACTTTCTCGATCAGGTTCGGGTATCGAACGCGTCCGGCCTCCACTTCGAAATCGTCGAAGGCGAATCGGCAATCGGCGGCGGCGCTGCACCAACTTCGCGTTTGCGAGCACCGCTGGTTTCGATCACTCACGCGAAGCTCTCGGCAAATCAAATCGAAGAACGTCTTCGCCAATTCGACCCGCCGGTTATTGCCCGTATCGAAGACGATCGTGTACTTCTCGATCTGCGAACTGTCACGGCCGATGACGAAGCGGCCCTGGCATCAGCAGTCACCTCCCTCGAACAATAGCCCAGGAAAATATCGCCAGGAGTGAGTTCGGGGCAGAAACGACTGTTTTTCCTCAGGAAACTGGCTGAAATTTGCCCGCCCCAAACCTCTTCGGAATGTGTATAATCGATTGGCCACGAAATGTGGCGCCCTCACCTCCCGATCGAGTACCACTCCTAAGCCAATCAAGTGTTGAAGACGTTCTCCTGGAAATCTCTGTTGCTATCGCTGGGTCTGGCTTTTTTGGCCGGCGCGGCTGCTTGTGGCATCTGGCGCGCCGGTCTGATCGATTCACTCCAGGCCGCCTTCGTCGTCGGTGTCGCTCGCGGCGACCAGCCACTCCAGGCGCCACAGACCTGGCTGGCCCTCTTACTAATCGTCACGATCAGTACGAGCGCGGGATTTTTTGTTGGCCGCGTCGGCGCCCGTCGATCCTTTCTGTTTTTGGGCATCGGCTTTCTTGCCGCTTGTACCGCCAGCCTGCTCGTTTCTCGTTACTTAAAAATCGACATTCTGTTTGCGCCGATGGCCGTTGGTTCAGCCGCTGCGGTGTTCCTCGTGCAACTGCACCGGCTCTGGCTGATTGATACTCTACTGACCCGGCGCGTGAACGAAACGATTTCGCGGACCGATGCGCAGGATGTAAGCGTTGCCGAGAATCGTTTGACCAGCGGGCTCAAGCTGCTTCAGACGATTCTACCTTTGGAAGAAGCCTTCGTCTTTCAACCGAATGAAGATGGCGCACTCGTGCCGTGCGCCAGGCTACGCGCACAAGCCAGCGGTTCGGTCCAAGCCGGCCGTAATTCTGTCTGGCGCAAACTCGTGCAGCTCTGCGACCAGGCCGCAAAGAAACATGAGATCGCGCTCGCGCCGATTGGCGAGATCGACACGCTCGAAAACGTTGCGATGCCGCTTCAGCATGGCGGTCGCACCGTCGGCACGTTGCTGCTGCGCCTGCGCGAAAGTTTTGATCAGAGTGATCGCCGCTTACTCGCCGCCGTGGGGGGACAACTTGCACGTGATCTTCAGCGCGAAGATGCGCAGCGCAAAAAACTCGACAGCAATCTGCCGGCGTTTGTCTCGGCGCGCACTTCCGGTCACCGCCTGCATGCGTTCGATCTGATCAGCGGCGTGCTCACCGAACATCGATTTGGCGCGCAGGTGTTGGCAGAGGCGTCGGACGGTTACGCAATCGCCTACCTCGACGGGACAATCGCGTATGTGAACCCGGCGATGCTTTGGGCAGCGCGCATGAACAATAACGAAGCATCCAAGACCGATCTATTTGGATTGCTGGATAGATTCAAATCAGGGGTTTTTGACGAGCCGGCCATCGCCGTCCGCCGCGTTTTGCAGTCCGGCGAGCCCTACGAACGTGAGCTGAAGTTTCCTGACCGCAACCAGACGCTTGAGTTGAGAATCGCGCTGGCAAAAGAGCGAAACGGTTATGGCTCAAACGGGCACGGCCTCAACGGGAACGGCCCCAACGGGAACGGCGCGGGCGCGAAGCCGCTCTGCTTTGCTATTCGAGTGCGCGACGTCACGCGCATGAAAGAGTTCGAAAAGTTGAAGAGTGACATGATTTCACTCATGTCGCACGAGCTGCGCACTCCCCTCACCAGCATCAACGGTTTCGCGGAGTTGCTCGTCATCGACGACAATATTCCCGCAGAGTCACGCGAGTTCCTGCAAATCATCTCGAACGAATCGCAGCGCATGTCGCGCATGATCGACACGTTTCTGACCGTGACGCAGCTTGAGCGCGCAGACAAACAGGAAGTGACGAAGATTGCTCTGCGGCTCGACGAAGTCGTCAACGAGACAGTTAACGTCATGCAGCCGACGGCGAAGAAGAAGCGCATTCGACTGGTGGAACAGGGCAACGGCTCAATTCCTCCGGTGTCGGCCGACAAGAGTTTGATTACGCAGGCGCTGACGAAACTTCTCGATAACGCAATCAGGTACAGCCCTGAGCGCACGACGGTCACCGTTTCAACCGTGCTCGAAGCCGAAGCCGTGCGCGTCGTCGTTGATGATCGAGGCTATGGCGTACCGCAGGATTCGATGGATAGGATTTGGGAGAAGTTTTATCGCGTCGCGCGCGATGGCCAGGAAAAAGACGAAGAGTCCACGGGTCTGGGGTTGTCTTTCGTAAAAGAAGTTATCGAACAGCACCGCGGAACAGTCGCCGTCGAATCAGAAGTCGGCCGCGGATCGAAGTTCAGTTTTGCGCTGCCGCGACTCTAACTAGTTAGACGTGATTCGGCAGTTTTCTTCGCTGCCAGGGATCCAGCAAACTCCAGTTTCGTCTTCTTAATGTCGAGCAGCGGGCCCAGCTCGTAAACGTTTCGGTAACCATAAGTGTACAGCGAGATATACGTGGAGAGATTGAGGGAAGCTGTGATTTTCTTCGTTGGAAACGCTTGCTCCGCGCCCGTGAAGTTGTTGTTGCAGTAAATAAGGATGCGAGCATTCCTGTCTGGCAGCACGCGATTCAAGCTCTCGACCGTGAGGTCGGGAAAACTCAAGTTAATCGCCCCGTTGATATGAAGCTCGTCGAACTTCTCGCGACTGCGGGCATCCAAAATGATCGTGCCGGGTTCGCGGCTAATCCGGATGAATTCGTCTTCCGTCAGGCGATGCGACTCTCTGTGTTCGGCAGCCTCTTTTGCCGTCCGCAGGTAGCCGTCCATATCGATTGCAGGATTGTTAATGCCAGGTTTCTGCGCAAGAACAACCGACATCAGGCAAAGGATCGTAAACGTTGTGGATAGCAATAACTTCATCGGTCTCCAGCCCTCCGCTCTCTAGACGAGCAAAGACTAAGACGTTTGCGGACTGAAGGTGGTTGGAAATTCGTTCAACGCCGAAGGGGGGCAGTAGCCCGCGCCGGGTTTCTTCAGTCACTAAGCGCATCAGCATCCGTCTTTGCTTGTGACGCGGCGCTTCGTCTCCAAATAAAGTAAGCCGGTATCCCTGTCAGCACGATCAAATAACCGATTCCCGAAGTCCAGGGCGCGAGATACGCGAGGTCGAGCACAATTAGCAGCGCCAGGACAATGTAGACAATCGGCACGAGGGGATAGCCGAGCGTGCGATATGGCCGGTTGAGTCCCGGGGCTTTCCTTCGCATCAAAATCACCGCGCCCACCATCAACGCGTAGAAGATCAAGTCTGCTGAGATGATGTATTCCAGCAGTTGCGTGTAAACGTTGCCGTACGTCACCACCCCGGTGTTTGGATCAGTTGTTACAGTGCGCGGCAGGGTCAGCAGGCACGCCCAGACTCCTTGCGCCATCAATGCGAACGCCGGAACGTGATGTTTGTTGAGTTTGGCGACACGGTTGAAGAACAAACCGTCACGCGCCATCGCGTAGTACACGCGCGCGCCGGCGAGAATCAAACCGTTGTTGCATCCGAACGTCGAGATCATGATCGCCGCGGCCATGATCGTCGCGCCGGCGGGACCAAAGATCGCCTGCATCGTCGCCGCGGCAACGCGACCCTGGGGTGCGGTTTGAATTGCCGCGAGCGGCAAAGTGACGACGTAGGCCAGATTCGCCAGCAGATAAAGAGCGACGACTACGCCGCAGCCGATGAAAAGCGACAGAGGCAGGTTGCGGCCGGGATTCTCGATCTCGCCGCCGGTAAACGTCACATTGTTCCAGGCTGATTGCGCGAACAATGGGCCGGTCATCGCTCGGCCCAGCATCATTACCAGTGCGAAGCCGCCGGCGATTGTGAGTCCCGGCTGCGCGGCCTGAGGATTCCAACCGTTGGCCCACGAGTCCCACCATGAAGATGTATACGCTGCGCTGCCGCTGTTCCAGCCGACAAGCAGGCCAAGAACGATCAACCCAATTAGCGCCGCTGTCTTGGTGAACGTGAAAGTGTTTTGAATGAACTTGCCTGTCTTGAGGCCGCGCATGTTCGTAAGTGTCAAAACAGCAATCATCGCGATGGCGATAAGTTGCGCCGTCGAAAGACTGAGCGCATACCCACCTAAACGCCGCGGCGCAATCAAATAGTTATTCGCGTCAATGCCTTTGATCAGAACGCCCGTGAAGTTCGCGAACGCGACGGCGACCGCCGCAATCGTTCCGGTTTGAATCACGAGGAAGAGCGACCAGCCGAAAAGGAATCCGGTGCCGGGGCTGTATGCCTCCCGCAGAAAAACGTAGGGCCCGCCCGCGCGGGGCATCATCGCTGCAAGCTCAGCACAGCATAGAGCGCCGGTAATCGTCATGAATCCGGCCAGCGCCCAGGCGACTAACAACCAGCCCGGCGCGCCAATCAATCGTGACGACTCGGCTGAAGTGATGAAAATACCTGAGCCGATCATCGAGCCGATTACAATCATCGTGCCGTCAAGCAGGCCCAGGCCGCGGACGAGTTTGCTGGATTCATTTTTCTTTTCCGCCATATTGCGGTCGCTAGTACCGCAACCAGTGATCAGAAGTCAACGGAAATTTCTACAACTGGAGCAATGCAGCAGGAGAGAACGTTTACGCGCCAGTCACAGTTTGTTGATAGTCCCGCGGCAGGTCGGTGCGCCGCACGCGCACCGCTTCGAATCGGGATGGAGCGTCTGCTCGTAGTCGATCGTGATTTCTTCGCCGGGGTGGATGTCTCGCAAAGCAAAGAACAAGACATGGCCGTACAAAGTTCTCATGAAGGCATTTGGTTGGCACGAGTGATTGATGTAGTGCGTGCCGTTGCCGCCCCGCGCGCCGTCCAGACTGAAGCGCCCATCGATGTCGCAGATACGCAAAACCTGACGATGGCGTGCGCGCCGGCGAGCTTCAAGGTCCGAGATCCGCTCGCCGGTGTACTCAGCTATCTTCCGCCGGCGTTTGAAATGAGTGGTGGCAAAGCAGCCCTTACCGTTAATCCCCGACTTGCGGATTGCGAGGCCGTGCGCGAGTTTCATCGGTTCGCATTGTACGACGAAATTTCACCACAGAGGTCACAGGGGAAAGACAACGCTGAGGCGGAAACCCGACCGTCAGGGAGGGTGCTAGGCCGGGAATCGCGTGTAAGGAACAGTGCGCTCCGTCTCCCCCTCCCTAACGGTCGGGTTTCCTCCTCTGTGTCCTCTGTGGTTATAACTCCTGACTCACTTCATCATCTGCGGCGCGACGTAGCGCACCTCGGCAATCTCCGCGAGCGCCGCCAGCTTTTCGATGGACAGACGACCAATGACCAGCTTTGCACTCTTCGGATCCAGAACCACTTCGAACCCGAGCGCCTTTAGCTTCGCCAGTGTCGCCTCTGATTTTTCCGTTAACCAGATTTGCACCTCGGCTTTGCCGTCCCGAACAAACTTTGATTCGTCGGCCGAAGCGGTAAGCTTCGGATCTTTGAGACGATCGACGACGGCTCTCAACGACGGATGCAGCTTCGACTGCAAGTCCGCCCTCTTCTGTTCGTCGGGCGACATTTTCAGAAAAGCGTCAGCTTCCTTCACGGGTGGCGGCGAAGGTGAGCCGCCGGCTCCGCCGCCGACTCCGTAGCCAATCCCGCTGCCGCTGCTGTCACCGGTGCCGCGCTGAGATTTAGCTTTATGGGGTGCGCGATTCTTCGTAGGAAGCGTAGTGGGAGCCGCACTTGTAACAGTAACCGTCTGGTTCACGGTCCCTGCCAAAAGGTAAAGGCTTTGGACTTGCCGAGCAGTAACCGGCGAATTACGAAATTGCTCGCCAAAGACCGCATCGCGATTAACGCCCTCTGGCACTTCCACCGGAACATCAATGCGACGCGGCTGTCCACCGTCGGTCACAACCATCTCTTCAACAGCCACAAAGGAAGTGAACTGCGTCATCAAACGATAATCCAAACCGAGTTGGGTGATCGACTGTTTCAGGTCTTCCTTCATCGTGCCGGTCTGCGCCCCGCTTAAGTCCTGCGCCATCAACTCATCGACACGCGTGCGCGCCCAAAGAGTCGCCAGCACGTCACGCTTTTCGGCTGACGAGAAGTCGACGGGAATCTCGCGGACAAAATCGCGCCCCGACATCTTACCTTTCAAACGAATTACGCCGCGGCCGTTGCCGCCGTACTTGCCGGTTAGAATCACCGGTTTAGCGCCAAACAAATCGGGAATCACTTTGGGATAGACATCGCTCACCGGCATGCCGTTCCAATCGATTGAAATGTCGGTCAACAAAGGATTGCGCACGCGCTCGTGAAAACGGCGCGCGGCGGCTGAGCCGTCATCATTCAACGCGACGTATTCGACTTCACCGCGACCGTGCTTCGCCATGTTGTCGAGCAGGTAGCGGTTCACGCTGCCGCCAATCCCAAACGCGAACACGCGCGCGTTCGGATGCTTCTGCACTTCACCGATAATCTCCATATCATTGCCGACATAGCCGTCGGTCATAAAACAAACGATCCGCACATGCCCCTGCGCGTCGGACGGGTCGAGCGAAGCCTTGATGGCTTTCATCATCTCGGTACCGCCGCCGCCGCGACGGGATTCGAGAAAAGCCTGCGCCTTCGCCAGATTCTCTTTCGTCGCGGACACGGGTTCGGGAAACAGGATGTGAGTATCCCCGGCGAAAGTAATCAGATTAAAAGTGTCGTGCGGATAAAGATTGCCGAGCGCCATCTTCATCGTCTCTTTCGCCTTATCGATCGGAAAGCCGTCCATCGAGCCCGAGGTGTCCAGCACGAACACAAGCTCTTTTGGCATCACGTCTTCGGCCGTCACTCGCTCAGGCGGCTGGACAATCAAAGTAAAGAAGCCGCTCGCGCCTGTGTAATGCGTTAGCAGCGCGTCATTGATTTTTTTGCCCGCGACGTCGTAGCGCAGAATGAAATCCTTGTTCGGGATCGTCGCCAACTGTTGCAGGGTCACCCGCGCGCGCCGATCGTTGGGCCGCTCGACGATGAGCTGGTGTGTCTTTGAATTGAGCGCGTCAATTGGCACACCTGCGTCGAGCGAGACTTCCACCGAAATGTCGTGACCCACGCGCATGCCGGCGGGCGGCGGCGGCGGCGTGATGCGGGAAGCGTCCGGCACTTTGTCAGTGTCGGGCGCCAGGCCCGTGCTTTGCGCGCCGGTTGCATTGCCTGGAATGTATCGCGGGCCCACGACCATCGGAAACACAAACTCGTAAGAACCATCTTCGTATTTCAGCGTCTCGACATAGCTGATCGTGATTTTAATCTGTTCACCGGGAAGAATGTTCGCGACCGATTGCGTGAAGATGTTCGGCCGTTCCTGTGCGAGCAGGCTGGCCCGTTGGCCGCCGGTTTTGGCTGCTTCGTAAACCGCCTGCGCTTCTTCACGCTTGAGAATTTTTCCGCGCACGGCCTTGACACCGATCAGCATCGTCATGTCATCGACGGCAGCGTTCTGCGGCAATGGAAATGTGTAAACCGCTTCGATTTTTTCGGTGAAAGGATTTTCGAATTGCTGCGTCACCGTTACCCGCGACAGAAAGCCGCTGATTTGAGCTTTCACCTCGGTGTGTTTGAGCGGGCAAACGGCTTTAGGCGTGCCACCCGGATCCAGGACCTGAAGAGTGCCCTGCGTGATCTTTTCCTGCGCCGCCACCTTGCCGCCGGCGAAAAAGTGGTTTGGGTAAATGGTGAGCAGGACCGCGGCAACGATAGTCGCGGCGACCGAGAGGGATTTGAAAAAGAACTTTGCGCGCATAGGCTCCTCCGCGTGACTCGGGCAAGGCCGGTCAGATCAGTGAACGTCAAGCTGTGGCAAATGCTGATCAGAGACTAAATTTCAGTCTCTGTTCCCATTCGTACCGGGACTAGAACGCATAACGGAGGGGAGACTTGCAGTTGAATCTGATGCGTAGATGCCAGGAACATGTCTGGTGGATGTCTGACTCTCTTCGAATCAACCAACTCAATACAAATTGAAGTTGTATTCCAACTGCATGTACATCGATACGGGTTGGCCGTTGCGCATCGCCGGCAAAAAACGAATCTGACGCGCTGCGGCAATTGCTTTTTCCGTCAGGCCGCCGCCGAGTTTTTGCACCGCCTGGATGTTAGTGACCTGTCCGCTGCTCGAGAAAACGACGCGCAAAACGACAGTGCCGGTAACCTGATCGCGCCGGGCCTGTTCCGTGTATTGCGGCTCGGGTTTGGCGATCACGCGGGGACGCGTACTGACCTCGGGTGACTTGAAAACGCGATCCGCGTCTTCGTCTGGCCTATTTCCCCGCGACCCGCCGGGGCCTCGGCCGCCGGGCTCTTTGCTGCCATCACCAATGTTTCCGTCACGTCCGGGTCCGAAACCGGGACCATCGCCTTCACCAACTCCTGTGCCTTTGCCGTCACCGACGCCGCCACTTTCACCCGAGCCATTCGAAGGCGTTGTCGATTTTGACCGCGGATCGCCGTACGACGAGTAGTCGAGCTTTCGCGATAAAGCAGGATCGAGATCGATGCCGGCAAGCGGCAGAGCCTGCGGCAACCGCACCGCCGCCGTGGGAATCGGCGCGGGAATCAGGGACGGAGTTGGAATGCGGCCCTGCGACGAAGCCAAACGCGAACCATCTCCCCCGCCACCACCGCCGCGTGAACGCGCAGACTCAGGACGCGACCCTTCGCCACGGCCGCGTTCAAATCCGACGCGCCCTTTGTCGCCTGCGCCGATGCCCGGGTCGGACTTGGTATCTGGACTTTCCGGTAAGTTAATGGTGGTAACGACCTCGAGATCATCACGCTCATCTTCCCGTTCCCGATTGACCCCACGTTGATCCAGCACGGCAACAATCAGCGTGACCGACATGACAAACATGATCGAAGTCACCAGGCCTGCGGCGACCTGCGGCCGGCTGAAGGCATGCTTCAAAACCTGGCCAAGGTGTCTTGCTTCGATTTTGATCACGCTGACCGGATCTTCTTTGAATTCCGGCCAGCGCTCTTTGACCCGGCTGATGAAGAAACTGATTTCGGCCGGCAATCTCTCTGAAAGCGGCGCATCGGAAAGCAGTGTCAACGTGAAGTGGGTGGAACGTGAGACAGCAGGCTCGTCTACGCGCGAATTAACATTCATCGCAAGCTCCTTATTCCGGGCGGACGTGAAACGTTGGAGGGGAGAACTTGGGACACAGTTCGACCCTTGCCCGATAAAACAGGAGCGCGGATCAACGTGACGATCGGGGAGACCTAATAGGTATTACGGGAGACCAGTGAAAGGTTACGAAGAAAGATCTTTGGTCTGCTGGTTAGGTCTTAGGTCTTAGGTCTTAGGTCTTAGGTCTTAGAAGAGCATCAAAGTCCAAAATCCAAAGCCCAAAGACTTTTTTTCAGGCGGATTATTTCAGCTTGAACGTCCGCGCAATTTGATCCGTTTGATTGCGGATCCGCGAGAGCTTATCGCGCATGCCGGTAAACCTAATCGCATAAACAGTGCGGTCATCGGCTTGGAGGTAATAAGTACGGCCGGCCATCGGCTTGCCGGCTTGGGTGAACTCGTACGAGATGGTGACACCTGTCATGCGACCAGTGAAATTGTCTTCCTTGCCATCGACGTAGCCCGGCAGGAAGCGGACTTTCTGCTCCTGATCCCGCCGCGCGAATTCGCGGATGGTCAGGCCTTCATCCAGTTTCTCCTTCCGAATTCGCAGGTAGCCGTCGTTGCGATCGTTGTAGACGAACTCGGCGTGCTGGTGCATTTCATCGGGCTCGTCCACCAGCCGCCACATTGGCGATGGGAAGTCGACAATGTATTCCACCTTCGCACTGGTATAGCTGTGGCTCTGGGCCGCAACCGATGTGCCGAAGGCCGCCAGGCCAATTACTGCAAACAAGGAAAGAAATGTTAATGCTGAACGCAAGGGGATACTCCTTTTGAAGGTAATACAGTGTGTAAGATGCCGCATCTGTTGTTGATGTTGTCCCAGGACTGGAGCGCAAGCGTCTCGCTTGCTCTGCAGATCGACTCCAAATTACGCGGCAAGCGAGGACGCTTGCGCTCCAGTCAGCTATTCCGTGGCCGCCAGGGCCTGGCGTTGAAGCTGAACCAGTTGCGCGATTCCATTCTTGGCCAACTCCAGCAATTCATCCATCTGCTCGCGCGTAAACGGCAAGCCTTCAGCGGTGCCCTGAACTTCGATAAAGCGGCTGTCGCCAGTGCAAACGACGTTCATATCAACTTCAGCACGCGAGTCTTCGTCGTATTTCAGATCGAGCAGAGGCGTTCCGTCAACGATGCCGACGCTCACCGCAGCGACTTCGCTCGTAATCGGGGATCGTTTTATCTTCTTTGCTGCCAGCAGACGCCGGCAAGCGATCGTGTAAGCAACGTAAGCGCCCGTGATCGCCGCGGTGCGCGTGCCACCGTCGGCCTGCAGCACGTCGCAATCAAGCGTGACGGTGCGCTCGCCGAGCACAGTGCGATCCGAAATCGCGCGAAGGCTGCGGCCGATCAAACGTTGAATTTCATGAGTGCGTCCGGAAGGACCGCGACCGACTTCGCGTGCGGTTCGTGTGTGCGTTGAGCGTGGCAGCATACCGTACTCGGCTGTGACCCACCCTTCAGTTCGCTGGCTGCGCAGGTGCGGCGGCAACTTCTCTTCCACCGACGCTGCGCAGATGACCCGGGTGTTGCCAATCTCGATCAACGCTGAGCCTTCGGCGTTCGGCAGAAAGCCGGGTGTGATTTTTACTGCGCGCAGTTCATCCGGCGCGCGGTTGTCTGTGCGTTTGAAAGTCATGATGTGTCCGCAGATTACGCCGATTACGCAGATGGTACTACTCAGACTAGATCAGTGGGCTCTGGCTTAAACCCTAAGTAGTTCGTTCTAATCTGTGTAATCTGCGCAATCTGTGGATTAAGTCTTGAGCCTGTCGTCCCCCCACAATTCAACTGCCTCCAGCCTTGACGGCGTCGCTCCCAAAAACCTCTCGGCCACTCGGGCGAATCTTTGCGCGGCGTCGGTCACATAAAAGTGGTCCAAATCATCGCACAACTGCCGTTCGAGTGCACCGGTCGGCGGCGTTACTCGAGCAAGGCTTTTATCCTTCAATAGCGCTTTAACTTCCACCGCGGTCGCTTCGCCTGAGTCAACCAGCTTTACGTATTCGCCGACCGTCTCCTGAATTACATCTCTCAGAATTGGGTAATGGGTGCAACCAAGGACCAGGGTATCGATACTTCCGCGAAGGCCTTCCAAATAAGTCTGCGCGACACTGCGCGCGACGGCGTTGTCGCCCCAACCTTCTTCGGCCAAAGGGACGAACAACGGGCAAGCGCGTTCCAGCACCTTGATTGTCGAATCAATTCTCGAAATCGCTTTCGTATAAGCGGCGCTCTGCACAGTCGATTCGGTGGCGATCACTCCGATAGCTCGTTGGTGCCGCGGCCCGCCGGCCTGCATTTCTCTAATCGACTCGCTCAGAACCGCCGCCCTCGCGCCCGGCCCAATCACCCCCACGACATCGATCTGCAAAGCGCTTCGAATCGCCGGCAGCGCGAGCGCCGAAGCGGTGTTGCAAGCGACAACCAGCATCTTGATTCCGTGCGCTGCCAGGAAGCGCGCATTCTCAACTGCGTACCGCTCAACCGTCGCCAAAGACTTCGTGCCGTAAGGCACTCGCGCCGTGTCGCCCAGATAGACGAAGCGCTCATTCGGCAGATGCTCGTGCAGCGCGCGATAGACGGTAAGACCGCCCACGCCCGAGTCGAAGATTCCGATTGGAAGGGATGTAAGCAAGGATGAAGGATGAAGGATGAGGGATGAAAACATCAAGCCAGCGGCAGCGGGTTGACTGACCCCTAGCCCCTAAAACCTGACCCCTGCTTTTATGGTGGAGGCGCCGGGAATCGAACCCGGATCCAAAGGTCAACGCCGAAGGAATCTACATGCTTAGCTGCTTCTCTTTTTCGTTCCGGCAAACATATTGTCGCCGGTTCGAACTTCGTCGGTTGCCAAGTTAGGAAGCAGCAAGACCTTGGAACCGACTAGTCCGACTTTGTTCTCACCCATCGCCACGGACCGAAGCGATGGGCCAGCTCAACTAAGGTGACATCTCCATCCGCGCGCATGAGCAACTTGCGGCGGAGACGCTCGCTAACCTATTAGGCCGCGAGAGCTAACTCGTTAGAGTTGGCAATTGTTTTTCCCTGCAATTTGATAACGGTCCCCACAAGAAAAAGGCCCGGCATGCATCGCGACGGACGTTACGGCCCCTGTCGAAGCCTGTCGCCCCCGTCTTAAGCGAGCAGAATCAGTATAAGAGATGCGGCGGGAGTTGTCAGGTTTGCCTGATATTGCAGTCACCGCCTTACATTCGAAGTTGGATGTGCGGCAATCAGAATTTCTTCTTCCCAAAGATTATCGAGCAGGAAGCTCTGCAACCTGGCGCAGTAGTCGAGCGCGGCCTCCTGGTCCACCGGCTCATCCCAGTTCATCGGAAAGTCGCTGTAGATGATGTTCACGCGGTCTTCGGTGACTTCACCGCTGTCGGAAAAATAGTAGCCGCCGGCGTTTTCATGGACGGTGCAGCCGCCACACAGCTCAGTGAATTCGTCGATGAGCCAGGTCAGCGTGTCTTGATAGGCAGAATGGTCGCGGAGCGGTACGTAAACCTCAACGCGAATCCTTGGCACGAAGCTGGGCAAGGCGCTTCTTTCTCCATTCAGAAATGTTCTTTAACCGGCGACGGAACTCGGCATCTGAGACCGGAGCTTTCGCAGGTTTCTTACTGGCAGCTTCCGGCTGGTTTTGTTTCCCGTCTTTCATAATTTCCTCGACATTATGCTCGCGCGCAAGCAGATTTTCGAGTTGGACAACCATAACGCTGGCGGCTTCGGCTCTTTGACGCATCTTTGTGGGAACCACGACAACGATCCGTGAAGATGCTAAGTCAGAGTTCGCCTGAACTTTGAAATAATTGAAGCTAGGAATGAACTGATGAGTACAGCACTGGTTCCCACAAACGATTTGCAGAAACTGCGCGACATGGTCAAGGACATCGACTTCTGCATGTTGACGACGATCGATGAACGCGGCGACTTGCACAGCCGCCCGATGTCGTCGAATGGCGACATTGACGATAACGCCGACCTGTGGTTTTTCACCGCCGTCTCTTCTCACAAAGTCAGCGAGATCAACGACACGCCCCGCGTGAATGTCAGCTTCGCCGATCCGCAAAACCAAAACTACATTTCAATCACGGGCCGAGCGCATCTGGTGCGCGACCGCAAGAAGATTGATGAACTTTGGAGAGAGACATTCAAGATGTGGTTTCCCAAAGGCAAGGACGATCCGAATGTCGCCCTTCTGCGAGTCAACGCCGAGAAGGCCGAGTATTGGGATAGCCCTTCAAGCACGATCAGTTTCGCATTGAATTTCGTCCATACGCTGGTGACCGGCGAACAATCGGACAGTGGAGAGCACAAGCAGTTGCAATTTTAAAAAGTCCGATTGAGCCGCACGAGAAGTCGCTGGTCTAAGGCTATATCCGACCCTGCTGGTTCACTTCTGTTCCAAACAAGCGCGGCAGGCGCTTTCCGTAAAACGACGCTGGCAACTAATCATAGCTCTTTCTAAGGTACCTTTCGCGCGCACGCCGCGATAAGCCTCGCACGTACCGCTACTGATTTTAAGCGTTCCGGGCTGTTGCATCACGATGCGACTATCGTGCACTGCGGTAATGCGCGAACCATCCTCGTCTGAACGCAATTCGATCATGTCGTTGCCATATCTCATGCTCAAAGCTGACCCCTTGAGCCCGGCCGCGAACAACGCCACTTGCTCCTTTGCCGAATCGAGCGTAAGCCCGATGTTCTCTGACCCCCACGTGACATATCCGCCTCGCTCGCGGCCCGTGTCGTCGTAAAGCAACACGCCGGCAGCTTTGCCGCCGCGGGGGACGCGCTTTCCGTTGTAGACGGCATCCGGAAGATCGCCACCGATGCGGACGCGCTCGACCCCTTTCGGATCAACCACGACGAGTTCTGAAACTTTTAAAGACTGAGGTTTTGCGGTTTCTTGAGACTTGGACTGAATCTTGAAGGCACATAAGCCAAGGCCGACCACCACGATCGACACGGCGGATTGAATTCTCAGCCATCGCTCGAGTTTATGGGCGCGGCGCTCGAGCGCCTCCAACGACAGGTTCTCTTTCATATTACTAGCTCCTTATCCCTGCTTGTTTCGTATTTACGTTTAGAGTGCACGTCCGACCAAACCGAAGGTTTCAAAAGGTGCGCGGTCCCTTACGCCCTAAGCTACTGTACCGCCTGATCGCTCACATCGTTATGCCTTCTCTTCCTAATCCGTGTAATCTGCCCATTAATTCTTAAGGAGCCAAACAATGAACATTAAAGATTTCTTACTCGCCCAACTGGATCGTGAAGTGGAGCGTTCGCGGCGCGCCCTCGAACAAGTACCGGAAGGAAAGTCGGATTGGAAGCCGCATGAGAAGTCGATGGCCTTCGGCTATCTCGCCAACATGGTTGCGACCATTCCGATGTGGATCACGATGCAGCTCACGCAGGACGAGCTCGACATCGCGCCGAAAGACGGCGGAAAGTTCGAGATGAAGCCGCTCAACACCAGCGCAGAGTATGTCGAAGCGCTCGACAAAGCTGCCGCCGGCGCGCGCGACGCGTTCGGGAAGACTTCAGACGAGCACCTGAACACCAATTGGCAGTTGAAGGCCGGCGGCAATGTCGTCGCGGAAGCAACGCGCCACGCGATGATCCAGGACTCCTTGCTTCACCTCGCGCATCATCGCGGGCAAATGACTGTGTATCTGCGTCTGATGGGCGCGAAGGTGCCGGCCATCTACGGACCGTCAGCAGATGACAAAGAGTTTCGGTAGGCTTCGCGTCAGTCGCGCTCCACACGTCGCATGAAGGTCCTTTCATACTTCGTGAAGGGCTTTGTCTTTTCGTAATGCTTCGTGACCTCGACGCATTCGGGATCTTTCGGCACCTCCCGCCGATAGTTTTCATATGAATCGACACTCGGGAAGCTGAACAATGCTAGAGCAATATTGTCCGCACCGGTTTCCCCGATGCCAGGAAAACTGAAAGCAGCGGATGGTGGCTCATCGCCCGGCACGAAGTAGCCATGATGCGTGCCGCCGTATTTCTCGATCAGTCTCATCCAGACGCGCGCGTAATGTTCAAACTCGGCCCACCTTCTTTGATCGATTGTGTAGCGTATGAAGCAGGTAACCAAGATTGTCCTCCGTTCACGCGACAAGATATCAGACGTCGGTTGGGGAGGCTGCCCTCCACCCCGTCGGGGATGATAAAGAGTTCTGGTGATGTGCTGAAGCGCCAAAGGCGCGAAGATGCAATAGCCCAGGGCAAGGCCCTGGGTGACGGTGTTAGAAATTACCGAGCGCTGAAGGCGCGACATCCCGAAGGAACCATCGCGCCCCTTCAGGGCACGGGACACTTTAAACGAATTGGGCCCCAGGGCGTCGCGCTACGCGCTTGCTCTGGGCTATTCTATTTCACGCCTTCAGCGTGACGTACACAAGGAAACTTCAGGAAAAACCAAATGAAACGTTGCACTATTTGTAATCGGACTTATACGGACGAGTCTTTGCTGTTCTGCGCCGACGATGGAACGCAACTCGTCAGTGAAGCCGCACCCGCAGAACCGTTCAACGCATCGCCATCGTCGCAACCTACCATCGCGTTTAGCCCAACGCCGCCGCCGCCAGCGTCGAGTTATCAACCCACGCCGAAGAAGCGAAAGTGGCTGGCGGTGATTGCGCTGGCGCTCGGCCTGTTGGCTTTGCCGTTTCTGCTTTACAGCTTGAGCCAGCCGATTCTTTCCGAGTTCGCGTTTCGCAACGCGCCTATAGATCGACTGGTCGTCAGCCTATGGGGGATCGGAACGCTGTTCGGCACTATTCTGATGATCCTTTCGTTAATTGCGGCCGGGATTGCGATTGTGCTTTCGATCAAACAACCTGCTCGATACGGCGGCAAGGGTTTGGCTATGGTGGGGCCGGTTTTGAGCATTCTTTTGATGGTGCTGGTCATCGGCGCGTTCGCGTTTCGTCGCTCGCAGGGATCAACTTTCGACGAGCTGACCTCGAACTCGAACTCCAATTCAAACGACAACTCGAACTACAATTGGAATCGGTCTGACAACGACAACTTAGCTGCGAACACAAATTCCAGCTCAACTTCCTCGGACTCAACTGATGAATCTGCCGATTCGTCGAACATGTCTGAGACGGACAAGTATCGTCTGTTCTACGCGGCGGCGAAGAGCGGCGATACAAGTCTGCAGCAACGCGCCGCAAAGAAAGTTGGCATCGTTGATTCCGGCGGCATGCCCACCTCGACTTATCAAAGCTTCACAAAAGGAATGATCAACTGGGCGTTCACCGATAGTGCGTGGGTGCAAACTATGGACACTCCGGCGAAGGCCCGTGCTTACGCCGAGGCACGTCTGTAAATCCAAGCACGTGAGGATATTCACCGGCTCAGGCTATAATCCTTCGGGGATACCGGGTTTCGGGTTGACTGTGGGAAGCCACGTTGTCCGGAAACGGCATCTAAATTAGGTTCCTAACAGCCCTAATTAAACGACAGGAACTGGAAATTATGGCCGCAAAACCGCCCTTCGATCGTCTAAAAGCTTACAAGCCCATGGCTATCGTGAACGCCCCGCCGCACGAACGGAAGCACCTGTTGCGACGCTTCTGGTTTCCCGCGGTCCTGCTGCTTGCCCTCGCGGCGGGCGGCCTGACGGGCATCATCGCGGCTTATCAGTTGAACTATTCACAGGCGGCCAGTGAAGTTGCCGCGCTGGCGACCTACCGCCCGAGCGTCGTGACGCGCATCTACGCCGACGACGGCAAGACGATCATCGGAGAGTTCGCGCTCGAGAAGCGCATCCCACTGAAGTATGAAGAAATTCCGCCCGTGATGAAGAACGCGATTCTCGCGGTCGAGGACGCGCGCTTTTACAATCACATCGGCATTGATCCCGTGCGCATCATGGGTGCAGCCTGGAAGAACCTGACGACGGAAAAGGTTGAGGGAGGCTCGACGCTGACACAGCAGCTTGCGAAGAACCTGTTTCTCACACGCGAGCAAAGTTACCGGCGCAAAGTGAATGAATGGTTGCTGGCGCTTCAGATCGAGCGTTACTACACAAAGCAGCAAATCATGGAGCTCTACGCGAACCACATCTTCGTGGGCGCTAACGCGTATGGCGTAGAGGCCGGCGCTCAGGTTTATTTCAACAAGCAGGCGAAGGACCTGACCATTGATGAAGCGGCCCTGCTGGCCGCAATCCCGAAAGCTCCCGGTGAATACTCGCCAACCACAAATCCGGCACGGGCGAAAGAACGCCGCGATCTGGTTTTGGATCTGATGGCCCGTCAGGGGTACGCAACGGAATCCGAAGTGGCCGCAGCCAAAGCCAAACCGATTCAGCTCTCCGATTCGGCGTATTACCAGCCGCCCCAAGCGACGCACCCCGCGTTCGACTACGTCGTCGAATACATTCGCCAGGACCTGGAAGACAAGTTCACCACGCGCGTCGCGCAAACCGGCCTGTACGTCTATTCGACAATCAACGTAGACGCGCAGAAGAAGGCTTACGAAGTTGTCCGTGCGGGTTTGCGACGTTACGACAAAGGCCGCGGCTGGCGCTCTTCCTACGAAGCGATTGCCACGTCGTCGAGCAACGGAGTGCCTACGCAACAGGAACTGAACAGCTACAAATATCCGGATTGGTATCGCAACGACTATGTCGAAGGGCGCTACATCAAAGGCCTGGTGATGAAAGTCGGCGCTGATGCCACCGTTCGATTTGGCAACTACACGGCGACCGTGACCGGCGCCGACATGGGCTGGAGCGGCCGCTCGCCAAGCAGCGAATTCAAGCCGGGTTATCTCGCCGAATTCATCATCCGAAGCGTGGACAAGAAAGCGCGGCGTTTGAAAGTTGAGCTCACTCAAGTTCCCGCCGTCGAAGGGGCGCTGATGACGCTGAACGCGAAGACGGGCGAGATTGTCGCGATGCAGGGTGGCTACGATTTTCTCACTAACAAATTCAACAACGCCGTGCAGGCTTATAGACAGACCGGCTCGGCTTTCAAACCTTTCATCTACACCGCCGCCGTTGAATGGGGCATGACACCTGAGACGACGGTCAGCGGGGCGCCCATCAGCATCGGCAGTTGGCAGCCGCACAATTACAACGGCTCGACCAGCAACGGCGACATGCCTTTAAAGACCGCGCTGGCACAATCGATGAACATTCCGGCCGTGCACCTGCTGCAGACCGTCGGCATTCAGACGGGCGCGCAGATGGTGCGTCGCTTTGGAATCAAGGTGCCGATGGCGCCCTATCTGCCGTCAGCTTTGGGCGCGACTGAGGTGCCACTGGATCAGATGGTTTCGGCGTACTCCGTCTTTCCGAACAAAGGCGTTCGCGTCGAGCCGCACATGGTGCGAAAAGTTTTGGATCGTGACGGCGCGGTTTTGGAAGAGTGGGAGAAGACAACTTACAAAGTTGTCAACGAGTACGTCGCGCTGACGATGGCGCAGATGATGCGCGGCGTCGTCACCGGCGGCACCGCGACCGCAGCCAGTTCCCTGCCCCATCCGATTGCGGGTAAGACGGGTACAGTGAACGATCACACAGATGTTTGGTTCATTGGCTACTCGCCGACATACGTGACCGGCGTGTGGATGGGTTATCCGGGTAGAAAGAAGAATCTTGGAAACGGCATGACGGGCGGAGTCGGCGCGCTACCGTACTTCATCGATTTCATGCGCGACTTTCTGAAAGACAAGCCGAAAGAGGAATTCCCGAAGGCGCCATCAATGCCGGAAGACATGCGCGAAATGTATCGCCAGCGGCAACGCGAACTCCAGCTCGAGCGCGCGCAGATGTCCGTGGAAGAGGAAACCGAGGAGACGGAAGAAGGCACCGCCACTCAGCCGAGCGCGATAACGACGCCAAAATTAGAAGACACGACATTGCCGCCGGCGCCGAAGCAAGATCAACCGGCCGAGCCACGCACCGACCCGGCACCAAAGCCGCAAACGCCGCCTGCGGAAGCGCCGCGACAGGAGACTCGTCCGCGCGAAGCTGAACCGGCGAAGAAGAAGGGTAAGAAGGGCGAACCGGACGGACCGTAAGAAAAGGATGAAGGATGCGAGACGTGGCGTTCACTCGCCGCGTTTCCTATTGTTTCCGGAACCATTGCCACGCAACGCATCGACAATTGGCTCCCAGTTATTCTTACGTGCCCTATCCGAGTCTATGAAATGTTTTTCGTCAAAGGCGCGAAAACCGGGATCTTTTCGCGGCTCACCACTTCTTTTCGGCTTTGAGATATAGCTCTGAAATTCCTCATTGACGCGCGCGACGAACTCCGAATATCGCTAGACATAGAAATCGGGGACGCCATCGGGTTGCAGGTTCACCAGCACCACGAAAGGGTCACCGGGGGTCGTTGAGCTATCCTTGGGCTTACCGATCTTCCAACCTTGATTGTTTCCGATTGAGCGAGTCTTCACCTGAATCGAAACTGACGCCGTTCCGTCCGCATTAGTGGCGACCACGTCAAACAGAGGATTATTCTTTGGGGTGAGAAGCGCCAGATAACCTCGCCGGCAAAGCTCCGCACAAACGTAGTACTCACCTGCCGTCCCAACCAGGTTGTTACCGTATCGACTAGCTGCACTCGTTGATGGAGCTGAGTCGCGCTGGAGCGTAGCATCACCAAC